>JBKQWF010000064.1:0-53720 GCA_052139695.1 Limisphaerales bacterium
TGAAATAAGCTGTGCCACCATAACCGCTGCTGGCTTGGATGGTCTGGTCATTCTGGATGCTCCAAATCGCTCCCGCCTGATTGACGATGCCGCCAGTGTAGCCGTAGTTTCCGGCGTCATTTTGGACATACAAGTCGCAGTTGCCCGTCCAGTTTACCGTCCCCGCGTTGGTCAGCGTTCCGTAAAAATTGAGGGTCTGAGGTCCCAGAAGGTTCATCACCGCGTTGGGCAATATTGTGACGACAGCACCGCCTCCAATCGAACCACTCGTCCAATTGCACACCTGGCCGATGGCGGCAACGCCGGACAAAGCCGCCCCCTCCAACACTACGCTGGCGATGTCAATTTCACCAGCCACCGTAAAGGTTCCGCCGCTCAGCAGCATGGTCCCAGTGCCCGTGAACGTTGCCCCGCCGTTCCCAGTGTAGCTGGTCGGGAATAGCAGTGTCGCTCCCGCTTCGGCGATGAATTGGCCGTTTCCTCCCCCGCCGCCACCGAATGAGATCGTCCCGCTCCTCACGTCCACTGACCCATTGTTGTTGAAAACCACGTTGATGACGTTCGTCTCTGTTCCTGCTGACTTGCGCATTACTCCCGCGTTGCTGAAGGAAGATGTGCCGCCATAACCACTGCTGGCTTGGATGGTCTGGTCATTCTGGATGCTCCAAATCGCTCCCGCCTTGTTCACGATGCCGCCGGTGTAGCCGTAATTTCCGGCGTCATTTTGGACATACAAGTCGCAGTTGCCTGTCCAATTCACCGTGCCTTCATTGATCAGCGTTCCGTAAAAATTGTGCGTCTGATTTCCCGCGATGGTCATTACCGCGTGGGGCAGCGTCGTCACAATGGCCTCCCCACCAATCGGGCCACCTGTCCAATTCACCGTCCCAGCCAATGCAACCGTTCCCTCCAAAGTCCCCGCGCTCCACGTCAGGTTCGTGATGCTGGCATTGACGCCGTTGAGCGCGCCGCCGGACAGCACCACGTTCTGCATCGGGCCACTGACCGTTACGGTTCCGCTGCTGATGGTGTAAGTCCCCGCCCCTGTAAAAGCCGAGCCCCCATTGTCGCCGCCAAAGCCAATGCCATGCCCCGCTCCCGTGTTGAATGTCCCGTTTCCTGCCCCCCCGCCATTGAACATCACCGTCCCGCTCTCCGCGTCCACCGCCCCAGTGTTATTGAACGCCACGTTGATGGCATTCGTTCCCGTCCCCGCCGACTTGCGCACCAGGCCCGCGTTGTTGAAATAAGGTGTGCCACCATAACCGCTGTTGGCCTGGATGGTCTGGTCGCACTGGATGTTCCAAATCGCTCCCGCTTGGTTGACGATGCTGCCGGTGTAGCCGTAGTTTCCATTGTAATTCTGTACCAGCAAGTCGCAGCTACCGGTCCAATTCACCGTCCCCTCGTTGGTCAGCGTTCCGTAAAAATTGTGGGTCTGGCTCCCCGCGATATTCATCACCGCGCTGGGCAGCATCGTCACAAATGCCTCGCCGCCAAGCGTGCCGCTCGTCCAATTCACCAGCCCAGCCAGCGTGACGGTCCCCTGCAAAGTCCCCGCGCTCCACGTCAGGTTCGTGATGCTGGCATTGACGCCGTTGAGCGCGCCGCCTGCCAGGACCAGGTTCTGCATCGGACCACTAACCGTCACGGTCCCGCCGCTGATGGTGTAAGTCCCTGCCCCCGCAAAAACAGAGCCCCCATTGTCGGCGCCAAAACCAATGCCATCCCCCGCTCCCGTGTTGAATGTCCCGTTTCCTCCTCCCCCGCCATTGAACATGACCGCCCCGCTCTCCACATCCACCGCCCCGTTGTTGTTAAAAAGCGCGTTGATGACGTTCGTCCCCGTCCCCCCCGACTTGCGTAACAACCCGGCGTTGTTGAAATAAGGCGTGCCCCCATAACCGCCATTGGCCTGGATGGTTTGGTCACATTGGATGTTCCACATCGCTCCCGCCTGGTTGACGATGCCGCCGCTGTAGCCGTATGTCCCGTTGTAGTTCTGTACCAGCAAGTCGCAGTTGCCCGTCCAATTCACCGTCCCTTCGTTGGTCAGCGTTCCGTAGAAATTGTGGGTCTGGTTCCCCGCGATGTTCATCACCGCGCTGGGCAGCATCGTCACAAATGCCTCGCCACCAATCGTGCCGCTCGTCCAATTCACCGGGCCAGACAGCGTGACGGTCCCCTCCAAAGTCCCCGCGCTCCAAGTCAGGTTCGTAATGCTGGCATTGACCCCATTGAGCGCCCCGCCTGACAAAACCAGGTTCCGCATCGGGCCACTGACCGTTACGGTCCCGCCGCTGATGGTGTAAGTCCCCGCCCCTGTAAAAGCCGAGCCCCCATTGTCGGCGCCAAACCCAATGCCATCCCCCGCCCCCGCGTTGAATGTCCCGCTTCCACCTCCCCCGCCATTGAACATGACCGCCCCGCTCTCCACGTCCACCGCCCCATTGTTGTTAAAAAGCGCGTTGATGATATTCGTTCCTATCCCTGCCGACTTGCGCAATAACCCCGCGTTGTTGAAATAGGGTGTGCCACCATAACCGCCGTTGGCTTGGATGGTCTGGTCGCATTGGATGTTCCAAATCGCTCCCGCCTGGTTGACGATGCCGCCGCTGTAGCCGTATGTCCCGTTGTAGTTCTGAACCAGCAAGTCGCAGTTGCCCGTCCAATTCACCGTCCCCTCATTGGTCAATGGCCCATAAAGCGAAAGCGTCCCGCTTCCCAGCAGGTTCATCACCGCATTGCTGCCCACCGTCAAAGGGCTTCCCTCCAAGGTTCCGCCGGACCAGTTAAACTGGCCGCCAATGGTCACCGCTGCTGTCAGATTGATCGTGCCGGTGGCAAAATTTACTGTGTCAACCGCTCCGGGCACCCCGACGGGGGACCAATTGTTTGGGTCAAACCAATCAGAACTCACCGAGCCCGACCAGGTTCGAGTCGTTCCAGAGCCTTGGCCTCGGAGAGGTCGCGCGCCCGTTATAATTACCAAGAGGAAAATGAGCAGAAATCGCCAAAACACGCCCGGATGCCAGCTCGATCCCCGGAGAAATTCAGCGTTGGTGGATAACACAAATGTGCGGCGTAAGATCTTGCAACTCGGAGAGATCTGTTGCTTTGGCGTGGGTTTCATGATGTGATGGAAGGGCATGCTTTCGGCGACACTGAACTCAAGCCGAGCCAGGGTCCCGTCTTAATTCAACGTGAGTGGCCTGGTTCTTTCAGAAATCTGCAACATTTTTAAAGATCAGGACTCGGTGAACGGGCCGAAGCAAGGGGCGCTTGCCCCAAAATTGCAGGCTGTGCTTACTCCTCTTGTTTTCGCAACCGTGCCAGTTCGGCCTGCACCCGTTTGCCGACCCGGTGTTTGGCGAGATAAACCTCCGCCATGCTCATGTCCAGGAATTGCTGGATTTGCTTAAGCGGTTTGTGTTGCATCACGGCGAGGTCGAAAACCTGAAAGTGCTTCGGGTTGACGCGGGTGCGCACCCGGTCCAACGCGGCCTGCATCAGGTTCAATTCCCACTCCTGCTGCCACAACTTATATAACTCGGGCGGGGCGACGAACCGGGGGTCTGGTTCCGTGGCTGTTGCTGAATTCTCTCCGCCGGCGGGCTCCGGACCGCCAGAAGTTCCCCGGGCGGAGCGGCGGTGGAACTGGTTGCAAATCCGCCAGCCGGTCAATTGCAGGAGCCAGCCCTTAAAAGAGCCGCGGGTCGCATCGTAATGAAAATCCTTCATTTTCTTGGCCACGCTGAGCATCGTCTCCTGGACGACCTCCTCGGCTTCGCTGGGCGAGAGGCCTGCCTTAAGGGCCACGCCATAAATCAGCCGCCAATAAGTATCGAAAAACTCCTTCCAACTGCGGTCGTCGCGCCAGTCCTTGAGCTTGCCGAGCAGGCTTCGCCGCGTCGGCAACAGGTCATCTGTGCCAGGCGGGGCCGTTGTGGATTCCTGATCTTTGGTCATGTTGATGTCCGAGTTAATTCAGTCTGCAACCACGCGATCTTTCAAAAAAGTGGCAAGTTTTTGAAAGAACCACGCCGATCGCGTTGAATTAACACGTAACTCTAGTTCGGATTGCGCTGTGCGCCGTCGAGAACAGACCATGCGATGAGATCATAGAAACGACGCGAACGCCATGATAACACGGTACTCTCCAGCCGGCGGCCGACGAAATCCAAGACCCGAATTCCTCCATTTGTCATTTGATTCCGCGAAACCAATGAAAACCCCCCTTAACCTCTTGTGTGTCCTCGTTTTATCGCTGGCAAGCCTTACCTCGGCAGCCCAGACGTTCCTCAATCTCCACACTTTTTCAGCCACCGATATTCAGAGTATCAACAGTGACGGAGCAGCGCCAAATGGCGGTTTGGCTCTAGCAAGCGACACGCTTTACTGTTGCACCCAAAACGGCGGCACAAACGGTATTGGCACGGTGTTCGCCATGAAGACCAACGGAACAGGTTTCACGAACCTTTATACTTTTTCCCCGTTCATTGGTGGAACCAACAGCGACGGAGCCCACCCCTATAGCGGAATGGTCTTATCGGGCGATACGTTGTATGGAAGCGCCCAATATGGAGGCGCTTGGGTCAATGGGACGGTGTTTTCTCTCAAGACAAATGGCGCGGGGTTCAAGGTTCTTCATGCGTTTTCGGACGCTCCAAATGACACCAACAGCGACGGCTATGAGCCGTACGGCGGGCTGGTTCTGTCGAATGACACTTTGTATGGAACAGCCACTTTCGGTGGCGCTGGGAACGAGGGCACTGTGTTTACAGTCAAGGTCGATGGCTCAGGGTTCAGCACGCTGCATAGCTTCGCAAGCTTGGATACGAATTGGGACAACAGCGAGGGAGCCCAGCCGTACGGCGACCTCATTTTGTCGAACGGCATTTTGTATGGGACGGCGATGAAGGGCGGCCCCGCGGGCAGCGGAGCGATGTTTGCCATCAACACCGATGGCACAGGCTTCAAGACGCTTTACACTTTCTCCGCGATGAGCTTGAGCCAAGAAAACTCAGACGGCGCCGCCCCTCGCGGCACCTTGGTCTTGTCGGGGGACACTTTGTACGGAGGCGCGTATCTGGGCGGTTTCTATGGCGGAGGCGTGATCTTCGCGCTTAATACCAACGGAACGGGTTTCAAGGTAGTTCATACATTTTCGCCAGCCAACAACGATGGCATCGCGCCCCGGGGTGATTTGATTCTAACCAGTGGCACGCTATATGGAAGCACGGAAGGCGCCGGTCCCGCGGGCAATGGCACAGTATTCTCCGTCAGCACCGCCGGCGCTGACTTCAAAACACTTTACGGGTTCTCCGGAACGGACGTGAACGGTAACAACATTGACGGAACGAACCCGCAGGGGGGATTGGCGCTGTCAAACGGGACCTTGTTTGGAGCGGCCTATGCCGGCGGTCCCGGCGACTCCGGCACGGTGTTTAGCTTGCGGCTCTCCTCGCAGCCGTCGGTTCCAGTTATTGCCCAGCAACCGATGGATTTGACGGTCAACATCGGACAGCCGGCTGCTTTCAGTGTCGTCGCGCAAGGCGCGGCGGCGTTGCATTATCAGTGGCTCTTCAAGGGAAAACCAATAGCGAACGCGCGAAGTTCGACTTACAGCATTACTGCCGCTCAATGGGCCAATAATGGCGCCTATTCCGTCATCGTCTCCGACTTTGCCGGCAGCACGACCATCTCCACCGCGACGCTCACTGTCCATGAAGTGGTTGCGCCGACGGCTACCATCACCAGCCCGGCTCCCAATTTCACGACGGACCAAGCGGGCATCACTGTCAAAGGGACTGCCAGCGACTCGGTCGGGATTTCACAAGTCCTCCTCACGCTCAACGGCGCCACACCGGTTGTGGCCAAAGGCTCGAAGAGTTGGTCGTCCGCCTTGACCCTCCTGCCCGGAGACAACAGCGTCAGTGTGCAAAGCTACAATTTGTCCGGCATGGCTTCCACTCCCGCCGTCCGCAACTACATTTTCAATGTGAGTTCGGGCACCAATCCGTTTATCGGCGTGGCTGGTTCGTACAATGGTTTATTCTACCCAACCAATGGAATTACGGAAGAAAGCTGTGGCTTTTTGACCGCAACCATCTCCACGAAGGGTCAGGGCAACTACAGCGGCCTGCTTTTGCTTGATGCAGGGCGCTATCCGTTCATCGGCACGTTTGATTTGCCCGGCGATAGCCAGGTCCGCATCAATCGCGGTGGCAAAACGCCTGTCGTTGTCAGTTTGCACCTGAACGTCTCTGCGCCTGACAACGTGCTAACTGGCAGCGTCAGCAATGCTGGCTGGTTCGCGCCTTTGCTGGCGGATCGCGCCATTTTCAATGCCGCCTCCCATCCAGAGACCAATGACATCGGCCGGTTCACCATGCTCATTCCACCGGCGCCGAACGCCCCGTTGTCCTCGCCCGGAGGATATGGTTGTGCGCTCTTCAGCAATAGTTCGGCGGGCACCGCGCTCTTCAGCGGGTATTTGGCGGACGGTACTGCCATTAGCCCCCAGTCTGTGGCCATCGCGCAGAATGGCAGGGTGCCAGTCTATGTGTCGCCTTACACCGGCAAAGGATCGTTGCTCGGCTGGCTCAATTTCAGCAACGAGCCGCCCATGACGCTGACAGGCTGGCTGAGTTGGATCAAGCCGGTCTCGGCCCCGAGAACATCTTACCCGGCTGGCTTCGCCCATCTTGTGACGATTGTTGGTTCGCCCTTCTCGTCCGGATCACTTCCGTTGTTGGCCATGACCAATGCCACGCTGACCATTTCCAACGGCAACCTCGCCGCGCCACTGTCTTTCAACGTCGCCCTGGAAGGAACCAACATCACGAAGGTCGGGGGCAGCACCAATGCACTGAGCGCAAGCATCAATCGGGCAACCGGCGTGATGACGGTCAAGTTCCGCCCGACGGGCGCGAAGAATGATAAGGCGGCCCAAGGTGTGATTTTGCAGAACCAGACCAATGCTGCCGGATGGTTTATTGGCACCAATGAATCCGGCGCATTCTGGTTGCAATAAGTGGAGCAAAAAATCTTTCAAGAGAGTTGCAGATCTTTGAAAGAATCGCGCCGCTCGCCTTGAATTAATCCAGAACAAACCTATGAAAATCACGAGACGATTCTCTCTTATCATGACGGCGATGCTGCTGACCGGTGGCATGGTCGTGAGCGGCCAACCCAGCACGGCCTTCACCTACCAGGGCCGGCTCTTTGACGGCGGCAGCCCGGCCAACGGGCTTTACGATTTGCAATTCACCAACTATGACGCCGCCACTGATGGCAATGCGCTGGGCGGGTTCAATACCAACGGTGTTCCGGTCTCTAACGGTCTGTTCGCCGTGACCCTTGATTTTGGGGCGGTCTTCGATGGCCAGATGCGCTGGCTGGAGCTTTCTGGAACGCACCAATAACGCCGATTCGTTTGCCACGCTGGCGCCGCGCCAGTGCCTGACCGCCGCGCCGTACGCGATCTATGCCGAAAGCGCGGGCACGGTTGGCCCTATGCTTGGATTAACCATTCAACAAAACACAAATGGCGCGCCCAATGTCATCGCCGGTTCGCCGCTGAATTATGTCTCCAAGGGCGTCATCGGTGCGACCATTGGCGGTGGCGGGGCAACCAATTTCCGGGGCGGCGTTTACTCCAACAGCGTCACCGGCGACTTCGGCACAGTGGGGGGCGGCATTGCCAACCTGGCAACGAACATGTACGCCACTGTGGGCGGCGGCTTTCGCAACGTGGCTGGCGGAGAGGACACGGTGGGTGGCGGGTTCGAAAACATCGCCAGTAACGGCGATTCGACGGTGGGTGGCGGCGCGGAAAACATGGCCAGCGGCCCCAATTCGACGGTGGCCGGCGGTTGGCACAACACTACCAGTGGCGGCGATTCCACGGTTGGCGGAGGTTATGGCAATACTGGAGGCGGCGACCTCGCGACGGTCGCTGGTGGATATGATAACACGGCCGGGGGCAAGGGGGCGACCGTGGCTGGCGGCAACTACAACAGTGCCAACGGGGATTATTCGGCGGTGGGCGGCGGCGACGCAAACAACGCCAGCAGCCAGCAAACGACTGTGAGCGGAGGAGCCAATAACACCGCCAGTGGAGGCGCCTCGACGGTCGGTGGCGGCGACTTCAACACTGCCAGCGCCGTCTATTCGACGGTGGGCGGCGGCAACACAAACAGTGCCAGCGGTTCCTACTCGACGGTGGGCGGCGGCAACGCAAACAGTGCCAGCGACGATTATGCGACAGTGGCTGGTGGCGATATGAACAGTGGCAGCGGTGCCGGTTCGACAGTCGGCGGCGGTGAGATTAACAACGCCAGTGGCAATCTCTCGACGGTGAGTGGCGGCCTCGGCAACTCCGCTGCTTTGAGCGCGACGGTCGCTGGTGGATATGCTAACACGGCTGGCGGCGAGGAGGCGACGGTGGCTGGCGGCATCTACAACAGTGCCAGCGGGGATTATTCGGCTGTGGGCGGCGGCGATCAGAACACCGCCTCCGGCCAAGCCGCGGTAGTGGCGGGCGGGGGCTATGATGGATCGAATGATTCGGGCAACACGGCCAGTGGGACTGCCGCGACCATCGGCGGTGGCACCGCCAACCTCGCCAGCGGCAACCGCGGTGCCGTTGGCGGCGGCCACGACAACGCGGCCACGAACTGGTACGCGACTGTTCCTGGCGGCGCTTGGAACGTCGCCGGTGGCGTGGGCAGTTTTGCCGCCGGCCAGGCAGCCAAGGCCCTGCACGACGGGTCCTTTGTTTGGAACGACGACAGTTCGGGCGATCTTGAATCCACCGGAGAAAACACGGTCACGATGCGGGCCGCCAACGGTTACCAATTGTATTCCGGTAAGTCCTCAGGAGTTTCCCTAGCTTCGGGCAGCGGTTCTTGGACGAGCATGAGCGACCGCAACGCCAAGGAGAACTTTGCTCCGGTGGACGCCCAAGCTCTCCTCGCCAAGGTAACAGCCTTACCCTTGTCCACTTGGAATTACAAATCGCAGGACCCGGCAGTCCGGCATCTCGGTTCGATGGCTCAAGACTTCAAGGCCGCCTTCAACGTAGGCGAGAGCGACACCGGCATCACCACCGTGGATGCCGACGGCGTGGCGCTGGCCGCTATTCAGGGTTTGAACCAAAAACTGGAGCAGCAGAACGCCGCGATGGAAAAGCAATTAACGGCGCGGAACGCCGAGATTCAGGCGCTCAAGGAGAGTGTCGCCGAACTCAGGCAGACGGTTGCGCGGGCCATCCAAACTCCCAAGTAAACTAAAATCTATGAACACCGAGAATAATGAATGGGGATTTTGCAGGCTTAAACCGGAACCGAACAATCCAGGCTCAAGGGACCAGGGCCTGGGGTCAAATTGCGAGCCGGACGCCTCGGCGCGGCGTCCCTGCCTAAGGTCTAGTCCTAAGCGGAGGCTGTCTGGCCTCGGCATTTGCCTGGCTTTGTCCGCGCTCTTGACCAGCGCGCGGGCCGCAAACGTGGACTGGTACCGAGTCTCGAATGGCGGCGGAACCAGCAGCGGCAACGGCTGCACGATCATGGGCACCATCGGCCAAGCCGAGCCGGGCATGGTGGTCGCGGACAGCGTCGTTGTTCAATCGGGGTTTTGGAGTCTCGAGGCCGGGCCACCTTCACCAACGGGCACTGGCACCTCTAACGATCTCATGGCCGTCGCCTATGGCCACGGAACGTATGTGGCAGTCAGTTACCAAGGAAACATCTTTACATCACTGGATGGCGCTTCCTGGTCCGCGCAGACCAATTACCCGTCAACCCCCGGGAGCCTCAACGGCATCGCCTATGGCAATGGCATGTTTGTCGGAGTCGGCGTCCAGGCATGGATTGTTACTTCCACGGACGGCGACAATTGGACCTCGACCAATACGACGGCAACCGACGTTGATCTCAGCGCGGTGGCCTTTGGTGCTGGACGATTTGTGGCGATTGGCGCCAGCGGCGTGATCATCACTTCGGCTAACGGCAGCCACTGGTCGGTGGCTGATAGCGGGACCACAAGTGATCTCGAAGCCATTATCTGGGCCAATGGGCGTTTTGTCGTCACGGGAAATGAAAGCGCGACCAGTTTGACCTCGACCGATGGGATCCACTGGACAGTTGGAGGCGATGGTTTAACGGACAATACCGATGGCGTGTGCGGCGGGAATGGAATGTTCGTGGCCGCTGATTGGTATGGCAATCTCTACACTTCCTCGGATGGGTTGAACTGGGTGCAACAGGCGGCCTGCGGCTTGCATCTTTTGAGCGCATGTTTCTGGGACGGGCTTTTGGTGGCCGCAGGCGAGAACGGGACGTTATTCGTCTCGCCTGACGGCACGAACTGGACGCAAATGCAAAGTCTTGCCGATGAGAACCTGAACGGCCTCGTTGGGGAGAACGTTCAATTTGTCGTCGTCGGCGACGGTGGAACTGGCTTGACGGTCGCAATGGCCAGTTTGGCAGTTCCTGCTCCTCTAAGGTGGTCGGTTCTTGCCTCGCCGGTGACATCCGATCTTTATAGTGTAGTCTGCAATGGACAGGTTTACGTGGCAATCGGCTCCGACTCGGATTCGTCGGCAGTTTCCACGAGCGGGTTGGATTGGACGGCCCCGGGCGCCGGATTAGACAATGCGTCCTTCAACGGCGTGAGTTGGGGCAACGGCGTCTTTGTTGCCGCTGAAAGCGAAGGCTCGATCTACACCTCGACGGACGGACAAAACTGGGCACAGCAGACCGACTTGGGGGCTCCGCTGAATGCCATTGCATTCGGCAGCGGGGCTTTCGTTGTCGCGGCCAATAAGGGAGAGGTTTTTGCATCAAGCGATGGCGTGCAATGGAAGCCCCATACCACCGGGCTAGTCGAGGACTTGATGGGGATCTGTTATGGCAACGGACTATTCGTAGTCGTGGCTTGGGATGGCACGATTGCCAGTTCGGCCGACGGAAAAAAGTGGACCCTGAGCGCCAATCAACCCTCGACCATGAGCGAACTCTTTGGCGTCGGATATGGGAACAAGCAATTTGTGGCCGTGGGCGAATCGGGCATGATCGAGACGTCGCCGGACGCGACCGAGTGGACTTTGCAGACAAACTATGCGGTGGCAGCCAGCCTCCTGAGGTCCGTCGCCTGGGGCGACGACGAGTTTGTCGCGGTGGGAGATGGCGGTTGGACCGTTCGGGGCAATGGGAGTGACTGGACTTCCAGCAGTTCGGCGACGGTGAACGACCTCTATTCCGTAATTTTCACCAATGGCAGTTTTGTGGCCGTGGGGGATAATGGGACGATCATGGTCACGCCGAGGTCGGCGGTGCCCTTCCTATTATCCGCTGCTTTTTTGGCCAACGGCAGCCTGCAACTCACTCTCCGCGGCACACCGGGCAGCACCTATGCCATCGAAGCCTCAACCGATCTCATTCACTGGAGCCAACTTGCCAGTCTCACTTTGACGAGCGCCGCCGGGCAATCGGTTGATTCGTCCGCGTCGCGCGTCGCGGGCGCTCGCTTTTATCGCGCCAAGCTGTCGCCTTAAGCTCCTTGCCTTCCTTTCAATTGGCCTCAGCAACGACTACCGAGTTGGAATGGGCAATTTCGATCAGAACATTGGGCCCAATGGCGCAATTGGCGCCGATGATCACGCTCGCGAGTTATTCCAGGCCAGCGCGCCGAACTTTTCAAAAAAGTTACAAGTTTTTGCAAGAACCACGCCGCGCGCTTTGAATTAAGACGGAACTACGAAAACCATCAAACACCTGACCGCCCAGAGAGTGCTGGTGGCCTTGTCCAGCATGCTGGTCATAGGCCTGGGCACAGCCCATGCCGGCACGTACGCTGATTGGGTCCAAGCTCACAACCTGCCCAGCAACGCCAGCGATCCCACCAACGCCCCTGCGGGCGATGGCATTCCCAATCTGCTCAAGTTCGCCATGGGACTGGACCCCAACACGCCGGGGCCCGACCCGTTGTTTCAGCCCGTCTTGGTTCAGCAGAACGGGCAGGCGTTATTCGGCGTGAACTTGAGCCTGGACTCCACAGCCCAAGGCGTTCGTTTGAACCTCTATGCCTCGCCAGACCTGCGCACTTGGGCCCCCTGCGGGGTCGTGTTGCAAGAAGTGGCCGATTTGGGCTCGGGGATGCTGAGCGTTCAGATGCTCAACCGCGCATCGAACCGCGGTTCGGGACCGTTGTTCCTGCGGCTTGGGGCCGAGCTAACCCAATTCGGGCAATTCATCACCTGCCCGCCCGTGCCTGTTTTGACGAATGGCGTCGATACCAACGGGGCGACGCTTACCGTGCCCGCGACGGGTTCGCCGCTAGATGGGCTGGTACTCAGCGTGCCGGCCGGAGCATACACCAACCGCCAAACCAACACGATCAATTATGCGCCGATCATCGCGCACAACTTCCCTTCCTCCGTCAATCCGATCACACCGCTAATCCAGATAGAGAACGGTGGAGCGTTGGCCAGCCAGCTCATGACGGTGACCGTGCCAGTGAGCCTTTCGAGCAATGAGTTTGCGATGGGATTTATCTACGATGCAAGCACCGGGGAATTGGAAGGGATGCCGTTGGTGGCGCTTTCCACCAATTCGATCACCGTAGCCACGCGGCACTTTTCGGGCTGGTTCATTTCGAAGATTCCCTACAGTGCGCTGCTTCCGAATGTTGATTCGGGCTTCCAACCCGGCGTCGATGACTGGGAGTTTACAAACCGAGGGTCCGTTTGGGCTCCGAACGGCTATTGCTCTGGGGAATCTCAAACAGCCATGTGGTACTATTGCACCCAAAAGCTAAAGGGCGCCCCCTCTTTGTACAACCTTTACGATAACTCGTTGTATTCCTTCCGCACCCCGTCCTTTGGGGACGATGATGAGCTGGGAATCAAGCTGGCTTCTGTGGTCCAAAACGATACCGACTGGAATAGTGTCTCTTACAAGTTCGCCACGATATTCGGCTGCGCGGATTTAGACACGCTTCGCTGCTTTACCTACTCGATGATGGTTTCGCATCAGCCCCAATACGTAAACATCATGACGAGTTTCCTCAGCGGCTCGCTGGCGCATTCAATGGTCGCCTACAGTGTTCAGAGCGGCACGATTTACGTGGCCGATCCCAATGTTCCTGCAGCGACAGACCGCAAGATTGTCTATGATGACGCCAGCCAGGCATTCGTGCCGTATTACGCCGCGGAAACCGCCGACAGCCCCACCATCGCCTTTCCCAAAATCAACTGGTTTGCCAAAGATACAATGAACGATTGGATCAAGCTCGGGCAACGATGGAATGAACTGCAAGCGAAAACGATTGGCAATGACTGTTTCGACGTTTTCAACATTTCTCTGCAGGAGTTGCAAAACGGTGCTTGGGTGACCGACGCCAACGTGCGCACCGACACCCCCGGCGAGACGCCGATCTCCACGGGAGCTGACCAAGTCCAAATTAGCGTGCGGCTGATCGCCGGCGTATGCGGCACGATTGGGACCCAGGTGTTCGACACCAATGGCGTGCGCGTGGACATGGCACCGGGTGCGGCAATTGCTTTGAACCCAGGTACAAACCGTCTGGGAGTCAAGGTGCTGTCCCAGTATCCTGGGGAAAATTCGTTTCGCTGGGATGAGTTCAGCTGGCTCGTGGTCAACCACACCAATCAAGGCTGGCTTTTCACCACCCTGGCCGGGATACCGGGCGTTTCGGGCTGGCGGGATGGCCGGACCGCCAATTCCCTCTTTAACTGGCCCACGGCCACAGCCGTGGACCGCTTCACCAACATCTACGTGGCCGACGGCTCAAACAACGTGATCCGGTTGCTGACGCCGGACGGGACAGTCACGACGATCGCCGGCCAGGCGGGAGTTGCGGGCAGCGCCGATGGACTGGAAACCAACGCGCAGTTTAGCCTTCCCTCCGGCGCCTATAACTGTGGGGGTACCCTCGGTAACGAGTGGTTGTATGACGTTACTGCCGGCATGGCCGTCACGGTGACGGACAGCGCCACCAACGTTTACGTGGCCGACACCCTCAACTCCACCATCCGCATGCTAACGCGCGTGGGTGTCGGCTGGTGGGTCTCGACCATTGCCGGCAGCGCCGGCGACTTCTGGTCCCAAGATGGAGATGGCCTCAGCGCCCGTTTTGGTTACCCCAGCGGCCTGGCAGCGGATACCAACGGCAATCTCTATGTGGCCGATGCCTATTATGGCGTGATCAGCAAACTGACCCCCTCCGCCCAGGGCTGGATGGTTTCGACCTTGGCCGGAAGCGCAGGGCTCCACGGAAACGACGATGGAACGGGCGCCAACGCGAGGTTTTTCGTTCCAATGGGCGTGGCGGTGGACAACTCCGGCAACGTCTATGTGACTGATACGGGTAACTGCACGATCCGAAAAATCACAGCGTCGGGAGTGGTGACGACGCTGGCCGGGAACAGCGTTGGCGGCTTTTTGGGCGTGGCCGGATTCGCCGATGGAATGGGGACCAACGCGCTCTTTGGCTACCCCAGCGGCCTGGCCGTGGACGCTGCCGGCTACATCTACGTTGCCGACACTTTTAACGACGCCATCCGCAGAGTGACGCCGGCGGGCATGGTCACCACTTTGGGAGGAGTAGGAAGCGTGTGGGATTACGATCCGAGGTATTGGTGGGAGTGGACCAGCGTGACATATACATACGGCAACATCGATGGCCGGGGCACCAACGCGGCGTTTAATTTTCCCAATGCCATCGCGGTGGACAGCGCCACCAACCTCTACATAGTGGACTACGACAATTTCACCATTCGCAAGGGACAGCGATGAAAGGATCTCGATTCCAGCACCTCGCCGCCCTTTGAATGGGCCTCTAATCGTAGGTGCCGGTATGCTGAAGCAAGGCGCCGTCGGGCGGCGTCAACTGGCGTAATCGCTAATAATATGGCCAGGGAAAACCGTGCAACCTGGTCCGATGACCAACGGCTTTGCGCGGTTTTTTCGCCTGGCGACGCAGTGGAAACGAAATCTACTCACCGTTCCTTGACTTCGATCCAGGTTTGTTGAGTGGCACCGGTGCGGGGATTGCTCACGGTCAATTCGTGCCGGCCTAACGCCAAGAGAGCCACGCTCCGATCCCGTTCTCGACGACATTCCAGGGAATCGCTGGACCATTCGGCCTCGTCCGTCCCCTCGGCGCTCAAATAAAGCCGGCGACCGTGGTCCGGAAGGTCAGGGTCGAGAAAAAGAATGGTCCCGGGCAAAGGGAACTTGACGCGCAGGTTTTGCTCAGCTTCGCGCAAGACAGCCCGACCTGTCAGCCAGTTGTCCGCGCTGGCCAGCCATTGCCGATATTCCGGGCCGAGCTGGACACGGCCAGCTTCGTCGTAGTCGTCGGCCCTGTTGGCAGGCGGGAGGCTGTGGGCCATGAACTTCTCATTGACAGCATCTGGTCGTGACGAAAGCTTGCCGGTAAGAGGATCGATCCCGCGCTCCACGATGTTGGCGGGACGGCCGTACCAACTGGTGCCGTATTGGTCGTGCAGATAATTGAAGAGATCGTGTAGAATGGGCGCCGCGCCCGTAACACCGGAGATGTGCCGCATGGGCGAGCCGTCAAAATTGCCCACCCAAACCCCCACGGTGAATTCCGGGGTGTAACCAAAAGCCCAATTGTCCCGAAAATCCGAACTGGTCCCTGTTTTGCACGCCACCGGAAAATCAAAGCGCAACGAAGATTCCGGGCCGAAGGCTGCGGTTCGTGCGTCATTGTCGCTGAGAATGTCAGCAATCAGCCAAGCTGCATCCGCGTCGCCGATACGCTGCTCGCCGGTATTCTGGCCGGGGGCAGAGGGTACGAGTCGGTATGGCTGGCAGACGCCCAAACGGGCCAGGGTGGAGTAGGCGTTGGCCAGTTCGAGCAGGCGCGCCTCCGCGTTGCCGATTGCCAGGCCGAGTCCGTAATCACTGTCCGGGCGGGTCAGCGTGGAAAGATGGCAGCGCCGCAGCCGATCCAGCAGCGGTTCTGCTCCCCCCAGCGAATCGAGAACTTTCACCGCTGAAATGTTGAGCGAATTGGCCAGCGCGACGCGATAACGCACGGGGCCATAACAATGGCGGTCATAGTTGACCGGAGAGAACACGCCGGTGCTGGTGGCAAAATCCGTCGGAATATCGGCCACGATGGAGGCAGGCGTCGCGCCGTGCTCAAAGGCCAGCCAATAAAGGAAGGGCTTCAAGGCGGACCCGGTCGAACGCGGCGCATACGCGCCATCGACTTGCCCCGACTGCGCCGAAAAGTAATCACGCGAACCGACCAGCGCGAGGACGTTGCCGGTCTGATTCTCGATGACCACAATCGCCCCTTCGCCGGCGTGTTTGGTCTGCAAGAGGCCAAGTTGGTGCCGCAAGGTCTGGCTGGCGAACCGATTGAGGCGCAAGTCGAGCGTGGTGCGGACGCTGGAATTGCCCAGAGCCAACCCTCCCTGTTCCAACAGTAAATCGACAAAATGAGGCGCCTCGAAGACGCGTCCGCCATGAGCCAGCCGCAACGGCTCACGCGAAGCGCGCTGGAATTCATCGGCAGTCAGCCGACCCTCCTGGCGCATGCGCGTGAGAATCCATACCTCACGACGAAGGGCGCGGGCGAAGTGGGAGCGCGGATTCAATCGCGTCGGGGACTGCGGCAATCCAGCCAGCAGGGCGCATTCGGCGGTGCTGAGATCGCGCGGCGGTTTGGCGAAGTAGAATTCGGACGCCGCCACGCAGCCACAGTTGTAATTGCCATAATCCACCCGGTTCAGATACTCGGCGAGAATTCTCTGTTTGTCCCAGATTTGCTCCAAGCGCAGCGCCTGCGCTGTCTCGATGATCTTGGCTTTGAACGTTCGCGGCCGATGATGGGCCAACTTGATCAACTGCTGCGTGATGGTGGAAGCGCCGGAAATGATGCGCCGGTTCCAAACCGACTGCCAGGCGGCGCGCATGTCCGCCCGCCAATCCACGCCGTGGCGATTCCAAAACCGGCTATCTTCTGCCGCCAGCGTGGCGCTGACCAGCGCCTGAGGGATTTCCGCCAACTCAACGCGTTGTTGGAAGGGGCGATCGCCGTCGCGGGCCAATCGCAACGGCTCTCCATTCCGGTCCAACAACTCGACGGACGACGGCGGCGGGGCGAACAAGGCTGGCGGCAAGGGCACGAAGGAAATGAGAAGCGGCCCGCTTAGCCCCAACAGCAATATCGCTCCCAGACCGATGAGGAGAAACCTTTTCTTCATTTTACCTCGAGGGTTTGTGTCCCGGTCAGCCCAAAGCGCAGCGGATGATACATTTCTTCTATTTTGCCCGAAGGCGCGTTGACTTCGCCGACCGCACGGACGCGGGCGCAATAACGCAGCGTGTGGTTCCCAGCGGGCAAATAATCGGCGAAGAACAAGACGCGGTCCTTGCGAAACTCGTGAAAACTCCAAACCCAGTCCCGCTGTTCGTCAAAAGCGGTCGCCGTGGGAAGCGGTTCCAGAATGGCTGGCAACGAATCATCAACGACCACATAACGGGCCGCATTCCGCGCCGCCAGTTCGAGTGTGACCAGAACGCGGTCGCCGACAGCCAGGTCTCCGCCGCATGGATGGTTTTCCCCATCCAAACGCTGATAACATCGTTGCAATCCAAATCCCTCGTCCTGCCGGGGTTGCGTCGTTCCCGGCGGGCGGATTTCGAAGGCGGCGGAGACATAAAGGCGGCGCGGCGAGGAAGTCCGGAGGGCTGGAATGGGCTCCGCGTCTCCTGTCAAAGCGAATGTCTTCTCAAAGGCAGGCTGTCTCGCATCGAGGCGAAAGGGAATGATTTGGTCGCGCCAGTGCAATTCACCGTCGGCCGCTTGGAGAGAACCTTCAACACGTCGCGAGTATTCCGTCAATGCCAGCAGCGCCCAGGCATCACCCTGGGTCGTGTCCCAATGGGCTTGGCGCTGTTGGCGCATGAGCGCGTCGAAAAGCGAAGTTACTTCCCGGCTTTCCGGCCGGAACCGAATCCAGGCCAGAAGGCGGATGGCCATCTCGCGTGAAGGGCCACCAAAGTTTGCGGAGACCGAATGCCTGGCAGTTTGATTTGTCGTCAATAATTCCCTGGCCATTTCCGGCGGGCCGTTGGCTTGCAAAATGGCCAGGGCCAGCAAGGCCTGATCCTCGGTGGAAAGCTGGCCACGGAGGGAGAAGAACTTCTCGTGATAGGCCGGTTCAGCCCTTCCGGCCAGGGCCAGCGCGTAAAGGGCCAGGCATTCATCGGAAAAGGAGCTTTGGTCATCCGGTGCGCGCAGTTGCGCGCTCAGGCCGGAAAGCAGATTGTTGAACTGCGGCTCCGGCACCATCCAGCCGCGCTGTTGGGCTAATGTCAAAACCATCGCCCCGTAGGCGCTGGCCCAGAGCATGGGTTGGCGCGCGTGCGGCCAGTAGCCCAGGCCGCCGCCGGGCGTTTGCATCGTAAAGAGCCGCTCCACCCCATCGCTGACCGCGCTCTCGATTTCATTGGAACGGCAGCCCATGACAGAACGGAGCGCCGGAGTGTCACTCAACACAATCCACGGCAACATGCTGGAGCCGGTTTGTTCGGCGCAGCCGTAGGGATAATGCAACAATTGCAAAACTGCCTCGCCCAAGTCGTTCAGGCGCGTGTTGGAAACCCGGATGATCACGGAACCGGTTCCGGCAAGCAACTGCGGGTTTGCTTTGGCGAACAGGTTGGTCGAGAAACCATCCACAGTTGCCAAAAGCGTTTGACGCAGCAACGCCAGAACATAACCAACGTCCAGAGAACATTCGGTGGCGTCGGTATAGTCTCGCGGGGCATCGGCAAACCAGGCCCGCCAAATCCACTTTGCCGTTCCAGTGCCGACAAAGGTGACGGGAAATTCGGCCACCTCCGATCCGCCGGCGGCAATTGGAATATGTTTGTCTGTGCCAACGGCCTGCGCCTTGTCATCCAGTTCCAATTTCACCACCACCTCGCCCGCATGGCGGCTTTGATTGTGAACCACAGCACGGGCGAGGATATGATCCCCGACATGGGCGAACTGCGGCAGCGCCGGTTCGATCAACAACGGTTTGCTCACCTCGAAGGCCGTTTGTCCGGAGCCGAAGCGATCGTCCAGGTGCGCGACCGCCATGACCCGATAGCGGGTTAAACTATCCGGCGCCAGGAACCTGGCAGTGACCAACCCTCGCGGTCCGGTGACCAGGGTCGCGTTCCAAAAGGCGCAGGAGAGGAAGTTCTTGCGCACGTGGCAAAGCTCGCCGCCGCCTCCTCCCAGGTAGCCCTTATTGGCGTACTGGCGCGGTTCAAGGTCCTCCGGCATCAGGCTTGGCAGCGAAATGGCGGAACTGACGGCCAAGGAACGCGGCGCATAAAAAACAGCGATGGGATCAGGCAGCCCGGGATCGCCCAGGCTGAGGACGCCTTCGTCCACCGCGTAAAGGGTCACTTCCGCCCCAGCCACCGGAGCATTTGAAATATCGTTGACGTTGACCGTAACCTCCACCGGTTGGGCGGGAAGATAATTGGTGGCCGGACAAACAACCGAGACGGCCAGCCGGCTGGCTGGGGCATGCACGGGCAATTGGCAATATCCGATGCGATATTCGGGCTCTTTAACTTCCCTCGGGCAGTTGTCGGAACCGCGCGTCAGAAGGACCGAGACAAAAACGTTGGGCATGTCGCCGCGTTCGACGGGTATTTCAATCACTGGCGCATTGCCGTCGAGACGGGTGGAGAAGGAACGAAGAATTTCTTCGCGTTCGACCGTAACCCATGCCACGCCGCTGAAAGGCGCCTTGACCAGCAGTCGCGCCGTCTCTCCGGGAGCGTATTCGGCACGGTCAGGTTGGAGTTCCATGCGGACCTCATCGCGATAATTCCAAGCCAGGCTGGAGGGTGCGGCGACGGTGAATTCAAGCGAGGTGGCCACCTGGCGCCCGCGCGTGTCTGTGGCAGAAATCTCCAGCGCGTATTGTCCCGGCTCGGCTGCGGTCAACAGTTGATTTGTCAGGCCCCGGATTTCAATTTCGCGTTCGAGCACGTTGGAAGAGACGGATTGGGGCAGATAGCGGATCGTCCTGCCTGCGCCCTGCAAGCGCACCGGCTGATAATCCACGCGCTTGAGTTGGAGGTGTGCGGCCACTGGTTGCGGCCAAGGGTTGCCGTTGGCCCCGACGGCCACAATTTGCAGAGGGGATTCCTGGCCGCTCGTCCAAACCGAGTTCGTCTGGCCCAAGCCGAGGTAAAAATCCGAACTGTGATAGGTAAACTGTACGCCGCTGGACACGGTTTGCTGGTCCAAATCCGTGGTCTCGACCAGAAGCGATACCGTCCGCGGCCGGGGCGCCGCGTTGTTCGACGGCATTTCTGGGGTGATGAGGCAGTTCGAAGAGTTCGAGATTTGCGCTTCGCCGGAGAAGGCAAGATGTGATCCAGCCGACGCGCGCAGAAAATTGAAGTCCTCAAAGCCCGGCGGCTTGAAGCCGCTCTCCTCCATCTCCATGGACCATTTTACGCGCGCCCGCGACAGCGGCTGGCCGAAATAATATTGGGCGGAAACTGGAATTTCCACTTTCTCGCCGGCCGCATATTCGGGCTTGGCGCGGACGGTCACTTCAAATGGGTTCGGCTGCAGTTCCTGAACTTGGAAGGAATGGTCGCAGACCGAGTCGCCCAGGTGGAAGCGGGCGACATAATCTCCGCACGGACCTTTCGGCAGGGGCACATCAACCGAGCAGGCGCCGCGGGCGCTGAATTGAATGGCGTTGGAAAAGAACGATTGCTGTCTCGCGTCAAAACATTCCAGCGTGCCAGCCAATTCGGACGGAACCGCCAGACCGTCGCTCGTCCAATCCCGCGCCAGGGCCTTGAGGTGGAGCGTTTCCTTTGGGCGGTAAAAATCGCGGTCACTGAAGACCATCACCGGACTGGCGTTTGCGGCATCATTGCCGGAAGACTGTGGAAGATCGAAGCCGTAAAGCGCGATGCCATGAGCGTCGATTCTCAACGCGTGGAAATCTTGGCCGAGCGCTGCTGCCAGCCATTGCGCGTTGGTCGGACATTTCAGGTGCGCCAGCCCCTGATGGTCGGTGAGGCCTTCTTGCAGGACCTGGTTCTCGTCGTCGAACAATCTCACCGAAGCGCCAGCGGCGGGTTGACCGGTGCTCTGAGAAAAGACAAAGGCATCCAGAGACCCAGTGGCGGATTTCCAGGCCAGGCCCAGATCGGTCAATTGCATCAAGGCTTGCGTGCCCAGGCGCGGGTTGGATTCATCAATCTCGCCCGCCCGCTCCGCCTCGACAAAAATGACGCCGGCCTTACGCCCGCCCAGCACCCTGTTCCAGTCCAGCATCACATTAGTGGCAACATCCGCCTGCGGCGAACCGGCCAGTTGTTCATCGAAGATGGTTCGGCCGGCGAACAAGTTGTAATCCACCCGCTGGTAGTTCTCGGCGTGGCGCCCATAGTCGGGCCAGGAGCGGTAGTAGCTTTCGTAGCCACGAAAGGCGTAAATGGCCGCATCCGGCTGCAGCAATTTGGCCCGAAGATGGATGGCCGGCACGTTCACGGCCAGCAAGGGAAACAGGCGGCGTCCCACCGCTTGCTGGTCTTCGGCAAAGGCTGAAAAATAGAGCCGCGGCGGAATGCCTGGCATGACAATGTTGGTCAGCGCGCCGTCGGCCAAAGTGAAGGACTCTCCGGCAGGCAAGCTAGTCTTCACGGTAAGCCCGTAGCTGGTCCCGCTCCGAAAATCACCCTGCAACGTCAGGCACTTGTCTTCGATCTCCGCCGTCACATTGGACACGGCTGGCTCCAGTTGAATCCAATGGCTCCAATCGTTGGTCAAGGACGGCGCGACTCGTTTGGAGAACCGAAGAACAATTGAGGCGCCACCTTCGATAAAGTGGCGCGCGATTGCTTCCTCGAAAATAAAAGGCTGCACATCGCCCATTGGAACTTCGGCGCGCGTCCGCAAGCGCAGTCCTTTTTCAGCCGCCGGGAGACCACGGCGAAGGACCAATCGCCAATTCTCGCCCACCGGCAGGGGTTTTTGCGGCGCTACCAGCACCAGGTTGGAAGCCAGACTAGCCGGCAAATCCAACTGCCGATAGTTCCAGGGCCGATCTTCGTTTGTTCCCTGACGGACTGTAACCGCTAGCCGGTCACGTTCGGCATCGCGGAATTCGAGAAAGGGCGCCAGGTCGGCGGCGCGCACGGGAGCATCGAAAATGAGCGTCACGACTTGTTGCGAACTTAGGTCTTCCTGGGTGCGTCGAGGGTCCGAATCAACCATCGCGAATGGCGGCGTCTTGAGTCGAGTGTGCAAAACGGCTGGAGATGGGTGCCCATCGGCACCCGTCAAGCCGCGCCGCAAAGAGAGTTTGTAACGGTGGTCCAGTGCCAGAGGTTCGGACGGCACAAACGTGCCACTGCGAGGGCTGAGCCAGGTAAAGAGGCCGCCCAGAACCGGGTCGAAGACCAGTGGCGACGGCTCCGCCGGATGCCCGATTTTGTCCGGCCCCACCATCGGCTCGTCGAAGCGCAGTTCAAAGGTAGTGGCGGAGCCAGGCGGGGTTGGATTAAGGATCAGTTCGACGTGTTCGGAACGATTATGGTGGAGATCGCATCCCACGAGCAAGAGGGCGGCAGCGGCGGCAAAAAGAGGTTTCATAAGTCAAGCAGGCGTTCATCATTTAAAGTTTAGTTTTGACTGCGCGCCGCCATCAGGGTGCGCGCAGCCGGAGTAAGGCGATGGAGGAGAAAGCCGAACCCAATTACAAATGGAGCGGGTGGAGGAAGTAGGAACCCAGACCATCAGCCAGATTTCCCTCACGAACCTCGCGAACGAAATCAGCTACAAAAATTGCTACCATCGAGTCCTCACTTTGTCACGGAAAAAATGGAACGGCTCACACATTTTTTTTGTGATTTTGGAGAGTGGATGAGTTTTGTTATTTGACAAAAGCCCTAAAATCCGGCATTCCTACAGGCGAAAACTCCCAACTCACCGCAGAGACAGCAAAGTGCAATGTCGCTAATTCAAACCTGGGTGAGTTGGCGCGCCGTGACGCCGACGGTTACTACTGGTTTGCCGGGCGGAGCAAGCAAATCATCATCCGCGGCGGCAGCAATATTTCTCCGCAGGAAGTTGAGGCGGACGACCTGACCCAATTTGGGGAGAAATTGTGGTGGCATACGTGGTTCGGCGCCGCGGACATGAACTTTCGCCGGAAGAACTCATCGATTTTGCGCGGCCGCGGATGGCCGCCTACAAATTGCCGGAACAGATCGTTTTTATTGACGATTTGCCAAAAACCGCCACCGGAAAACTCGATCGTCGCGCCCCGCGCGAAGCCGATCAATCCCGTTGAGGAGGGCAGAAAACGACCATGCCCCCCCCCGTCGTTCTCCCAGACCGAATCCAACAAGTGCCTTCATTGGGACAGAACGTGTGTCCGCCTCTTAGAGATTCATAATAATCCGGTAAAAACGGTTCGTGTCGGCGGGAGCGGTTGCGTCTATCACGGTTGTCGTGGGCAGGGTGGAGGTCAGGTTGGTCAACGTCGTCCAGTTGGCGCTGGAGAGGTCGCTGGCCCATTGCACGGTGTAATTCTGGCCCAGCAAGGAGGTCCAGGTGATGTCGAAGCCGTTGGTGTTTGCAACGCTGTTAAAGATGTGTGGGTCCACCGCCGCATTTGGGGCGAGCGCCACGCCGCGGAAAATCTGATTTACGCCGGCAGTGGCGAGGGTGGTGGCGGATGAATCGGCGCCGGTGTCGGTGATGACCACCAGGCGGTTGGCGATGCTTTCCGCCGTGGTGGCGTAAATGACGGGGTTCGCGCGGCTGAAATCCACCGCGACACCACGCGCGCCCACATTCGTCAGGCTGGTGAACGCATAAGTCATCGCCCACGCGCCGCCGCTGAAATCCCAGCGCTGGATGCCGCCGGCGCCTTTGAGCGTGTCGTCCGCGAGATAGGCGGTGCTGGCATTGGAGTTGAGCGCGAACGCGTAGGGGTTGGCCTTGGAGCCCGCGCTCAAGAACATGACCGTGTTGGTGGCGGAAACGGTGGGTGTTGCGGGAATCTGCCAGAGGCCGGGCCGGTCTTTTTGCGTGCTGAAATAAAGATTCCCGCCCAGGTCCTGGATGACGATGGAATTGACGATGTTCGTTTGAATGGTATTGGGCGGGCCGCTGCCGAAATAGAATGTGCCGCTCGTCGCGCCCGCGCCCCAATAATTCCCACTTCCGTCCGTCGTGCCAGAGCGCATGTTGTCGCCGCCGTACTGATTGGTCGTCACGGCGGCGATGGCGAAATTCCCGTGAGCGTCCAGCACCCCGAGGGCGCGCGGCGCGCTGGCGGCGCTGGCACTTGCGAGCGAGGAACCTAACAGCGCGGCGTTCGTCAAGGCAATATTGTAGCCGGCTATGACCAGCAGCCGTCCATCCCCCGAGCGAGTCATCGCGCCTTCGGACGACGCGGCGCCGCTGACGAGCAAGGCGTTGGGAGCATTATCAGGAATCGCAATGCTGCCAGCGGGCGCGCCATTGGTCGTGAATTGGTCAATGAAAACTGAATTGCCGGAACCTCCCAAAGATTCTGTCCCGTCTCCCACGCGCAACACGACGAGATTTCCGGCGGTGAACGGCGCGGCGGAGGGATTTCCCGCAAAGTTATTCTGGCTGACCAGCGCCCCCTGGTTATTTTGCAAAATCAAGGGCGAATTGCCCTGGGTGCTTAAGAGGCCGGCGAAAGGCCCCTGCACGAAAATGTTCTGCCCGGCGTGCGGACCGCGGGCGCGGGCGCGGAAGGCGTTGATGTTCGCGGCGAGGTAAAGCGATTCGCCGGCGGGAATGACCGTGCCGGGCCTCATGGTGAATTCAATCGCCCCAGTGAGCCGCCAGTAAGAAACGTCCACGGCGTAGGCATTTGTGTTGCGCAGTTCGACATATTGTTCCGCCGGATTGCCGCTCACGGGGTCGTAATCCGATGAGTTGATCAGAACCACGGCGTTGGTCGGCTGCGCGGCGGGAATGAAATCGCCATTGAGTGTGGCGTTGCCGTAGAGGAAATGACGCCGGCCGGGCAGAAAGGTGGAAATGATTTGCTGGGCGAAGTTCGGGAAAATGCTGAAGGTGGTGTTGCCCCACGCCGGTCCCCAGGCCGCGTAATCCAGCGCGGTGTCGGAAGGGGAAATGTTCGTTGGATTCAGGACGCTTTCATATTGGCGGATGAGCGGTTCGATGACGAGCGCGTTGCTCGGCGTGCCGGCCGGCATCAGGATCGTGTCCATGAGCGAGCGCAGCCGCCGCAGATACATCTGCCGGAAATCAGGGTTGGCAAAAAACAAATCGAACAGCCGGTTCGAGGGCTTGGCTTGCTCCGCCGGATTGTAGAAATTCAGCACATTGTTGGTGAAAATGGTGTCGGTGAAATAACCCTGGCTGTCCAGCCAGTCCCGGCCCCAACTCAAATCCACGTCCCACAGGAAGATCGCCCATTCGCCGGTGTTGTCGCTGTCGCGATAAAGATAATAGTTCTTATGGCCTTCGTCCTGATCGCTCACGATGGCCAAGTCCGCAAAATAACTGGCGGTCTGCGGCAGGTCCAGATTGTCCCAGGCGTAAGTAACGCGCCGCGCCAGCGGCAACGATTCGGTCAGATTGGTGATGAGCGCGGTCAAGTCATCTGTGCCTTCGTCCGTGCGCGTCTTTTTTTCGTTCCCGGACGCGGTGCTCATGTCGTTATACATTTTGTAAAGCGCGCCGTTGCCGTCGCGGCCGATGCGGTCGAGCCACAGATCATCGCCGTGTTCCACCATGTCTTCGATGCCCCAGAACGCGTTGTTGAGTTGAATGCGGATGGGGAAGGAGAACATGCTCGCGCCGCCGGACAGGGCGGCCACCGCGTAAGTCAGCGTGGTACACATGCGCGCCTTGTCGCCGTAATTGCTCATGAAAATGATCTTGTCCTCGCGCGTGCCGCCAGGCCGGTAGAGCAATCTATGGTCTTTTGGAAAATCGATGTTGTGGCTTTTCTTGGGCCAGCCGACGGAGGACTGGCCGTGGACGTAAATGTGCAAGTTGTCGTAAAGTTCATTGAGATAAAACAATGATGCCGAAGTGCCGGTCTGGTTGTCGGCATCGGTCGGGTTTTGGATAAACAGACAGGCGACGGGCAGATCCGACCGGATGGAAGGATCGGCCACGACCGTTCCATAGTATTGCTGCGAATCGGTCGCGTCAGGAAAGAACGGCCAGCGCGACACATTGCCGGCCGTGTCCGTGGCGGTGACGTAGTAACGGAGCAATTGTCCCGCCGTTGCCGCGCCGCCAGGAATAATCCCGGTCCACGTTCCGTTGGGATTGGAAAGGCTCATGGCCTCCGAAATCTCCGAGTTAAACATCACGCGGAAATGGAGCGTGACATTGGAAATGGCATTGAAGCCCGGGACCACCTGCGCCGTGACGGTGAGCGCGCTGCCCGCCAGAGGCACGCCGGGCGTGTGCGCGGCGCCGGACATGACCGGACCGAAATCATTCGTGCTGGTGCCGTTCGGGGCGCCCGGCGTCGGGCCGGTGAAATATCTCCAGCCGATGCTGGTGTCGGTGATGCCCTGCCCCACCAATTGCGCCTGCATTAAGAAATCCGTGTTCGTCGCGGCGATGTTTAACGCCTGGATCGCCAGCACGTTGTTGCTTGGCTGCAGCCAGGCGCGCGCCGCGCTGACGTCGAAGGCGGTCCATTGCGCCGCTTGCGTGTCAAGGTGCCGCTGCGTGGCGGTGGAATTCCACGCGAGGGAGGATGGCGCGTTGGAACTCGCCATCAAATGCCCGTTCAAATAGGCGGCGAAACCGTCATCAAAGCGCATGAGCAGTTGCATGCTGTCGAACGCGCCCGGATTGGAAACCGTGAACGGGATCCGGACGTAGGCGGTGGAGTTGGAGCCATACATTTGCGTCCGCACGTCAGTGCTAATGTAATTGGTATAACTGACAAAATCGGCGCTGCTGGAGAGCAGATCCGTGATTTCGTTCGTCGCCAGCGCGCGGCACCAGACGGCGACCTCATCAATCTGGCCGGTGAAATAATTCCCGGTTGGATCAAAAACGCCGCCACCGCCGATATTGAAATCGAACTCGGACTCGCCAAAATTTGCCGCGGAAACCGCGGTGCTGCCCGCCAGGGTTCCGTCGAAGTAAAGTGAGAGCTGGCCTTGGCCGCCGACCGCCATGATGTAATGCCAGGTATTGTTGGCGTAAGGATAAGCGGCTGTCACCGAGCCGACAGGCGTCCAGACTTGGATGGTGGACGCGGAGATGAAGCCAAATTCCACCGTGTCGTTCTGGCCGAACAAGCCGGTACGGCTGCCTTGCGCGGCGGTCGGAAAAATCCAGCCGGCAATCGAGAACGCCGGCAGATCGTTGACCAACTCATAAGGCCCGTTGACGTAGGCATCTGTCCCGTTGAAATAGGGCGCGTCGTTGCTGGCCTCGAAAGCCGGAAATTGCGGCGGCCGCGGCCCGGCCTGGCCGAGGAGGATGTTTCCAATGTAGCCGCCCGCATCCTCAACGCCCGCCGTTCCTGAATTGACCGCCTCCGCGCCGTTGGTTTCATTCAGCCGCCAATAGGCGACCGGTTGGGTGGCCAGGAGCTTGGCCGCAAACCCTTCTTCCTGCGGATCGATGATGCCCGTTTCGTAGCCAATCCCGTTGGTGCCAGGCTGCCAGGCGGCATCATTGAAATCTGTCTGTGTCCAAGTGGCGTCCACGGAGGCATTCGTCGGAATCCAGTAATGAATCGCCGCATTTGTCGCGAGCAGGGTGGCGGTCGTGAACCGCATGCCGATGCCGTAGGAAACATCCGGGAACTGTGGCGGAAACTCCGGCGATATTTCACTGGCGGCCGTGCCGTCGGGAGCAAACAGCGCCAGGTATTCGCCGCCGGCGGAGAGCTTGAAGTTTGTGTGCAATTCCCGGCCGGCCACGGCCCGGCCCTTGCCGGAGGCAAAGACGATCAGGAAACTTTTCGGCGGCATATTGGTGGCCGGAAAACGCCACTTGCCCGGATTACCAGCGCTGTCCGTCAGCGCCCAGTTGAGGAGGTTGACAACATTGCTCGAGGCGTTTTGGAGTTCAATCCAATCCGAGGAATCCCCATCCTCGTCGGTGAGCGTGTGCGTATTGCTCGCCATGAACTCGGTAATCCGCACCTGGGCGGTTGAAGCTTGGCAGGAAAGCAAAAGAACGAGCAACGCGGACCGAAGAAAGCTGTTTTCTCTCATGGCATCGCCGCATTTTAGGGTCAAGGATTATACTCCGTCAAGCGCTACCATCGTTTTCCGGCGGAGTTATTGTTCTATTGACATATTTGATTCTCGGCCCATGCCTTGGTCTTTCCGCAATTAGGGGCCGAGGTTGATGACGTTGGCGCCGCTGGAGAGCTTTTGCTCCCGGTCATGCCAGAGAAACACACCGGTGATGCCGGGCGGCAATTCCACATTCCCCCGGCAGCCGCCTTCCGCGAACGCCAGATCGAGCGCGATGAAGCCGTCTGGATGCGGCGTGCGGCTGACGATCCTGGGCAAATCGCCCGGCTGAGGGGCGATGCGCACCGTTCGGAAACCCGGGGAGGCAGGGCGAATCCCGGCCAAGCTCGCATGGAGATGAAACAACGGATGGCTGCCCCAACCATGGCAGTCGGAACGTGTGTTGCCCGGCATTTCCACTGGCGTCTTGAGCCCTTGTTTGACGAGGTCCTTCCAAAAGCTCATCCGCTGAACGATGAGGTCGCCGCGGCCGAACTTCTGAAATGTTTCAAGGAGGTAGAAACTGAAGTAGATGGTGGTGCGTTTGAGGTCCGGCGCCGTCAATAAATTTGTAAAGCAGCGCGCGGCCTGGTCGCCGGTCAAGGTGTCCGAAAGCAGGGCCAGGCACTGGCTGTGTTCGCTGAACTCAGTGTGCGCCAGATTGTCGGCCATGAGCCCGCGGGATTCGTCCCAGAATTTGGCGTGGACGGATGCGGCGGTGCGGTCGGCCTGCTCGCGCAGGCGCCGAGCCAGCAACGGTTCGCCCAGGGACTCTTCCGTTGCAGCGGACTGCCGCAACGCATAAACGTAAAGCAAGTTGTTCAAGCCTGAGACCCCGTGGGTGCCGTCCGGGGCGTCCCCCGTGCTCCACTGCGGGACCCAATCCATGAAAGGCCAGCCGGGCAAGTCTTCGAGGAGACTGTCGCCGTTGAGATAGGGCTGAAACTCTTCCAGCATCGAGCGCAAGCCCACGGCGCGTGCCTTGACGAAGGCCGGATCGTTGTGCCACCAGGCGAAATCATGCAGCATGAGCGCCCAGATCAGGGAAAAGGTGGGCGAATTCTGGGGCAGAAAAGCCGGAAAACGCTCGTTGACAAAACCCCAATTGCGCCGCGAGAAATCCAACAGTTCGATGGCGCGTTTGATCAGGCGGTCGTCGCGGGTCATGACCCCGGTGGTGAGCAACTCGAGTCGGGAGTCTCCGTCATACATGAGCTGCTCGTAAAACGGGCAATCCATGTAGGTTTCATGGGCGCACATTTGGATGCCGCGTGTCGCCAGGGCGATGACGCCCTGCAGGGCGGGATCGCCGCCGTCAAAGGACCCTTCGTTTTCATAGGGGTAGCGGGATTCGTCCAGGAGCAAACGGTGAAGCGTCAACGGCTCGGACTCGGTTTTGACGGAAAGCAAGCACCATCGGCCCGCGCGCCACCAGAGGGTCGTGAATTTTTTATGCGCGCCGCCAGACGGAAGAAAGGTGTCGGTCATGCCGCGGAAGTTTTTCCCGATGAACTCCTCGCGCTGGCCCTTGGCCTCCGAGCCTGGAAGATAGAGCGACTCCGCCCAACTCCATGCCAGAGTGGAACCAGCGCCGCCGCTCACTTCGCACAATGGATAGGCGGTGTAGTAGTTTCCCAAGTCCCAGAGAAGAAACTCTTCGGTATGGGGCGGAACGACCACTTCCCCGCCGCCGGAGATCAATCTTTGCCATTCGGCCAGATTCGGGCTCTGGGCCTCCTCCACGGTGACCACATCCTTTCTTCCCAAAGCTCCCCTGCCCAGCGCGACAGCCCGGCCGGCATTGGTTTCGCGGTCCACCTGGTCCGGCAGCCGCGTCGGGAACAGTTTCCAGCCCGGCGCGGTTTCGCCGACGTCGTTGCTCCGCACCGGCCCGCGGACGACCACGGCTTTGACATAGTTGCCCTCCTGCCAGGGCGGGCCAGAGCCGCAGGCGGTCAATTGCGCGCCGACAAAGAAAACTCCCGGCGCGAACGTGCAGCCGTCCAGCCGGGCCACTTTCCAATCCGCTGTTCCCGTGGTGAGCTGGCGGTCGTAATCGCCTTCGGCCTTGAGAATAAAGCCGCCGCGCCAGGACAGTTGCGCGACGGGAGCGTAAGGCCCAATGCTCCAGGCCACCACTTCGAGCCGATGCGGCCCCGGCGGCAGTTCGATTTCATAGGTGGCGTAACTCCAATGCTCGACATCCGAGCGGTCCGGCCCGCGCGCCATGCGGTTGCCATCCAGAAACAGTTCGAAGCGTTCGTCCGCGCTGACATGGATGCGCAAGGGCGCCGTCGTAGCGTCGAAGGATTTGCTGAATCGCAGCAAGACTGGCTCCTTCCAGCCGCCGGCGAAAAATTCGCGATGAGCGGCCGCCGGCGGGTCGCCAAAGTCCGGATGCCATATCCATGCGGCGCTGTCGATGGGCTGGAGCGCGACAATGCCGGTGTTTCCCAAATGCAGGCGCGGCGGCAGAAAGACTTTGTGGATGACGGGAGGCTGGCTCTCGGCCGCGGCAACCGAGAATGCCAAAGAAACAATCAAGACGGTGCGGGCGATCATGGATGTCTTCGATATGAGGTTTTGCGCGAATGGTCGAGCAAAACTTTCAAGAGTGATTGGACTAGGTGCGTGACGGGATTGTTGCACTCGAAAAGCGAACGGGGGCATCGCGGCGGGGCGGGGCACCCCGGGCGGGGGGGGTAAAAGCGGCTTAATTTGGTTCAATTTACCTCAATTGGGTTCAATCAGGTTCGGGTTGCGGCGGCAGCAGGCTCTCCGGGGCGGCGTCGGGGCCGTTGTGGCATTGTTGCATGCGCGGCAATGATAGCAGGAGGGCGTCAAGATCAAAATCCTACGGAAGGCTTTTGAACTCGATTTTGGTGTTCATAGTTAAGTTAGGATTGAAACCACAGAGGCACAGAGACACAGAGAAGACTGATGAGCTGAAAAGCGGAACTCCGCCCGGCCATTTCATCCTTGAACAGGTCGCCGCGTGCCACGCGTTTGACTCCTTGTTTGAGGGTCGGAACTGGCGTCAAGCAATCTCGGGCACGACATAGGGCGCCCGGCCAGGGCGGCGCGCCAAGGCATTGGCTTTTTCCGCGAAATCCCCGGTGAAACGCTCTTGCTGTGCATCGAAAGTGAGCCAGGGACCCAGGGTTGCGGGAGTGGCGCTTAAGTCCACGTCGTTGTCGCGCAGATAGCCGCGGCAGCGCTCGAAGGTCTCGGATAATTCGCTGTTCGTTCGAATCGATTCCGCGATCGCTTCCGGTTGCTCCTGGCGGCCCAGGCGATGCGACGTGTTGGCCATGTGGCAGCAGATGACCGAACGATAGCCGATGAGCGATTCAGCGGTCAGATCCTCCTTCTTGCGGCTGCGCACCGCTGTAATGAAGCTGGCAAAGTGCCGCGTCACGAGCGCCTCGGCATCCCCGAAATAGCTGGGCTTGATCGCTTTGATCTCCTTGCCTTGCTTGTCAAAAAACGTTCCGCCGGTGGCGTCGCCCGCGAAGTAACCTCCTTCGCAATCAATAATCATGCCGCCTGTCAGGTTGCGGTATTTCCCAATACCCTGTGGACTGGAAGGAGCCTTCACGTTGCGAATCTCGCAGAGCAAAGGCGCGGGCTGATAATCAAACAGCGCGATTTGCGTATTTGCCGTTTCTCCGCAATCATGGAAGGCAAACCGGCCCCCGATGCTGAGCGCCCGCGGCGGCGGTTGCTCCTGCCCCATCAGCAACCGGGAAAGGTCAATGATGTGGATGCCGTTGTTGCCCATTTCTCCGTTGCCAGTGTCCCAGAACCAATGCCATTCGTAATTCAATTGCTTGCGCATGAGCGGCCCATTGTGCGCGGGCCCGCACCATAGGTCATAGTTGATCGTGTCGGGAACGGGCGTTGGGGCCGTCACCTGGCCAATCCCAAGGCGCGGCCGGTACACCACCGCGTGAACGTAGCGGATGGGGCCGAGATTGCGCACTCCTTCCGCCATGGACGGAATCAGTTCGCTGGACCGGTTCTGCATCCCCACTTGCACCATGCGGTTGTATTTGCGCGCGGCTGCCACCGCTTGCTTGCCTTCCCAAATGTCGTAGGAAAAAGGCTTCTCGACATAGACATCCTTGCCGGCTTGGCAGGCCCAGACTGTGGCCAGCGCGTGCCAATGGTTGGGCGTGGCCACAACCACCGCGTCGATGTCTTTGTCGTCCAGCACGCGCCGGAGGTCCGTATAGGCCGGCACTTCTTCGCCGCGGTTTTTGAACGCCTGCGACTCCCGCGCAATGAACGAGGGGTCCACATCGCACAACCCCACAATCTTTACCCCAGGCACGGCCAGCGCGTGCGGAATAAGTTGATGCCCCCGTCCGCCCACTCCGCCGGCCGCCTTGGTATCCCCGAGGCCGATGATCGCCACACGGACGCTATTATTGGGTGAATCGCCGCGGACGATCGCGGGCATCCCCAAGGCCAGGCCCCCCACCATTGAACTTTTGAGAAAACTGCGCCGATTGATTCGTTTCATATCGCGTCCTGTTGAGTCGTTTGTTTGCATGGAGCAGGGAACCAAGCGCGATTGCGGAGCCTGGGACGAGAAATCAAATGGTTCGCATGGCACGCTAAGTCTTTTGTTCTGCGGACATCATAACACCAAGCCAAGACCTTGATGCAATCCCAAATCCTCGCCTAAGGCGCACGCTGCGTCTGAATGCTTGGATAGGAATCGTATAGCACCGGCAAGATGCGGTCGGCGAGACGCCGACCGCGGCGACCGGGACGGTCGCGCTCCCCGAGCCGGAAATTCGCTCGCCTTAGGCGAGGATTTGGGGCAATCCAGGACCCTCCTTTTTTCTCGCCGTTAGTCTAGCGAAGCAACCGACCTGCCACGGTCCCAAACTTGGCTTAAGCAGCGCAAAAATGGTGGATTGACCAGCAAAGCGTCCAGAACGAGGATGCAATCGCAGAATGATGTGTTTTACGACCAACATGCCTTGACGAACCATCCTTACTGGGCGCCGCGTCAAGACGGCAGCGCGATTGTCAGCCTCTGTCCCAATCTCTCGGATATATGAAATCGAAACCATTGTTCTTCTTCGGCCTGTCATTGCTGCTCTCTGTCACCGCGCTTGCGGCAGATGTCACACCACCCTCCACGGCTCTGTTCGCGTTACCCGAGGGAGATCTGATCCAAATTCTGAACTCGGATGCCAGCGAAAAGGAAAAGGACGATGCCTGCCGCCAACTCGCGGTCGTTGGTTCACAGGCCGCGGTTCCCGCTCTCGCCCGCCTGCTGGCGGATGAGAGATTCAACTGCATGGCACGTTCCGCGTTGGAAGGGATTCCTGGTCCAGGCGTGGATGCCGCGCTCCGAGCCGAATTGACATCGCTGCGCGGGTGTCCCCTCGTCGGCGTGGTCGGCAGTTTGGGCGTGCGCCGGGACAAGGAAGCGGTGAAGCCGTTGGCCAGATTGCTGGCCGACAAGGATCTCGAAGTCGTTCAGGCGGCGGCGCGCGCGCTGGGGAGCATTGCCAGCCCCGATGCAATAGAAGCCCTGCAAACCTCAATGCCCCGTGCGGCAATCGCGAGTCAAACTGCCTTTGGCGAAGCGCTCTTGCGTGGTGCGGAAGCAACGCTGGCAATCGGAAAGACAACGCAAGCTCTTTCCGTTTACGAACAACTCACCGAAATGACGCAGCTCCCGACGCAAATCCGCGCCGCGGCTTTGCGGGGTGAAATCATGGCTCGAGGCTCGCAGGGCAAGACATTGCTCCAACAATCTCTTGCGTCTCCCGAATATGAATTGTTCGCAGTCGCCATCCGGGTTTCATTGGAAGGGCGAAGCCCCGATATGACAAAAGTGATCGCGGAGAGCCTTCTGCGGCTTAGTGGCGATCGTGAGTTGGCCGCCATCAAGGCGCTCGGCGCCTTGGGCGATGACTGCGCCGTTTCAGCCTTGCTGCCGCTGACGAAGACGGGTGACAAATCAGTGCGTGTGGCCGCAGTCCAAGCAGCGGCGGCCACCGGCAAACCTGCCGTGGTTCCAGTCATGGCGGAATTACTTGGCGAGGCCGATGCCGACGTGGCCAATGCCGCGCAGGATGCGCTTGCCGGCATCACGCATCCGACGACCGCCGCCGCGGTTGAAGCGCTGCTGGCAAATCCATCCGCGCAACTTCGCGTCGCGGGAATCAAACTGGTGGGACGGCGTCAAATGATGGCGGCGGTGCCGGATCTGCTCAGAGCCGCCGATGATCCGGATCGGACAGTGCGCGTTGCCGCGCTCAACGGGTTGGGCGAACTCGGAAGCCCTACAGTGTTGCAACCCCTGCTCCAATTTGCCCTCGGCTTGTCCGATGCCAAAGAAATGGAGTTGGCCCGCGACGCCGCAAGAACCATTTGTGTCCGTTCCGGCAACCCAACAGAATGCGCCTCGGCCATCCTAAGCGTCTGCAACAAGGCGTCTCCAGCGGCGAAGGCCACGTTCTTGAGTGTTTTGGGCGCGGTGGGTGGCCCGGAGGCTTTGGAGGCCATGCGTCTGGCTCTGAGTGACGGACATCCCGAAGTGCATAACGCGGCAGTCCGCACACTCACGGAGTGGCCGGACTCCGCCGCTGCTCCAGCCCTGCTTCAAGTCATTGGCACGGCCACCGAGAATTCCGAGCGCGACCTCGCGTTCAGCGGCTACATCAACTTGATCCGGGAGTCTGCCGCGGCCAATGATGAAAAGCTCAAATCGTTCATCGCCGCCGCGCATTTGGCCAGGACGCCCGGCGATAAAAGACTTGTCCTCGCCGGGTTGGGGGACATTTCATCGGTGGAATCGCTGCGCGCCGTCACGCCTTACCTGTCAGAAGCGGAAGTGGCAGAGGATGCCAGCGCCAGCACGTTGAGAATTGCCGAGAGTTTAAGCCCGAATTTCGCGGCTGAAATCACGCCCGTGTTAACACAGGTGCTGAGAGTCTCCAAATCCGAACCGATGCTGGAAAAAGCCCGCAACCGGCTGAAACAACTGGGTCAATAGAGAAACACTTTATGAGGAATGATCAGAATAAAAAAATAACGCGGCGGCAGTTTCTGAGGCGGGGAACCATGGCAGCCAGCGCCGTGGCGCTGCCCTATTTTATTCCAGCCACGGCACTGGGGCGTGGCGGCGCCGTCGCGCCCAGCGAACGGATCGTGATGGGCGGAATCGGTCTCGGGGGGCGCGGCTCTTACGATCTTGGCGTGATGCTGGCCATGCCGGAGGTGCAGTGGGTGGCAGTTTGCGATGTTTTGAAAGAGCGGCGCGAAGCGGCAAAGAAACTGGTGGATGACCATAACGGCAATAAAGACTGTGCCGCGTATGGCGATCTGCGCCAGTTGTTGGCGGAGCGAACTGATGTGGACGCGGTGTTGATTGCCACCGGCGACCGCTGGCATGCGCTGGCCTCGGTCCTAGCGATGCGGGCGGGCAAGGATGTTTATTGTGAGAAGCCCGCTTGTCTGACCATGGCCCAAGGACAGATGGTGGTGGAAACCGCCCGTCGGTATGGCCGGATTTATCAAACCGGCGCCCAGCGCCTGAGCGAGCCGAACCATGTATTTGCCATCGAAATGGCCCGCACCGGCCGGTTGGGCCCGGTGCATACGGTTTACGCGGACTGCCGCTGGCGCGACGGCTTGCGCCACGACTGGCTGCCGGCGGAACCGCAACCGCCCAAAGACGAACTGGACTGGGATCTATTTCTCGGTCCATGTCCCTGGAGGCCCTATAACCGCGGTTATCTGAACTCGGGCTGGTATCATTTTTATGATTTGGCCACGGATGTGGCGATGTGGGGCGCGCACAGCGTGACCCAAGCGCTCGCCGGACTTGACATGACGAATGTGACCACCATCGAATTCGAGTTTGAGAAACCTGATGCGACCATGGTGACGCGGTTATCCAACGGGGTTAAATTGGTTCTCTACCGCACCACTGGCTCGGTGTGGGAGCCGTGCCAGTACTGGCATGGCGCTTGTGGCGAGCGGTTTGAGGGACCCGATGGCTGGGTGGCCGCCGCCGACGGTTACAAGAAACCAGATGTCTCCTCTCCGGCGATGCTGGAGGAATTCCGGAAGGTGGTGGCAGAGTACAGCACCCGGACGCAACGACCGATGAGCCACGTGGGGAACTTCCTCGACTGCATCCGGTCGCGCGAAACCACGGTGGCTAATCCTGGCGTCATGTATCGGTCCATGAGCATCTGCCTGGCAGCGGACATTTGCGAGCAACTCAAGCGGAACTTGAAATTCGACTTGACAAAAGCTGAGTTTGTGGGCGATTCCCAAGCCAATCGTCTGCGCTTGCGCGCCATGCGCGCTCCGTATATGTGTTGATAGTGGCCGGCAAGGGCAGTGCAAAGATTGCGCGGCCTTCATTATCCACAATGGCAGAACGGTTCGCAGGCAAGAAAGCATCAAACGCTCAAATGTTGCAAATCAGGTAATTTTTTCACACCTTGTCTGCTCCGAATTTATGAATTCTCACCCTCGAGATCTTCGCACAGCCAGTCTTGCCGGGTTGCTGGCCTGGCTGATAGTGGCCGCCGGACGTATGTATGCCGGCGACCCGGACGTCCTTACCTCTCCCGATGGAAGGATACAAGTCTCCCTCGAAATGTCCGCCGGCAAAGCCAGCGCTCGTCCGCAATGGTCGGCCTCTTTTCAGGGAAAACCCATTCTGTCGAACTGCCGTCTTGGCCTCGAGACGGCTGGCGCTGGCGATCTGATGGCGGGGACGCGCGTCGTGCAACTGAGCCGCCGCGCGGTGGACGAGCGCATTCCGGTGCTCTTTGGCAAAGCCGACCATGCCGACGACCGCTTCGCGGAGATTCGCTATACCGTAGAATCCGCCCGCCAGCGGCGCACGGACGTCATTTTCCGCTGCTACAACGACGCCATCGCCTTGCGCTACGAATTGCCGGCCGCGGAAAAGGACGCCACCGTCACGGTTACGGAGGAAACAACTTCCTTCCACCTGGCGGGCAACCCAACGGCCTACGCGCAATATCTCGAGAATTATCGAACCTCTCATGAGCACAACGTGACTGTTTCTGATTACCGGGACATTCGCCGCGATACTTTGATGGACCTGCCGCTGAGCTTTTCGTGGCCGGACGGTTCCTTCGCCGCCATCACGGAAGGCGCTTTGCGCCATTACGCCGGGATGTCGCTGATGTGGCTGTCCGGCACAGCGGAGAATGAACTGGTTTGCCGCCTCACGCCACGGGAGGACGGGACAAAGGTGGTGCGCCCGCTGCCCATGCAAACGCCATGGCGGGTCGTGTTGATCGGAGACCGGCCTGGGGTGCTTTTGGAATCGGAGACGCTTTACTGTCTTAACGATCCGCCGGCCATTGGGGACACTTCATGGATCAAGCCGGGCAAGATCACCTTCCACTGGTGGAATGGCGACACTTACGACGGCCATCCAGGCGAGCCCATTCTCTCCTTTGCAATGGCGCGCAAATACATTGATTTTTGCGCCAGTAACGGCATCCCGACGCATTCGCTGACTTCCACCGAAAACACCGTCACTCCCTGGTATCACCAGTCCCAACCAGGCACCGCACCGGGGCCCGACACCGATGTCACGCGCCCCCGCGAGGGTTTCGACTTGCCGCTGATCCGTCAATACGCCGAGTCCAGGAATATTCGCTTATGGACATGGGTCCACCAAGGCGCCTTGCGCGGCCGGGTGGAAGAAGCATTTACCGCGTTTGAGAAGATGGGCTGGAGCGGCATGATGGTCGATTTCTTCGACCATGATGACCAGGAGTCGATTGAATTTGCTGAATCTATTTTACAAGCCGCCGCCCGGCATCATCAAATGATTCATTTTCACGGCGTTTGGAAGCCGACCGGCTGGCAGCGCACCTATCCTAACTTGATGAACCATGAAGGGTCGCTGAACCTCGAATACCTGAAGTGGAGCGACCGCTGCACGCCGGAGCACGACCTCCTGATGTCTTTTACGCGGTTGGTCGCCGGCCCCATGGATTATCACCTGGGCGGCTTCCGGGCAGTGCCCCGAGACAAGTTTACCGCGCAGAATATCCCCAACGTCATGGGCACGCGTCCCCGGATGCTCGCGATGTACGTTTGCTTCGATAACCCAAACCCAATGGTGGCCGACTATCCGACCGCCTATGTGGGCCAGCCTGGCTTCGATTTCATCCAATTGGTCCCCACTTGGTGGAATGAGACGAAGGTGCTGGCAGGCGAGCCTGGCCGTTTGCTGGTCACGGCGCGGCGCAAAGGCGCCACCTGGTACTTGGGCGGCATGTCCGCGAAGAAAGCCCACGATCTATCCATTCCGCTCTCGTTTTTAGGGAATGGAAGCTATACGGCACGTGTTTGGAAAGACGCTCCCGACGCGGACATTGAGCCAAACCACTTAACCCTCGAAACACTCCACCTGCGTTCCTCGGATGCGCTGAAAGTCCACCTCTCGGCCGATGGCGGTTTTACCGCGGAACTGGCCCCGGCAGGAGAGTGATTTCGAAGGCGGGCCGCGCGCTCCATTGCGCACTGGGCCGGTCATTTGAACAAACGGCGCACATCGTTGTCATGCCTTCAATCCTGTCATGCGTGGCTATGCTCGATGGCGCGGCTGTGCTGCCAGGCGTGGAGAATGTGGTGGAGAATTTCCTCCACCCCGGGACCATGCTTGACCTGGGCAAAAACAAACGGGCCGTTCTCACGCATTTTTCGCGCGTCGCGTTCCATGATGGCCAGATCAGCGCCGACGGCTTCGGCCAAGTCGGTTTTGTTGATGACAAGCAGGTCGGATTGCGTGATGCCCGGCCCGCCTTTGCGGGGAATTTTGTCCCCCCCGGCCACGTCGATAACATAGACAGTGTAATCCGCCAGCTCGCGGCTAAAGTGAGCTGCCAAATTATCGCCGCCCGACTCCAAGAGAAGAATGTCCGGAGAGAATTTGCGCTGAAGGTCCTCCAAAGCCAGCAGGTTTGCGGAAATATCCTCTCGAATAGCGGCGTGGGGACAACCGCCGGTCTCTACGGCGCGAATGCGTTCCGCCTCCAAGGCTAGGTGGCGGATGAGAAACTCGCCGTCTTCCTTGGTGAAAATGTCGTTGGTGACCGCGGCGACGCTCATCTGCTTTTTCAATCGCAGGCACAGGGCCAGCATCAGAGCTGTTTTACCACTGCCAACCGGACCGCCCACGCCGACGGTAAACGCCCGCTGATGGAAGTCGCGGTGAAGCGGGTGCTCTCGAGCGTGAAAATGGCCTGGATGGAGGAGATGTTCATGTTCGTGTTCGTGCGTGTGGGCGTTGTGGTCCATAAGTCTCTCAGCTTTGGAACAGTCTGGAGTAGAGGCGGTCCTGGCTTGCTTGCCATAAGTCCAACAGGGGCGCGGTTTGGCTCAGCTCGGCGAGGGGAAGCGATTCGCAGAGATCGGCCGTTTCGCGCGCGCAAGGAGCCAATTCATGCTGCAAGGCCTGCGCCTCCATCGGCCCCACAATTCCAAGCCGAATAGCCGCTGCCATGAGCCCGCGCACATTTTGATAAAGGAACAAATGGGCCGCGCTTGCGGCTGTCAGTTGCAGCCGGCGGGCTACGCAGCCAAACACCGGCGCCAGGTGGGCGAATGGCAGCGGTGGCCGCGCCAGCCCGAACGCCTTTTCAGCCACGATCAGCAGCGATTGTCCTTGAACTCGGCTGGCGCGATTGGCGACGTGATTGGCGAGAAACGCATCGCAAAGCCCGTCCAATTCCAGCGCTTCCTCCGGGGCATTGTGGGCCGCGTTGACGAACGGAAGAGCCCCATGCGCCAGTTGGCTCAAGCTGGCCTTCAAGAACGACTTTAACTCAGCGGCACTGCGCACCTCCCCGTGTTGCCACGCGGCTTCCAATCCACCGCTGTGCGCGAAGCCCCCCGTCGGGAACGCGGAGTCCGCCAGTTGCCACAGGAGCCAATCGTCGTGTGCCGTCTTCAAAACAGAGAATAGCGTTGGGCCAAAGGCAGAACGCGGGCCGGTTCGCAAACCAAACGCTCGCCGTCGGCGGTGACTTCGTACGTCTCGGGGTCCACCGTGATGCGCGGCGTGGCGTCGTTCCATTTCATGTGCCTCTTGGCAAGGTCGCGGCAGCCCTGCACGGCCTCAATTCGTTTGCTGAGGCCGTAAGAGGCCGCCATTCCTTTGTCGCGGCAAAGCCGGCTGACAAAGGCAATGGAACAGGACCCGGGAGCAGAGCCGAAAGCGCCAAACATGGGCCGCATAAAAACGGGTTGAGGCGTCGGAATAGACGCATTGGGATCGCCCATTTGTGACCAGGCAATGAAGCCGCCCTTTAAAACCATTTCCGGCTTGATGCCGAAAAACGCTGGACGCCAAAGCACCAGGTCAGCGAGCTTGCCGACCTCAACCGATCCAAGATGACGCGCCATGCCATGGGTGATGGCAGGGTTTATGGTGTATTTGGAGAGGTATCTTTTGATGCGAAGATTGTCGTTGCCAGGGGTTTCGTGCGGCAGCGGTCCCCGTTGTTGTTTCATTTTGTCCGCTGTTTGCCAAGTGCGAGTAATGACTTCGCCGATTCGGCCCATCGCCTGCGAATCCGAACTCATCATGCTAATAGCGCCGAGGTCATGGAGAATATCTTCCGCGGCGATGGTTTCGCCTCGAATGCGGCTTTCGGCAAAGGCGACATCCTCCGGCAAACCGGGATCAAGGTGGTGGCAGACCATGAGCATGTCGAGATGCTCATCCAGAGTATTGACGGTATAGGGACGAGTCGGATTGGTGGAACTGGGCAACACGTAACTCTCGCCACAAATACGAATAATGTCCGGCGCATGGCCGCCCCCGGCGCCCTCCGAGTGATAGGTATGGATGGTCCGCCCCTTGATCGCCGCCAGGGTGGCCTCGACAAAGCCGGACTCGTTCAAGGTGTCGGTGTGGATGGTCACTTGGACATCCTGTTCGTCCGCGACGCGCAGACAGCAATCAATCGCGGCGGGGGTAGTTCCCCAGTCCTCGTGCAGCTTAAGGCCAATCGCCCCGGCTAAAATCTGCTCCGGCAAGCCGTCCGGCAAGGAGGTGTTGCCTTTGCCCGTAAAGCCGAAATTCAACGGCAGGCCATCCGTTGACTGGAGCATTCTCTGCAAATAAAAGGCGCCGGGCGTGCAGGTTGTGGCACAGGTGCCGGTGGCTGGGCCAGTGCCGCCGCCGACCATGGTGGTCAATCCGGCGGCGATAGCTTCGTGCGCCTGCTGCGGACAGATGAAATGAATATGCGTGTCCAAGCCCCCGGCGGTCAGAATCAATCCTTCCCCGGCAATCACCTCGGTGGTGACACCGACCACCATGTTCTTATGAACGCCAGCCATGACATCGGGATTCCCCGCCTTGCCGATGCCTGCGATAAGGCCGTTCTTGATCCCAACGTCCGCTTTGTAGATGCCGGTGTAATCCGCGACGACCGCGTTGGTGATGACGCAATCCAGGCAATCGGCCTGGCCAATCCCTGCGGCCTGGCCTTGCCCCTCACGAATTGTTTTGCCGCCGCCGAATTTGCATTCGTCGCCATAAACTGTGGAATCGCGTTCGATCTCGAGGATGAGCGACGTATCACCAAGACGGAGGCGATCCCCCGTGGTCGGGCCGAACATCTCGGCGTAATGCTGGCGCTTCATGACGTGTGGCATGGCGGTTAGGCGGGTTTGTGGGAAAACCCTTGTTGGGTCGCGCGGGCTACTGCCGCCTCTTTGCCAGACTCGCTCACCGGGCCGCTGGCCAGGTTGTTTCCCCCGCGAATCACGCGATGGCCGGCAATTTCGACCAGGCGGACGGTCTTGGCTTCGCCCGGCTCGAACCGCACGGCGGTGCCAGCGGGGATGTCAAGACGTTTTCCGTAAGCGAGCCCGCGATCAAATTCAAGCGAAGCGTTGGTTTCAACGAAATGATAATGGCTGCCCACCTGCACGGGGCGGTCGCCTAGATTTGTCACCGGGAGTGTGATGGCCGCGCGGCCAGCATTGAGTTCTATCTCGCCATCCAAGGCCGCACAGGCGCCAGGTTCGAAGTCTGGCTCCTCGCTCTGGAACAAGGCAGCATCCGGCACGGGAAGGAAACTGCCGTACAACGCCAGGGCGAGATTGCCATCCGACGAGGCGATTGGATGGTGGACGGTCACCAGCTTGGTGCCGTCGGGAAATGTTCCTTCCACTTGCACTTCGGTAATCATGGAGGGCACGCCCGCCATAACCTGATTGCGGCCCAGAAACTGGCGGCCAAGGTTCATCAATTCCGAAACGCTTTTGCCGTCGCGAATAAACTCCAGCAATTGGGTCGCAATGAGGGCGACGGCTTCCGGATAGTTCAAGCGCAGGCCGCGGGCGAGCCGCTTTTGCGCGACGAAACCCGCCTCATGCAAGATTAATTTGTCCAATTCGCGAGGGTTGAGGTGCATACCAAGCCTACCATTTTCTCGACCACGGGTCGTCGCCCAGCAATTGGGGGATGAAGGCAAGCGCGCGACGGATCTCGCCGGCGACTTCCTCGACGCGCTCCCCGGCCAGCCGCAGGATCGCGCCGTCGCTGATGGGGCTGGCACTGATCAGCAAGCGTTCTCGCCGGAGCACCGGCTGGGCCTCGACCGCAGCCAGGCAGCGGGAAGCGGCGGCAGCGACCATCGCTCCGGTGATAACAATCACTGCCAGGCAATTGAATCGCCCCATCCGATGCGGCCCATCTAACGCACCGTGAGACTGGTCCAAAAGCAAAGAATCGAGGAGCATCCGTTCGTGCCCCACGAAGACTTCGTTCCGGGACTGTAACCGCACGAAGTTCCACCGCTCCCGGCGGGCGGAACGGCCGGATGAAAACCAATCGAGCAGAACCAAGCTTGCGCCCCGTTCAAAGTGGAACTCCTGGCGCTGACTGTAAACGGCGCCTGCGAAAGCTTGTATCGGATCGGGCATCAGGACGAGGAGCGAACCGGCGGCCAAATCCGCGCGAAGACTGTGTCCACAGGGCCGGCAATTCGGGTTGCGGTAAATCTTTGTCGAAGCCTGGGTAGTGAGAAAGCAGCGCGCGTCGGTCCCCAGACGAACCTGCATTCTCGTTTGATCCCCTGCCACAAACCCGCCCCCAAGACTTCCCAAATACGCCCAAACGCTGCCGCCGCGAGGACGCGGGACAAGGAGCTTCATCGGACTGGAGGCGCAGGCAGCGGTAGCGGCACTGCGACCGGCAACCATGTCCACCTCCAGGCGCGCGGTGGCACCAGCAAATTTCACACAGTTAAATGTTGCTTGACGATGTCGTCATTCAAATGCGCGATCGGCCCTTGCGCCACAATCGCGCCACGATCCATGATGTAAAAACTGTCCCCGACGCCAAGGCAAAAATCCAAGTATTGTTCCACCAGGAGGATGCTGATCTTTCCTTCCTTCTTGATCTTGAGCAGCGTGTCGCCAATGAGGTCGATAATATTGGGTTGAATGCCCTCTGTTGGCTCGTCCAGCAGGAGGAGCGAAGGGCTGGTCAGAAGGGCCCGGGCAATGGCCAGTTGCTGCTGCTGGCCGCCGCTGAGGACGCCGCCCTTGCGCTGGAGCATCTCCTTGAGCACGGGAAACAACTCCAGGACGCGATCCAACTCACCGTTGGCTTTGGTGCCGTGAATGACCAGGCTGATTTTGAGATTCTCCCAAACCGTCAGGTTGGGGAAGATGTCCCGGCCCTGCGGGACATAGGCCAGCCCCAGGCGTGCCCGCTCGTCCGCCGGCAGACCCGCGATTTCCCGGCCGCCGAATCGGATCGTCCCGGCGTCAGTTTTTGACAAGCCAATGATGGATTTAAGGGTGGTGGTTTTGCCCACGCCGTTGCGGCCCATCAGGCAAACCAGGCTGCGGTCCGGCACGGACAAGTTGACACCGCGGAGAATGCGCGAGCCTTCGCAGGAAACTGTTATGGCGGCCACTTCCAGCATCAGTGCTCCGCTTTCTTTTTGCGGCCGAGATAGACCTCGATGACGCGTTCGTTGTTCTGCACCTGATCCACGGAACCCTCGCACAGCGCGGTGCCTTGGTGCAAGACAGTGACTTTGCGGGCAAGCTGGCGCACAAACACCATGTCGTGCTCAATGACGATGACGCTATGGCGTCCGGCCAGGCTGAGAAGCAGTTCGCCTGTCTTGTGGGTTTCCTCGTCCGTCATGCCGGCGGCGGGTTCGTCCACCAGCAGAAGCTTCGGGTCCTGCGCGATCAACATGCCGATTTCCAACCATTGTTTCTGTCCATGGCTCAGAGAACCAGCCTTGGCCTCGCCGCGCTCACTCAGGCCGACGGTGCGAAGCACTTCGCCGATCCTCTCCCGCTGCGCCGGGGTAGTGCGATGAAACAATGCTGAAAAAACACTGCGCGGGCCTTTGAGCGAGAGCAAAAGATTCTCGAAAACCGTGTGGTAAATATAGACGGACGGCGTCTGGAATTTCCGGCCAATGCCCAAGCGGTTGATTTGATACTCGTTGAGCCGCGTCAGGTCCGTATTGGTCCCGAACTCAATTTTGCCGCTGTCGGGCTGAGTGCGCCCGGTAATGAGGTCCATCATCGTGCTTTTGCCCGCCCCATTGGGGCCGATGATGACCCGCAACTCACCCTCGTCCATGTAGAAATTCAGGTCGGAAATGGCTTTGAAACCGTCGAAGGCCTTGTTAACGCCTTCGAGCGTCAGAATAAACGGTTTGCTCGCCATGCTCATTCGCTCTTGGCCAACTCGGATTTGGGCGCCGCCGGGATGGCCGGCTCCGCGACGGGCGGACGACGAAAACGCGCGCGGAGAGAACGAAGTTGTTCCGGCAGCCCCACAATCCCTTTAGGCATGAAAACCGTCACCAGGATAAAGAGGACGCCTAGAATCAACAGCCACATATCGGGATAGGCACGCGTCGTCCAACTCTTGAGGGCGTTAATAAAAATCGCGCCGATGATGGGACCGATGAGCGTGCCACGGCCGCCGACCGCAACCCAGACGACGGCTTCAAGAGATTTTTCGGTCCCCATTTCGCTGGGATTGATGATGCCAACCTGGGGGACATAGAGAATGCCGCCGAGGGACGCGATCAGGGCGCAGAGGACAAACACGAAGAGCTTGTAATAGCCGGCCGCGTAGCCGCTAAAAAGCACCCGATTCTCGCTGTCACGGATGGCTTGCTGAACCAGGCCGAATTTGGTCCGGCAAAGCCATCGGCAGCAGAGATAGACCAGGAGCAGTGCCAGCGCCGTGACGATGTAAAGGGCCCGCTGGGTGGCCGGGGCACGGAGGTCGTAGCCGAGAATAAACTTAAAATCAGTGAAGCCGTTGTTGCCCCCCAGAAGCAGACTGTTGCGGAAGAACAAGAGACACGCCGCGTAGGTCAGCGCCTGGGTCAGAATCGAAAAATAAACACCGCGAATGCGGGAGCGAAAGGCGAGAAAGCCGAAAATCGCCGCAAGGGCTCCCGGGAAAAGGAACGCCATCAGGATGGCGAAAGGAAAGCTGGAGAAGGGCTTCCAAAACGCCGGGAGAGTGCTCCAGCCCAGGAAGACCAGGAAATCCGGGATGGGCTGATGGTATTGGCCGAGGTTGCCGATCATACGCATCAAATACATGCCTATCATGTAGCCGCCGAGAGTGAAAAAGAGCGCCTGGCCCAGACTCAACATGCCGGTGTAGCCCCAAAGCAAATCCACGCTGATGGCCAGAATAGCGTAGCAAAGGTACTTGCCGTAAAGGTTGATGCTGAAATCGCTGACGTGCAAAAATGTCCCCGCCGACGTGAACGCGTTTAAGGATGGCAAGACTACCGCCATGACCAGGGCCGCTGTGATCAAAACCCACGTCTCCGTTTTAGCTGTAATGGCCCGCATAGAACTTCAGTTCAATCCAGGCTGCGGCTGCGGCTGGCGAAAAGCCCGCCCGGTTTCCACTGCAAAAAGAGGATGATTCCCACCAAAACCACAATTTTGCCCGTCACCGGCGAGCCGGTGGTCTGCTGCAGCACCTCGTCAAAAGTCCCTATGCCAAAGGCTGAGCAAACAGTGCCCACAATGCTGCCGACGCCGCCCAGGACGACCGTCATAAAACTGTCCACAATATAAGTTTGACCCAGGCTGGGGCCGACATTGCCAATTTGGGAAAGAAAGGCGCCCGCCAAACCCGCCAAACCCGAACCAAAGGCGAAGGTCAGCATGTTGACGCGGGCGGTGCGAACGCCCAGGGAGGAGGCCATGGCGCGGTTCTGCATGACCGCGCGGATGAGCAATCCCAAAGGCGTTTTTGTCAATAATAACCAGGTGCCAACCACGATGACGATGGCAAAGGCAATGACAAAGACGCGGTTGTAGTCGAAGGTGACGTCGTTGACCGAGAAATGCCCCAGCAGCCAGGAAGGGGAATTGACCTGAACGTTGTTGGCGCCAAAGACCATGCGAAAAAGTTGCTGCATGACCAGGGAAATGCCCCACGTGGCCAGGAGCGACTCCAACGGGCGGCGATAGAGGAAGCGGATGATCGTCCGTTCAATGGCCAATCCAGCCAGCGCCGCCATGAGAAAGCTCAAAGGAATGGCGAAGAGGAAATAGCTCTCGTACCACCAGCCCGTGGCGTTAAAGCCCGGAAGGTGCAGGCCGAAATGTAACATTTTCCCGCCGAAGCTGAAAGGCAACGTAATGGAGAATCCAAAGCCCGACCCAAATACATTCTGCACCACATAACACGTGTAAGCGCCCACGGCGATCATCTCGCCATGCGCCATGTTGATGATGCCCATCAAGCCGAAGGTGATCGCCAGGCCAAGCGCGACGACCAGAAGAATTGAGCCAAGGCTCAGGCCGTGAAAAATCGTTCCGATGAAATTAACGAAGGCAATGTGATCCTCAATGACACTGATGGCGCTCCGGCAGGCTTTGGCCACTGCACTCGGACAACCGGGCTTGTTCACCAGGCTTTTGAGGCTGTTTAACGAGCCGATGGATTTCGAGGCGGCCAGATGCTGGGCCGCGGTTACTTGGACGTTTGCATCGGAGTCGGCCAACTGGAGCAAGGCGATCGCTTCGTCGATGCTGCGCCGCACGGCCACGTTCGTTTCCTTTGTCAGACGCGCCTGAAGGATCGGAATGTAGCGGGGCTTCTGTGAATTGCCCAGTTTGAGCACGGCTGAGTTGCGTTCCTCAGGATTTGGCGACGCCAGGGCTAGCGCATCCAGGGTCTGCTGAATGGCGGAACGCAGGCGCATGTCGGTTTCCGCGTTATTCAAATCGGTGGAGGCGAAGCGAAGCTCCGTGCCGCCGGCATCCTTGACGAATTGACCGTCTCTAATCCGAATGGCGCGCGCCTTGCCGTCGGCATCGAGCTGATCCTCCAGGAGGACAGGAACCTTCGATCCATCCGGGCCGTCATAGAGATAGACTCCATCGCGGGTCCAGGCGCTGAGAACGTCATGCACGACCTTGGAGCCGGAATCCGCTAGTTCGTTGAGGAGCTTCTGCTGGGCTGAACCCTCGCTCAGGATGGTCTGCGCCAGTTCTTGCCGGATGTCGGCATCGGACGGCGGGGCGGCCCGAGCGGAAAAGCATCCAAAGAAGACGCACCCGCTCAAAAGCCAAACCAACAATATCGGGGGGCGATTCATGGTGCGGAGAGGGGCGGAGCGCCCGCTCCGCCCCTTTCCATCAGAGAACAAACATGCAAGGAACGACTGGTTCTGGTCAGAGAATCGCCGGGTCATTACTTCATGGCCGCGAGCTTTTCATCAAGGTCCTTCAAGAGGAATGGTTCCGCGTAAATATTGTCAAAGGTCTTGAGAATCTTGAACTGGCCATCGGCCCGGGTTTCCCCGATATAGACGTTTTTCGTGGTATGGTGGTTCTTCTGCATGGTCGTTTTACCGCCAGGCCCGTCAAAGTTGATCGTTTGGGACTCCAATGTTTCCCGAACTTTGTCCACGTCGAACGTGCCGGCCTTTTCCACCGCGGCTTTCCACAGATAAACCCCGTCGTAAGAGAGAACCATCGGGCTGTCCACCGCGCGCTTTTCTTTGACGACGCCGGGATGGTCTTCGGTCTTGAGCCAGTCATCCCAGCGCTTGAGGAAGGCCTTGTTTTCTTTGGACCGGATGGACATGAAATAGGTCCAGCAACCAAGCTCGCCCACGAGGTCTTTGGTCGGCAGGGCACGCAGCTCATCCTCTGCCAGGCTGAAAGAAACCACGGGGCAATCAGCCGGGGTCAAGCCGGAGGCGGCCACTTCCTTGAAGAAGGGCACGTTGGAATCACCGTTGATGGTGTTGATCACGCAGGCGTCCCCGGCGGCGGCAAATTGTTTGATCTCAGAGACGATTTGCTGGTAGTCGGTGTGGCCAAAGGGCGTGTATTTGCCGGCAGAAATGACCTTGCCGGAATCGTCCTTCCGCAAGCCGCCGCCTATATCTTCCAGCTTAATGCCATGCAGCAGCAAATACTTGTAGAGGATCAGATTGGTGGTCTGCGGATAGACGTAATCGGTGCCAATCAAGTAAAACTTCTTTTTGCCTTGCGCCAACAAGTAATTGACCGCCGGCGTGGCCTGCTGATTGACCGCCTCAGCAGTGTAGAAGATGTTTCTCGACAACTCCTCGCCCTCGTATTGGACCGGATAGAAGAGCATCCCGTTGTCCTTCTCAAAGACCGGCAGGACAGACTTGCGGCTGACCGAAGTCCAGCAGCCGAAAACGACGGCGACCTTGTCCTCCTCCAGCAGTTGCTTGGCCTTCTCCGCAAACAACGGCCAATTGGAGGCTCCGTCAACGATCACCGGTTCGATCATGTAGTTCTTGTCCCCGATCTTAACGCCCCCGGCCTTGTTGATTTCATCGAAGGCGAAGAGCAGCATGTCGCGCAACGAGGTTTCGCTGATGGCCATGGTGCCGCTTAAGGAGTGAAGAATGCCGACTTTAATCGTATCCGCCGCATTGACGTTGAAGGCTAGCAGGACGGCGGCGGACACTCCTAGCCACTTACGGAAGTTCAATTTCATAGGGATTTTCGCTTGTATTTTGTTTTCGGGGAATAAAATTAGAAGAGGTACGAGGCGCCCATGCCAACGATGACCTGGTCCTTCTTCAAGCCGAACCCGGTCGTGTAATTAGAATGGTTCCAGCGGATCTCCGGCTGAATTTTGAAGAGGGTGACAGGCTTGTAATTCAACGTCAGCGTCAAACTCTCCAGGTCCTGGCCGGCCCCCGTCGTGTACATGCCGGATGAAAAGGAACTATCCGCCAAAGGCGCGGGGGAATTGTAGAAGGTCCCAAAGCCGGTCGGGTCCGCCAGATATTCGCCGCGCAACGCGATTCGCAGTTTCTCCGTTATATCGGCGCCCAGCCATGCTCCCACCGACCAGAAGTCGCCGGAGGTGGCTCCGCCCGCAAACCCGGCCGCGGTGGAATCAAAGTTGTAAAACCGGAAATAATCGAGTTCCGTAGCCAACGTTACGTTGTGGCTCTCCAGCAACTTTCGCGACCCAATGAACGACGCCCCGGCAATATCCCAGGGCGGAGCAAAATTCTGGTGGCCCTCGAAACCGAGAAAGGCGAGCGAAGTTTTCTTGTCGGGCTGCACATACACGCCGCCCATGAAGGTCTTGGGTCCCGTCGCCACAGGTCCCGAGTAAAGACCGTTTTCGACCCGCAACTTGATGCCGATCCAGTCGTTGAAATCGTACCCCAATTGGACGCCGGCGTTGGGAGGATTGCCTGTGTAGTACCATTGGTAACCCTGGGAAAAGTTATCGTTGACCGCGCCGCCGTCGCCGGATTCGTAGTTGAGAAGGGAGATGAGCTCTCCGGCCTTCACATCCAGCCCTGTGCCAATCGGAATATTCAGTTCCACATAAGCTTCCCGCAGCCAGGAAAAGCCGCCGACGCTTTTGCTGGCCGTGTCCACCACGGGCGCATCCTCGCCCCAGATAAACGAAGCTCTGTAGGCGGCATCCCACTTCTCCTTGTCCACCGCCGGACTGGCCAGTGTCAGTTTGATTTCGTTCACCGAGAAGGAGTTCAGGCTGGTGTTCCAGAGATACCCGGCAGGATGATTATCCTTGGTGCTGCCCGCATCGTAAAAGTAGGAGGCCGTGACAAACCCGCTGATGGTCACGGCGGACATGGCCGCGACCGGCGGGTCTTTGGTTTCGGTGCTGGGCTTGATTCCCTCCTTTTTCAGGAGGTCTTCCAGCTTGTCCAACCGATTTCGCAATTCCTGATTATCTTGCTCCAGCTTAGTGGTTGTGTTGGTTTGCCCGGAAGCGGGCAATGCAGTGGCCAGCATCGTTCCAAGAACGGCGCTCGCGGCCGTAGGTATGTAGAGTATTTGGTTTCTCATTGAGGTTATCGTCGTGTCTTGCTGCGGTCATTGAATAGCGAACCACCGTTGCTGAAGCAGGAAAGGCGGCTGTTGGCCCGGTGTTTGCTTTCGTGTTCATTGAGCTTCGGCGTCTCGCGTCGCGCAGCTAAAAAGCTTAACAGGTGCCAAACCGCCGGGCCGATGGCCGAGAAAACATTGAAACATTTTAAACGAAATGGTGAACGCAATTCACACCTCGAAGAATCCCCTTGATTCCCGCCAGCTAAACGCTTTCGCCAGCCTCGCCAGAACAGGCAGTTTTGCCGGGACCGCGCGGGAACTTTTTCTCACCAATTCAGCCATCAGTCATTCCATCCGCGCGTTGGAGACTGAGGTGGGATGTAGATTATTGATCAGAATGGGTAAAAAAACTCGTCTCACGGAAGAAGGAGAAGCCTTTTTGCATTATGCGACGCTTGGTTTGGAGGCGTTTGCCAAGGCCCGGGAAAGCGTTGCGGAATTTAAGCGCCGGGGATGCCGGCGTTTGCGCGTCGGCGCGGGCGCCGCCATGTGCCGCCTGCTCCTGCCTCGTATTTTAGCCGATATGCGCCAGGAAGACCCACATTTTCTGCTCAATGCTTTAGTGGTTCAACCATGGGAAATGTCGGCCAGCCTGGAAAAAGGAGACCTGGATTTCATCCTCGGAGAGCCCCCCGGCAAGCTGCCCCAAATTGAGTTTACTCATCTCTTTGACAGCTCTTTGCGGGTGGTGGTTTCCTCCTGTCATCGTTGGGCGGCCCAAGGACGGCTGATCGCAAGCGAGATGGCTGACGAACCATGCCTTCTGACAAATAAATCTCATCCCACTCGCCGGCTGATCGAAGACTATTACTCGGCGGAAAAAATCAGGATGAATGGAGTGGCCGAAATTGACAGCTTCGATACGATCAAAGAGCTCGTCAGACAGGGTTTTGGCATGACCATCCTGCCCGATTGGGCGGTCAAAGAGGAGTTGGCCGCCGGCGTCCTGGTGGCGTTTGCGCCAGGCCGAAAGCGCTTGACTCAATCGTGGGGCTTGCTCCGCTGGCCGGGCCGCCCCCTCTCGGCGGTCGAGAGCCGCTTCCGGCTTTCCTGTATCTCCATCGCCAAGACGTTGGGAACTTGATTTCGCGCGGAAGTCGATTTTTGGCCGTATTGGCTAGTCTTTATCACCAGAACGCCGCGCAAAGGCCGAACCCGGCATAGGCACGGCTTGTGCTCACAAGTTCTGAATGCTTTCAGATAGCCGTGTGAGCGAGGCCACCCGCTCCTGTGGCCGGTTCGCTCGTTCGTTTCGTGCTACGCTGTGGCACCCTGCCTTGGTGCCGACGGCGCTTTGCGCGGGGGTTACGGTGTCGCTCCTGGCGGCGTGGCTCATTCGAGGATGGGAACAAAGGGCGTTGGAACAGAATTCCAAGGAAGTCGCCGAAGCGGTGGTGGCCAAATTGCAAACCAAAGCGTTGCGCTCCATGGAAATCCTCTATTCGGTGGCGGCGCTCTTCGACACTCACGGCGATATGGGCCGCGCCGAATTCACTTCCTTCGTCCGGCAAGGGTTGGCCCGCCAGCCGGAATTGCTCGCCTTGGAATGGGTCCCACGCGTGCCGGAGAGCGCCAGGGCTGCTTACGAGTCAACCGCGCGCGCCGATGGGCTGGCAGACTTTTGCTTTCGGGAGGTTGACGCGGGCGGGCAAGCTGTGCCGGCGGCGCATCGTCCGGAATATTTGCCGGTCTATTACGTCGAACCGCGCCAGGAGAACGAGAGTGCCGTGGGATACGATCTCAACTCCGACACCTCACGCCGCCTGGCATTGCAACAGGCGCGAGACAGCGGCCAACCCATAGCCACCGCGCCGCTCCACTTGGTGCAGGAATCCGCGCGGCAGACTGGGTTGCTGGTCCTGCTGGCGGTTTATCGGGGGTTGCCGCCCCAGACCTTTGCGGAGCGTCGCGATCAACTGGCCGGCTTTGCTGTTGCTGTTTTCCGGGTGGATGATCTGGTGGCGGGCGGCATCCACGAACTGGAACGTAAAGGCATCGACGCGCGCTTAATTGATGAGTCGGCACGGGAACCGATTTATGACGGAAACGGGTATTTCGAGAGCGGCAAGTCCGCCCGATTTTCAGAACGCGCCGACTTCGAAATGGCGGGGCGGCGCTGGGTTTTGGAGTTCCGACCCACCGCGCGCTTCGGCAGCACCCAGGCAAAGGGCCAATGGTTATTAGTTTTGGCCGGAGGCTTATCCCTGACGTTTTTGGTCACGGCGTATTTTTACGGGGAATGGAAACGCGCGCGCGAATCAGCCGCGGCCAACGCGGCTTTGCAGGAGGAAATCACCGTGCGGCAAAAAGCCGAGAAGGCGGCGGCGGCCGCCAATCAAGCCAAGTCGGATTTTCTGGCCAGCATGAGCCACGAAATTCGCACCCCGCTCAACGCCATTCTCGGCTACGCGCAACTTCTCCAACACGACTTGCGGCTGACCTCCGAACAACGGGATTCCATCGCGGGCATCAGTGCCAGCGGACGTCATTTGCTCGGGTTGATCAATGAAATCCTGGACCTTTCCAAAATTGAGGCCGGGCGGATGGATTTGAATCCGGCGGACTTTGACTTGACAGCGCTGGTCTCGAGCTTGCGGGCGACGTTCCAGCCGCTGTGCGTGCAAAAGCGCATCGGATTTCGGGTGGTTGGCGGCTCCGGGCCGCAACGGCTGCGCGGAGACGAGGGCAAGTTGCGCCAGGTACTGATCAATTTGCTGGGCAACGCGATGAAATTCACCAGCGCGGGCGAAATCTATCTGGGCATCTCTGGACAAACAGACGGCGGCTGGTTGTTCGAGGTCATTGATACCGGCCTTGGCATTCCAGAAGAAGAACAGGGAGACATTTTCAAGCCTTTCCATCAAGGCCGCAACGCGGCCCATCGGGGCGGGACCGGTTTGGGGTTGGCCATAGCGCAACGCCAAGTTGAATTGCTCGGCGGCACGCTGCGAATGCAATCGG
>JBKQWF010000065.1:0-21113 GCA_052139695.1 Limisphaerales bacterium
CCGACGGAACCGACATTTGCTCTTTGCCATGCCGGGACCTTAAAAAACTTTCCCCAGGATGTCCCGCAAAAAGTGTTAAAACCTTTAACTCGCAACGAGTTGCCCGGCAGAAAAGGCGCGCCCTACCCAATTGCCGCCCGCAGGGTTTTGACTCCTAAGCCAGTCGGCGGGACCCCGACTGGAAGCGACCGCCTCCGCCGCCAAGGCTATGGAGGCCAGGGGGACGGTCGTGCTCCCCATTTCCAACTGCATCGTTCCGGCTTACTGCAAGCCCCCTTTATCACCGACCACCATGCCCCCCCTTCGGGGGCTTTTGCGTAAATACCCAGATTCTTCCAGCCTCCTCACTCCTTCCTTTTTGCATTCCAAATCGTCATGACTCCGGGCGATCCCTGGTTATGAACATTATTGTCAGTTAGAATTTGGTCGGTATCCGCCAGCATCTCCTCCCGGGGAAAAACCAGCGTGTCGCTATAGCGGCCAAAGAACTCAATGGAGATGAACTTGTCTTTGCAATCCCGCAAAACTTCGACCAAATGCGAGAGATTCTTGATGGGCGTGCCATTGATTGCCTTGACAACCTGCGTGACGGGATTGGGGTAGCTTTCGGAAAGCTTATGCTGGAAAAACGCCGCAACCACCACCATCCGTTCCCCTTCGAATTTGGGGAAATCATTGCATCGCGTCACCAGCGGCGTATCCTGGGCCAGAAGACGCATGGTTCCACTTACCCCGGCACTGCCAGCAATGGTGCCGCTGATCAAATCGTAAAAGAAGTCCTGGGAGGCGTCGGAAAAAACCAGCGGCCCATAGACAAAATAGTCCGGATAGGCGCCGTTGAGACCAGGCAGAATTTGGGAGCGGTTGGATTGAATGGGCACATCGAGATGCATTGGTTTGCCGCCTCGGACAACCGTCATAGGCACCGTCCCATGAACTGCGGTTTGACTGAGGAGATAAGTGAAGGGCAGGCGAAGACCGTTTTCCCACTGGATCATCCCCTCATCATCAAGATCTGTTTTGCCCACTTGGCTGATGATATCCCATTTCCGAAGAGGGTTATCGGCCGGAACCGGACCCACTTGCTGGACCACGATTCCGTGAACGGATTTGTCAACGCCGAGGAAGGAACGCAGGGCCGGATGTTGCAATTCCTGGACGACGACATCTAGCATCGGGCGGCCATGGTAGCCTCCCTCACGGACTCCTTTAAGGAACAATTCAATGTCCTCGCAGGGGGTGATATAGCTGATTCTCTCCGCTTTGCCCGGGGGCGAGAACGACAAGCCTATCATCTCGTCGCCGATGACGGCAGGGCCTCCATTGTTGCCTGGATTGAGGGGAGCGTCCACTTGGATTCGAGGACTCATTGCCGTAAAGTCGATGCGGGAAACAACGCCCTTGGTAGTGGACACGCTGGAACCTTCCGCCGGAAACCCATAGGCCGTGACAGCATCCTTGATTTGCGGCAGTTTCAGGACGCGCTTGAGAGGTGGGTGGGTGTTAAAAAAAGACTCGTCGTCCAGCTTAAGCACCGCCAAATCAACTTCCGGAGAAAGCCCTTCAACAGTCGCGATGATTTTGTCGCCGGCTTCGTTCGCCCGGATTTGGATTTCGCTGGCGTAAGCCACGGCGTGGGCGGTGGTCAGAATGCGCTTGCCTTCGATGACGACGCCGCTCGCTGATGCGGAAACAGGCGCTTTCTTGACCCAAGGCTGGGCGCGGTCCGGGTAACGCAACGTCGAAAATATTTTGACAACTGATTTGCCCGCGACGTCAGTTTTTGCGTCGGCGGCCGGCGCGATCGATTTTTGGGGCGGTTCGTTGGTAGATTGGGCAGGGGCAAGGCCGGCCATAAGATAACCGGCCAGGCTGACAAAAATGGAAAAACGGCGACCGTGCAAGCTAAAGCTCTTCTTCATATTAATAAAATCATCCAAGAGGCGTTTATCCTTCCGAAATGCTACTGCCCTGACAAGGTCTATGTTGAGGCAAACAGGGCTTTTGGAGTGATCGTTTCTCAATTGTTGCGAGTTCGACGGCTGACTGTCACTCCAGGCGCACTGTCATCTCATCCTTGCCACGCAACCGCAGCCCTAAATGCTGCCAATGCCCGCCCCAGGCAACCCAGCCTGCCCAGAACAGAAAGGGGAGAACGAAGCTGAACCAGATATTCTCGACGAGCAGGCGCTTTGCGAGCATGAGCACGAAGCGTGGGAAGGCTGGCCCAGCCTCTCCGATGAGGGTAAAGGAGACGCTGACCAAAACCGTGGCCGCAATTACCAGTTGAATAACGATCGTCCCGGCCAGCAGCGCCTGGAGGCGTTTGGAAAATGGCAACGGAGTCGCGAGGCTGAGAGCTATCATCATTGCCAAAGGAATCCAACCTTGCGAGACGCTATCGAAAGGAATTCCCACCTCGGATTCCCCGCTCGGAAAACCGGGGTTCTTCCGATCAGCCACAACTAAGAGTGTGTCCACACCCGGGTAGCGGGGATCGGAAAACGGCTTGGCGCGGAAAGCCTGTTGGGGAAGCATGACGCCTACCATTACGCCAACTTGCGCGCGAAACGCCGTGCTAATGGCGTTTCGCAGGCCCGGCCAGGGCCACGCCAGTAGCCCGAACAGGATAGCAAATCGGAGCACAAAAAAGCTGAGCGTTTTCATCCGTTTTCACGCTCGGGGGGACGCGTGCGGTTTCGCGGGTCGGGATTCGGCTGGGCCGTATATTGAGGACTGAATTGGCCCTTGAATCCAGCGCAGCCATAAGACCCAAAGCACGAGTGTTCCAATAATGAAGAAGGCTGGCCACCACCAAAGGTGAAAGCTGTCGAGCAGGGGGGATTTTTTTGCTCCAAGCAAATAAAGAGAAACGATCCGTAGCATGTTCACGCCAAAGAGGATAGCGCTGACGACGGCTATCGCCGCGAGCTTGCGGCGCCAGGGGGCCGGAAAAGCCATCACCCCGGCTGCGAACAGGACAATCGGCTCCAACGGATCGCAACCCCGTCGCACGGCCACAGAATAGCCGGGGCCGCGGACGACCACGCCTTCAACCGTTGTTTTGACTCCGATCAGGTTGAGCAGCATCGATGTCCCCCGCGCGCTGGCCTTCATGACTGGATAAAGCACGTTTGCGTCAACCCACGGCGACAAGGTCAGTGAATAAAAGACCGCCACTATCGCAAAGAATATGCCGAGAAAGCGCAGCATCGCTCTCCGGGGGCGGAGTGGCTCCCCTGAGAGCTCGGAAAAGGAGGAATCGAGCCTCACGGGTGGCAGTGGTTGTTCCGTCGAGGCAGATATCGAACACCCAACGCTGCCAAACCGGCCAGCAGTCCGGCCATGCTCCAGAAGGGGAACAGCGGTGTGTCCCCGCCTGTATCTGGGGTGTTAACCAGGGGAGTAACGACCAAAGCGACTGTGGCGGTGGCGGTGGCGTAATCAACGGTGTCGTTTGGGGTGAAGGTGACGGAAAGTGTATTGGTGCCCTCGTTTAATACAGTGCCGATGGGCGGATTGTAGGCAAAGTTGCCCGGTACATTCGCGGTGGCGTTGAGTTGGGTGGCACTCAGGGCTGTGCCATAGGTGATGGGGGCAGGAGCAGCCCATGTGACGGCCACGGTTGCCTGGATCACGGTTAGCGAGCCGCTGACCAAGCTCACGGTGTAATTGGTTTCCAGGTCCGACGGGTCGTTAAGGGCTGGCACGATGGGATATGTTCCCACCTGGCTGGAGGCCGTCGCGCTGCAATTGTATAGCGCTATAATATTGTCTCCGTTTTGCAATCCCACGATAGTTCCTTGGAACGCCGGATTTGGCTGGCCAAATGGGCGGGTGACACTGCCTGCGGTCACGGTCAAGGGCGCGGGATATACTGACAGACCGTACTGCTGGCTTTGCGTCACGCCATCGTTGAGGTTGGTAAGCCACAAGGTGTTGGTATAGGCGCCAACGGTTTGATGGCTGACGGTCGCATTGAGGGCAACCGTCACGCTGGCGGCAGCCCCACCGGCAAAGAGCGTGCCTCTACTGGGGGCGGCGGAGAGCCACGGCGAAGTGGTGGCCAGGCCCCAATTGAAGGATGCTGTAGCAATATTTGTCAAGAGGATGTTTTGACTGCTCACATTGAACGGCCCGCCATACGGGCCGGACGAAACAAAGCCCGTGGACGGCGTGATTCGAAGCGGCTCCGGGCAGAGCGTATTGATCAAGCCGGCACCGATCGGCGTGCCCCAGCCGGTGCAAAGGTCGTAGCCAGCCACGGCAAAGAACTGGCTGGAGTTGTAATACGTTTGGATGAAGATATTGGAGCCGATTTCGGCCAGATATAGCCCATAGTTTGTATTGTTGCCAACGGCGGTGTCATGGAAACAGGAAGCATAGGCCGAGCCCTGGCCAATGGCGTACAGGGCTGGATTCATAAATCCCCCGGGTGGTTGCGCTTGGGCGGCCTTTTGCTGGTTGATCAACGCGGTGAGGCCTGCCCATAACGGCGCCGCCGCGCTGGTGCCGCCCGCGGCCAACTCGTACCCATCATCGCCAAAAAGGAAAAGGTCATTGGCCACAAGGGCGACATCCGGGAGGTTGCGGGAGTTGGTCGAGCCCTGATTGGCCGACATGTTGATCCCCTTCTGCCAAGCGGGCAGGCCCCAAGTGGGGCTGGTTCCCCCGCTGGTGGCATTGTTGGACAATCCATCAAAGGGTTGGGTAAACCAATTCCAGGTTGTTTCTGAAACCCAACTTCCAGCCGGCCCAGCGGTATATAAGGTGGTGCCGCCCACTACAGTGACGTAAGGGTTGTCGCTCGGCGGCGAAACCGGATTGTAACCTGGGAGGTACGCTCCACTGTCGCCGGACGCCTGAAAGAACGATTGTCCCTGGGTGGCAAATTGCTGGAAATCTTGGTCGATAGCGGAGTCATCAAACCCGGTCCATGAACAACTGATTTGGCGCGAGAGGTTGTCGGAGACAATACGGCTCATAACGATGTCGGGAGCGGCAGCGTCGTTGGTCCCTTCATAGACATAGATGGTCGATAATCCCGGGGCCATGGAAATAGCCATGTCGATGTCCAGCGCCACTTCCACGTTGCCGTTTCCGGGAGATCCGGTCAGGTCCAAGGGCAGGTTGCTGATGATCACGCTGGTCTTGCCCAGTCCGGCGGCGGGCAAGTTTAGATAGTTGGTAACATCGGTGGGATAATAACTATCAAACTCCACCAGACCGATCGATTGCCCGGCGCCGGTGTTCGTTACGCCCAGCGCGTAGGCGCTCCGAAAGTCTTGCCCGACGTAGTAGCCGCCTTCGGAACCAGCGTTGGGCATGGGGTTCTGCGCGCGCGTCCGGCGGGTGACATGGAGTGATGCCGGATGTGGAACGAAATAACTGCTCAAGCCGGCGACAAACAATATCGGAACATCCGAATCTACGGACGGCTCGGCATCGGGACCATAAAACGCCCGGTGCTCCGTTGGGTGCCGGAATAAATGCATGTTCACATGGAAAGTTTTTTCGATGTTTGACACTGATCCTCTTACTTCCAGCAAGGCGCGATTGGTGGACGTGGCAATGATGGTCAAACCGCCGGATCGGGCAAAGTCGATCACTCTCTGGTAGTCTTTTTCCGTGGGCCCAAATGCGGCGGTGAATTGCTGTGGATTGAGGAATTTGTGGAAAGCTGGGCTGGCCGGGTCATAGAGTCTTTGGAGCAGGTTGGTCAAAGATTCCCGGTTGCGAAACGGCAGACTGATGGCGAGGTGCAGCGAATTAGTCTGAGGAAGCGGGCCGAGTGGCTGCGATCGCGCGGTCGCCAGAGGCACATGGCCGCGCAAGGCACGGCGCTCACCCGCTTGGACCGAACTGAAGCTGAAAATGGCGATGAATACCCAAAGGGCAAACGATCTGACAACGTTTATTTCCGGAAGTCGCTTCCTTTGTTCTATCAACGCTGGCATGACGATCATTATGCTAGAATGCGGGACAGCCTCCGGCCAACGGTGGCACACTCACGGACACGCTTCGTAAAGCTTCACTTTCCAAGACGATTCTTCCGTCCGTCAACGTTGCGCTAAAAATTAGACATAAGATAAAAACATTTTACTCCAATAAACTCAATAGGCATTCACGTAACATTGGTGCGACGATTCAGCTTCGATCGGTGATTTGCACCGCCGCACCCGTTTGCTAAAGGTGCCCTCACAGCCGCTGGCGCGGCCTTCTGGTTGTGACGAAACGGTGACGTTTCGCGATCTCGCCGCGAGTCCGTCCCTACATTCCCGCATAAAGCCTTGATTTCAAAGGCGGGTTGCCGATTCAGGGAAGAGTCCTCTTTCTTGCTAAACATGTCCATTAACCGAGTGCATGATGGTGCGAATCGCTGTAGCGTCTTGCTCAAGTGACGAGAGATGATGTTCTTAAATTGGGAAATCCGAAAACTGAAAGAAAACATGAGAACAGAATTTTTGACGTTGACAGTGTTGGCTGGCACGGGGATGTTCCTTACGCCGTCTCCGGCGGCGATCGCCGCTTTGAATACGTCCGGTTGGACGTATCCTGACAATGATCCGTCTCCATCACAAACGTACGATTTCACGTTTGCCAGCGGTGGCATGGATGCCACGGGGACGATCACCGTCCAAAACGGAGTCGCCTTCAGCGGCTCAGTCAATGTTACAGGAGTCCCACTGGAAGCATCCCCATCCAGTGCCATTAGTGGGGTGGGTATGCTCTTGGTTACCCTCGGCAGACAGCTGCGCCGCAAGCAAGCCTGATCAACACTCCCAATCTCCAAACCCGCCCCGCTCAATGCCCGGCGGGTTTTTGCTTTTGGACTTTTCAACCATCGCGGAGGCAGGTTGCGATCCCTTGTGAATATTGGCGGCGACTACAAACCAATCGCACCTGTTCTTTGCGCAACTCAACCGTGCCGCTCACGGTGGCGATCTCGGCACCCAGCGCGCGGAGCCTGAAGTAGTTTTGCGCGACGTCGGCCTGGAGTGTCGGCAACACATTTGTCGAACGCCGCAAGCGACCCTTGGGCATCGGCGCGCGCGCTTTCAAACCCGCGGCGCACACGGCCCCACAGGTCGATCTCGTAACTGAGGTCCAGCGGAGCCTGCCAGGTGTTCGCGGTCAAAGGACCGTAGGCGGGAGCCTGGTTGGGAGAATAGCGCTGGCGGTTGAAACTTGGGTCGAGATTCAAGCTGGGGAGCAGGTCGCCGCGGGCGACTCGCGCCGTGGCGCGAGCTTGGTCCACCCGTGCTACCGCGGCCTTAAGGCTTTGATTGGCCTGAAGCGCCTGCAGTTCCAAATTGTTCAAATTGGTGTCGCGGAAAACCTCCCACCACTTGCCTTCGGCACATTGTCCAATGGGCGGCCTTCCTTCCATTGTCCGAGTTCCTCCGCCTTATAGCTGCCGGGAAATGAGTTTGTCGGCGGCTTGTAGTCCGGGCCAATGGTTAGCGTCCCGGCCCGCGCGGAAAAGGGCGAGAGCACCGCGGCGAGCAGGAGAATTCCCGCCACCGCCCCAGCCCGGCCCAATCCGGGGCCATTGGGTTCGTGCCTGGCAACGACAGATGCCTTGCGGGAAACGCGCCGCATCAGGGTGAGATAGAAAACAGGCGTCAGGAACAAGCCGAACAACGTCACACCGATCATGCCGGCGAAAACCGCAACGCCCATCGCCTGCCGCATTTCCGCGCCCGCGCCATGGGCCACCACCAGCGGAAAAACGCCCGCGATGAAAGCGATGGAAGTCATGAGAATTGGACGGAGACGAAGGCGGCTGGCTTCCACCGCCGCCTGAAAAGCGGGAAGACCTTCCTCGTCCTGTTTGTGCCGGGCAAATTCAACGATGAGAATCGCGTTCTTGCAGGCCAAACCGACGAGCACAATGAGGCCGATCTGCGTGAAAATATTATTGTCGCTGCCCTTGAGCCAGACGCCGCTGATGGCAAAAAGCAGGCACATCGGGACAATCAGGATGATCGCCAGCGGGAGGCGCAAGCTTTCGTATTGCGCGGCCAGGACCAGAAACACGAGCAGGATGCAGAGCGGATAAACATAAATGGCCGAATTGCCCGCCAGGATACGTTGATAGGTCAAGTCGGTCCATTCAAAGGTCATTCCTTTGGGCAGCCCCTCCCCGGCGAGCTTGGCGATCAACGCCTCCGCCTGGCCGGAACTGTAACCGGCGGCGGGACCGCCGTTGATTTCCGCGGCGGGATAGCCATTGTAACGCAAGGCACGGTTGGGGCCGTGCGTTTCCGCCACTTTCACCAAAGCGCCCAGCGGCACCATCTGCCCCTTGTCATTGCGCGTTTTCAGGCGCGTGATGTCTTCGGGACGGTCGCGAAACGGCGCATCGGCCTGGGCCACGACTTGATACGTGCGCCCGAAGCGGTTGAAGTCGTTGACATAAAGCGACCCAAGATAAATCTGCATCGTCTCGAAGAGATTCTGCAACGGCACGCCTTCCTGCTTGGCCTTGACCCGGTCGATGTCCGCATCCAGTTGGGGGACGTTGACCGTGAAAGTGGAGAACACGCTGTCCAGGCCGGGGGTCTGATAGCTCTTGCCGATGATGCCTTGCAGGTTCTGATACAGGGCGTCGTAGCCGAGATCAGCGCGATCCTCCACATAGAGCTTGAATCCGCCGATGGTGCCCAAGCCATTGACAGGCGGCGGCGGCACGGTGAGGACGAAGGCATCTTGCATGCCCGCAAACTGCTGATTTAAGGCGGCGGCGATGGCAGGGCCGCTCAGATTGGATGATTTACGCTCCTCGAAGGGCTTCAGACCAAAAAAGACGATGCCTTCGTTGGGAGACACGCTGAACCCGCTGATGCTCAATCCGGGGAAGGCGACGGCGCTTTCCACCCCGGGTTGTTTCAGGCCGATATCCGACATGCGGCGGATGACGGCTTCAGTGCGGTCGAGCGAAGCGGCGTCGGGCAATTGCGCGAAGGCCACCAGATATTGCTTGTCCTGCGTCGGGACAAAGCCGGTGGGAACTTTGTTGAAGCTCCAGCCGGTCAGAACCACCAGACCGCCATACACGACCAGCGCTACCACGCTTTTTCGCAGAACACTGCCAACGCCGGCCGAATATTTATTTCCGGCCCACGCAAAAATCCGGTTGAAGGGGCCGAAGAACCAGCCGAGGGTTTTTTCCATGAATCGGGCGAACCAATCTTTGGGCGCGTTGTGGTCCTTGAGCAACACGGCGCAGAGGGCCGGAGAAAGCGTCAGTGAACTGAACGCCGAAATTACCGTCGAGATGGCAATGGTGATGGCGAATTGCTTGTAGAATTGGCCCGTCAGTCCGCTGATGAAGGCCGTCGGCACGAAGACGGCGCAGAGCACCAGCGCCGTGGCAATGATTGGGCTGGTTACCTCGCTCATCGCGCGTTTAGCCGCGTCCACCGGCGAGAGTCCCAGGGCGATGTTGCGCTCGACATTTTCAACCACCACGATGGCATCGTCCACCACGATGCCGATGGCGAGCACCAGGCCAAACAGCGACAAATTGTTGATGGAAAAACCCAGGGCCAGCATCACGGCAAAAGTGCCGATGAGGGAAACAGGCACGGCGACGAGCGGGATGACGGAAGCGCGCCAGGTTTGTAGGAAGACAATGACCACAATGACAACGAGCAAGATCGCCTCCAGCAGCGTATGGACCACCGCCTCGATGGAATGCCGCACGAAAACCGTCGGATCATAAACCACCGAATAATCGACCCCGTCGGGAAAGCTTTTCTTGAGTTGCTCCATGGTGTGGCGAACGTCGGTCGAAAGTTGGAGAGCGTTGGCGCCGGGGGTTTGAAAGATTGGCAGGGCCACCGCGGTCTTGTTATCCAAAAGGGAACGGAGCGCGTAACTATCCGCGCTTAATTCGACCCGAGCGATATCTTTGAGCAGAGTCTTTTCGCCATTGGGGCCGGTTTTGACAATGATGCGCCCGAATTCCTCCGGCGAAACCAGCCGTCCTTTCGCGTTAATTTGCAACTCAAAATCGACTGGCTGGGAAACCGGTTGCTGGCCAATCGCGCCCGCGGCCACTTGCACATTCTGTTCTCTGATGGCGCTCACCACATCGCTGGCAGTGAGATTTCGCGCGGCAATCTTGTCCGGGTTGAGCCAAATGCGCATCGCGTAATCGCCTGAACCGAAGACCTGCACGTCGCCCGCGCCCGGAATGCGCGCCAGAACATCCTTCACCTGGAGGGTGGCATAATTGCGCAGATAAACTTCGTCATACCGGCCCGTGGGCGAGAACAGATGCACGACCATGGTCAGGTCGGGCGATTGTTTGGTCGTCGTCACCCCCAATTGGCGAACTTCCTCCGGCAGTTTCGCCAGGACTTGGGAAACGCGGTTTTGCACCTGGACCTGGGCTTTGTCCACGTCCGTGCCGAGTTTGAATGTCACCGTCAGCGTCATCACCCCGTCGGGCGTGGCCTGCGAGAACATGTAAAGCGAATCCTCCACCCCGTTGACGGATTGCTCCAGCGGCGAGGCCACCGTTTCGGCGATGGTCTTGGGATTGGCGCCCGGATAAACCGCGCGCACCACGACGGTCGGCGGGACCACTTCCGGGTATTCGCTGATGGGCAGGCGCAACATGGAGATCAACCCGACCAGAAAAATGACCGCCGAAAGCACCCCCGCAAAAATCGGGCGGCGGATAAAAAAATGAGAGAAGTTCATAAATTCAATCGCGGGGGTCAATGCGGCGGTTCGCGGCGGCGAATCAACGCTTGGCGATCTTGGCGTTTCCGTTGTCCGCTACCTGTTCCTGCGGCGTCACCGGCATTCCGGGCCGGATACGTTCCATTCCGTTGACGATGATTTTTTCGCCCGCCAGCAGGCCGGAGCGGACAATGCGCCTTCCATCCACCGCGGGCCCAAGCTTTACCGCCGAATAGGCCACGGTGTTGCTGGCGGTAAGCGTCAACACATATTTCTGCGCCTGATCGGTCCCGATGGCCCGCTCGGAGACCAGCAGCGCTGGGTGCCGTTCGCTCACGGGGACCCGGATGCGCGCGAACAGTCCCGGCACAATCCGTCCGTCATCGTTGGAAAACACGGCGCGCAACAGAATGCTGCCGGTGTTGGGGTCCACCCGGTTGTCGAACGATTCAATATGGCCGCGGTGCGGAAAACCAGTTTCGTCGGCGAGCTGCAGATCGATGGGAGTCTGGCCGTCGCCGTTCGTCTCAATTTTTTTGGCTTGGACAAGGGCGTTGAATTTGAGCAGCGAATCCTCATCAATGTCCGCATAGACATACACGGGATTCACGGAAACGAGAGTGGTCAGGAGGGAGTTGGTGCCGGGGCCGCCGCTGACGTAGTTGCCTTCCGTAAGGAAGGCGCGGCTGACGCGGCCGTCAATCGGCGCCCGCACCTGCGTGTAATCGAGGTCGAGTTTCGCCGAGTCGCGCGCGGCTTCGGCGGCCAGCAAGGCAGCCTTGGCCTCCTGAAAACGGGCCACGCGCGCGTCGGATTCCTCGGCGGAAATAGCCTTGCTCGCCAGCAGCACCGAGGCGCGGTCGGCCTCGCGCCGGGCATTTTCCAACTGCACGCGGGCGCGGTCGGCTTCCGCCTCAAGGTTATTGAAGGCCGCCAGATGCCAGCGCGGGTCAATTACAAAGAGCACGTCGCCCCTTTTCACCAACTGCCCCGATTGAAAACGCACTTCCTGGATATAGCCGGAAACACGCGGACGAACCTCGACGGATTCCACCGCCTCGGTGCGGCCGGTGAATTCGTCCCACTCAACCAGTTCCTTTTGTTCGACAGGCGCGACTGTCACGGCGGGCGGCGGTGGCTGTAGCGGGGCCCGGTTTGCGCCACAACCGGTGAGCAGAATCACCCAGGTCCCAGCGGCGACGGCAGCTAAAGCAAAACGAAAAACATTTCTTGTCGTCATAAGTATAAATATTTTTGTTCCTTCCCCGGACCTTAATTCAGGCCGCGAACGCGACAGCATCGGCGCCAAGCAAGGCACGCTGGTGAGCGGACCAGGCCGCGGCCTTTTGCACTTTTTCTTCGGCAAGCGCCGGCAGCACCAGGAGCGGGACGAACGTCAGGGCGGCCAAGGCGTCGGCCTCATTGACGGCTTGATAGACCAGGCGTGGTCCCACCTCCGCGTACTCCGCGCTCAACCTTCTGACCAGGGCCGACTTCAGTTGCCCCGTCTTGACAGGAGAAACGGCGGTTCTTGAGTTGTTCAGATTCATCGTTTTAGTTGACGAATGAACTGACTGGTCAATTCTTTTTTTCATAGTTTTCATGCGTGTTTTTTCTTTCGTTGTTGAATTCAAATTCGTCAGGTTGCGACCGCTTTTGCGCCGAGAAAACTCATGACCGTCGCTTCCAGACTCTCCAAAACCTTCAGGTCATTTTGCACCCGGGCTTCCACCAGCATTCCGCAGAGCAATGATTGCAAAGTCGCCGACGCGGCCACAGGATCTTTCACCGTGACCGAGCCTTCGCGAATGGCATCGGCAATCGCGTTCTCGATATACTTCCTGCCCCCGTTCATCAAATGCTCGCTTTTGGCGCGGACTTTCTCATCCAGGGTAGCCAGTTCGCTTCCCACGCTGGTATAGGGGCAGCCGCACACATGCCCATATTCCTCCGCCTTCTCCTTCTGGACCGCGTAAATCATGCGGCAAAAACTCTGAATCCGTTCCAAAGGCGGCACTAGTGGCGAGAAAATGTGGTCCATCGCCGGCCGCTTTTCCTTCCAGTGCTCCTCGTAAGCCTCCACGACCAAATCGGTCTTGGAAGGAAAGAAGTGATAGAAACTGCCCTTGTTGATTCCGGCGCGCTTGCAAATATCGTCCACGCTCACGGAACCGTAGCTGCTGTCCCAAATGAGATCGAACCCCACTTGCAGCAACTTTTCCTTCGTTTCACACGTCTTTTTCATATTCAGCACTGTTGGTCTGGTTGCCCAACGCCAACAATGTCGCACTAATTAACTGACCAGTCAACTTATTTTCCAAGAAAAGTGAACTTTGTTTGAAGGCGGCGTTCGCGCATAAGCCATCCTCACCATGAAACCGGATGACAGGCGTGGGTGGCTTGATAAATGCCCGAGAACGGTTACATCAAAGGTTACATTCCTGGCCGTCGAGTTTACAGTCCTAGCAGATATTCAGGCGCCAAGATGACGATTTCGCGTGCCGCTATGGGTAATGTAGCCTGCGAGCACGAGTCCGATGGCCAGGGCAGTAAGACTCGTGTAAAAGTATTGGAGCGTTGGTTTGAAACGGAATTCCACCGTGTGCGCGCCGGGCGGGAGGAACACGCCGCGCATGATGTAATTGCAACGCAGGAGTTCCGCCGGTTTCTGATCCACCCAAACCTTCCAGCCCGCGCCAATCCGGTCGTTGAGCAAGAGCACCGCCGGTGTCTTGGCATCGGCCTGCAAAATTAAGTCCTTGGGTTGATACTGAGTTATCTCAACTGTCCCGGGGTCTGCGTCGGAGTTGGATGGTGGTTGGGGCAAAGAACTGTTTGTCGCGATAAGAACACATTTTTCCGGGTCAAATGTCTGCGAATCGAGCGTTTGCAGAGCCTCCTGGTCATCGACCACCCGCCAGTTGGAAAAGAGCTTGGTTCGAGGCAGGGCCCGGGCGTATTCGATGAGGGCAAGCGGGCCCTGACTGTTGGTTTGGACCGTGAGGTCTCCGGCATCTTCGGCCCAACTCACGCCGGGTTTATACGTCGTCTCCATGCGCATGACAGTCCGAAAACTGTTTGGCGGATTGGTAAACTGGTTCAGCACATCCGTCAGCCGGGCGTCACCCAAAATGTAGCGCGTATTCGTCAGCCGCCAGAGGCGCGCGGCGCTGCCGGCTTGCGTGATCGAATTCCAAAGCGGATGATCGCTCTGATTGCTGGCAACCCATTGCCGCGCCGCCGGGGAGAGATCATCGATGCTATGGCGCCGAAAGTTGGCCAGGTAACTGCCGTCCAGGACGGGCAGGCGAGGGGCCTGGTCAATCTCGAGGCTTTGGATGTCATGGTACGGATAATCATTTTCCAGCCACCAATGAAGGAGCAGGCCCGTGTTGTTGTCCGACGCCATGTCGTAAACCATTTCGTCCGGTGCGAAACGGGAAACGACGCGATGTTCCCAAGGATCATGGCGGAGCACGTCCACCACGGGGTTCATGCTGTATTTCTGCTGGTAGTTAAAATATCGAACCCAGGGAGCATCGGCCCGGCCCAGGTCGCAAATCATAATCGCGCTGAGAAATACCCACGCCCAGACGATCCTCTTGCCCGCCCAAACCCCGGTGAGAATCGTAAAAATGGCCGCGGCCGAGAGGGCAAAGAAGAGCATGAAAAATTCCACCTCGCCAATGCTGAAGCCGGCAATTTGCGGCGCCAGAGTGGCGTCAAATCCGTGATGTTCAAGATACTCGACCAGTTCGGATTTTGACCCCGCAAAAACGATGCAAGCTACCAGCGTCAAGACCAGAAATGCCGCCGTGCCGATCAACCATCCCCTGTCAAAAAGAGGAGATTTTTGCCACCAACTCGGTGCCCGGCGCAACGGACTACCCGGACGGTTCGGCGCCCGTTGGACATCCGGCGCCAATGGCGCGCGCGGAGTCGGTTGAAGATACCGCCGCCACAACGCTTCCAAACCGAATCCGCATAGGATAATCAAGCTGAGGTTGAGTGGGTGCATGAACTTCACCGGGTTCCGAATGTTGGCAAAGTAGGGCACGTTGTACACAAAACGATAGACAAAGCCATGCCGTCCCCAGGCGGCAAAAAGTGAAAGAATCGCCGCCACCGTCCAAAACCAAATCATGCCTCTCTCTTGCCTGGTGTAGGGCGAACCATGCCGTCGTCCGGCATTGGCCAGCCCGAAAATGGCGAGCAAACAGATCAGCACTCCGGTAAATTCCCCAGAGCCGGTGTGGCGGCGTTGAAGGCGGGCCTCCAATTGGTCAATAATTAGATTTCGCGTATTGACCTCGTTGCCGGCCATGATGTCCTGGATCTGCTGGGGCAGTTTCAAAGCAGCGCTCGCGGCCACGCGAACCTTTGGGTCTTCGCTTCTTAGCGGTTTTATCACGGTGTCGAACCGCGGGTCCTCGCCGACTTTGCCCCAGTACGAGCCGGCCTTGTTCGTCGAGGTTATGAACTGTCCGAGGCGATAGCCGAAAAGTCCGGGAATGATCACGCGCAAAGATTCCAGTTTCGGCAGACTCCATGCCGTCGCGGAATCCCAGTCTTGCGCTTTGCTTTTTTCAACGGCTTGGGTGCCTGAGATTTGTGTATCGACCAAGGTATAGAGGGTGCTGGCAGAAATGAAAAAAGCGAAGAACACCACCAGCGCCCCCACTCCCAGCGATTTGCTCACGCCCATGGCCAGCTTGGGCTCCGTTGTGAGGAAAAAGAACGCCACAAAAACACCCACATACACGCTGAGAATCGCGCCCACGTCGAATCCTTCCATTACCACCATTCCCACGGACAACCCCGCCAGCGCTCCTTTAATCCACAGCGGCTTGACGTAAGGGCTGACAATGATGCCCAAGGCCACAAAGACCATGCCGCAGCAAACCGTCCACGTCCCCAAGCCCCAGCAGGCGTTGGAAAAGAAATGCATGTTCAAACCCGCCCCGACCCCGGTGAGAACCGAAGCCAGCGCCGAAAAGCGCAATTGCCGGAAGAAAAACCAGACGCAAAAGCCCAGAAAGAGCGCTGTCAGAGGCACATAGACCTTCAGGTAATGTTCCGGGGAAAGGATCGTGGCCAGGAACGTGGACAAAGTCAGGGAAGGCGACGGGGGCGCTCCGCCGATCCACCAAAAGTCCGCCCAGCACCCCGTAAAGGCATAGGGAAGACGTTCCGAACTGGCTTTCAGGGATCCCAAAGCCGAGTCGTTGGCGAAAAAAACCTCATAAGGAAGAAATCCCCGGTGACACAGCACCGCCAGCGCTCCTCCCAAAAGCAGGAATAAAAGCAGCAATTGGCCGCGTTTTCGCCGTGCGGACGTGGTCAATGCGTCCTCGTTCATAGCTCTTTCCGTTTACGATACTGCAAACCCCGGCAAAACCAACGGGAAAATTGTTACCTGGCTGTCCGGCAGCGGGAGGTTAGCTTTTGCCAATTTTTGCGAAGCCAAGAGGCGCGGAAGGGGTTATCTTAAGATTGATGCAAGTAACCCTGACAGAACGGGAGCGGCCAAGGACCAGAGAAGCCGAACTGCCAGACGATAGCAAGAAGACACGCAAGAATCCTGTCGATCAAGCATCGGGACTCCAGGATTGCACGCTCGAGGGTTTAGGGACGCGCTGCCACACTGAGACAACAGTGATGAAGCGGATTCTGCGCTATCCACAGTCTCTGTAGCAAGGCGTTCGGAAACAAACGGCTGGGAGTGTGACACGCCATTCCCTGCTGGCGGGTTTGTCACCATTGCTGTCAAAGCGATGGCGATGATCCAAAGGGCGGTTATGTCCCTGACCGGCGCGAAATGCGGGCGTATATCAGGGAGATTTGGGCCCAAGCTTGCCAGTTGACAGTCTTTCTTTTATAATCACGCGCAGTAGAGGGTTCGATGTGAATTCAAGTGTTGTGATGCTTTGGATTGTTGGCGGGCTTTTTATTGCTTTCATCCTCTATCTTCTCATAGACGCGTGGGCGGTGGCGAGGAGAAGACGCCGGCAAGCCGCCGAACTAAGCGGAAGCGGGGAGGAGGAGAAGGCGCGATTTGACGTGCCGCCTGAGCAGCAATGGAGCGACTACATGGAGGCAAGCTGCCGCCAGTGTCAAAAGACACTCTATGTGCCGAAAATGCGCCGCTTTAAGCCGTTCCTCTGCCCCAATTGCCAGTCGATGAATCCGCCTCTAAAGAAAGACGTGCTGGCCCCGGTGAAAAAGTTCTTGCGCTGGCTGCTCTACCCGTCGTTCCAAGACCGTTTTTGAGTGGCGCTTCATTGATGACGTTCTTGCCAAGGGCAGGATAGCGCCGTTAGTATGCCGGTCTTATGAGACCGATTGCCCTATTGATGCTCTGCCTGTTCTGCGCATCTGCCGCGCGCGCGGCGGCGCCGGATAATGAGTACCTCGAGATCTACAGCGCGATCACTCAGGCAGATAACCTCCAGCAAGAGGGAAAACTGGCGCTCGCGACCGCCAAGTATTTCCAGGCTCAGGCGGCGCTGCAAAAACTCCAGGCCTATCATCCGTCTTGGAACCCCGAGGTGGTTCATTACCGGCTTGAATATCTGGACGACCGGCTGCACGCCTTGAGCAAAATGGGGCCATTCCCAAGCGGCCTGCCGCCGTCCGCGCCCGCACCAGCGGCGCCGCCCGTGGCGATGTCCGGCCCGTCCGTCGTGGCTTTGCAGGAGCAAATTCGCACTTTGAGCGCCGCCAATGTCGAATTGGTCAATCGGCTCAAGGAAGCCCTTTCCATTCAACCCGCCGCCATCAGTCCCCGTGAGTTGGCCAAGGCCGAAGAGAGAATCGTCGCCCTGGAAAAGGAAAGGGACTTGCTTAAGGTAAACTTGGAACAGGCTGGAGGCCAAAAAGCGGACTCTGCCGCTTCCGCTTCTCCGGGCAAAGCCCTGACGGAGGCCAAGGCGCTGATCGCGGAGCAGAAGAAGGAAATCGCGCGGCTGCGCGAAAAGACCGCCGACTTGGCGAAGAGTTTGGCCGCGGCAAAGGATGAAGTGCGTTTGCGGATGAAGGAATTGGCGGATGCCGAAGCGCACGGCGACGCCGATTTGCTCGCCGCGCACGCCGCGTTGCGAGAAGCGGAAAGGCAGCGGGATGAACTGGCGTCAAAGGCGGTGCTGGCCAAAACGAATGAAGATGGCGCCAAGGTATCCGTCCCATTGGCAGACTCTTTCCGGCCGGTCATTCCCGCCAATTCTCCGCCCGCCACGGACCCGGCGGCGGCCCCTGCCACAACCAATGCCGCCCCTGTCCATGCCGTGCATTCGATCAAGGAATTGCCGCCGGGGGCCGGGGCGCTGATGGCCGATGCCATGCGGGCGATGGATGCGCATGATTACGCCCGGGCGGAAGAGATGTATAAAGAGATACTGCGCCAGGATGAGAACAACGTGTATGTCCTGGCCTACCTGGCCCAAACCCAATTGGCCGCCGGCCAGCTTGAGGAATGCGAGAAGACCGTGCTCAAGGCGGTGAAATTGGACCCGCAAGACGCCGGAAGCTTGTATTTGCTGGGTATTTTGCGTTTTCGCCAGCAGAGGCTGGATGACGCATTGGAGGCCCTCAACAGCTCCGCTAAGTACAATCCAACCAACTCCGGCATTCAGACCTACCTCGGCTGTGTCCTGGAAGAGAAAGGCCAGCATGCCCAAGCCGAAACCGCCTTGCGCAGGGCGCTGGAGTTGTACCCCAAGGACGCCGATGCCCACTATTATCTCGCCTATGTCTATATCGCTGAAACGCCGCCTTTTCCCGCGCTCGCCCAATGGCACTACGACCGGGCCCTGGCTCTCGGACACCCCAAGAGTCCGGAACTGGAAAAAAAGCTTTCCCCGCCAAAACAATCTCAGTAAACAGACCCCTAATTAATTATGAATGGACCTGATTTAACACAACGTCCGCCGCGCAGCCCGCGCGTGCGCTTGGGCGGCTATGTCATTTTGCCTCGCATGCTGGACAAGGGCCGGGCGACGATTGCCGGCAAGAACGGCGAATTTCAGTTCAATTGCCCTTTGGACCAGCAATTCCTCGGGTTTGCCGGCATTGATGCCGAGGCGGTGAAAGCACTGCTGGCCCAAGGCCAGGGCGACGGAGAAATGCTCGCCTGGGTGCAAAAGACCTCCAAACGGACGCCCTTGGAAATTGCCGCTTGGTCGGAAGCCCAGGAACGGCGGGGACCCACCGATGTGGAAACCCGCCAATTCTTCCAGGAACTCCATACGAAGCTCGCGCCCGAGCGCAAGGACGTCGCCACGTGGTTTGATATGCTTGACATCGACGACCACGTGACCTTCGGGGGAAAAGCGTAATTAAGCGCTGGGCGGCCCCAGCCGGGCCAGATACTCGAAGGAAAAGATGCCGGTGGCATGGCCGTCCGCCCAGACGGGCTGGATGCCGTAGCCGCCGACGGGCGTGAAGCGGGTCAGTTGGAAGGAGCGGGGCGTCAGCGCGACGTCCGGACCCTTGTGCAAATGGCCGAGAACGTCGATTTCTCCGATGCAGCCGGCGCAAGGGCAGGCCCGGCGCAGAGTTTCCAGGGTAATGAACGATTCCCGGCCATCCTGCCATTTGATGGCCAACTCCGTGCCTATGACTTGTAAATCAACCGGACGCATCGACTGATTCTGGAAGAGCCGGGTCGGGAAAGAAACCGCAAACTTCTCTCGCTACGGTTTCGCTGCTGCTGGCGGCGGTGGCGGCGGCGGCTGATGCGCCTGCTGTTCTTTATGTTTTTTCTGCCAGTCCTTGATGTCTTGGGCCGTGATTTCGCAACCGCCTTTGCCTTTGCAGGAATTCTTGAATTTGCAGTCGTGATCGCTGGTCTTGCAACCGCCCAAGCCCTTGCAGTCATTTTCCCCGGCGCAGCCCTGAAGCTTGGGCATTTTCTTCGGCGCCGCCGCCTTGCCCAGCGCGGCTTTTCGCGGGGCGGCGTTGGTGGAAGGGGGCGCTTTGGTGCCGTCGGCACGGCTGTGCTGGAGAGCGGCGCCGTTGAGCAGACCGGCAATCGCGGCCGCAACCAGGACTTTTCTGGAGTTGGTCTTCATAAGGGATTCTTGCGCTACAATAAGCGATTGTGCCTCTCCCGCAGGCGCGTGACAAGCGCGAAGGATGCGATTAAAACCGCCGGGCAAGGCGGGGCGGAGCTGCTGCTCCGCCCAAATGTCTGCCTAAGTTGAACTGAGCTTCGGGCCGGCTACCGCCTTCTGGATTGGCTATTAAAGCCATCCACGACGGCGCTAATGGCGCGGGTGTGGTCCGGGGTGCTGCCGCAGCAGGAACCAATGATGTTCGCGCCGGCTTCCAAAACTCGCGGCAGCGCGGTTACCATGAGCGCGGGCGTTTGTTTGTAAACGGGTTTCATGTTCTCCATCACGGGCAACCCGGCGTTGGGCTGCACCATGGTGAACAGGTTGCAGGAGGAACGATAAAGAGGCACAATTCGCGCGGCGGCCTCCATGTCAATGCCGGCGCCGCAATTGAGCGCCACGCAATCGGCCCCTTTCTCTTGGGCAAATTGGGCGGCTGCTTCGGGCGAGACGCCCATCATGGTCTTGAAAAAAGTGCCGTCCGCTGAACGATCATAGGCCAGCGAAGCGATGATGAAGGGGGCGCCTGCCGCTTTGGCGGCGTCCATGCCGGCGCCCAGTTCCTCGAGGGAAGTTTGTGTCTCAAGAATAATGGCGTCGCTCCCGCCTTCGATCAACGCTTGCGCTTGTTCGGTCAAGGCGGCCCGGACATCCTCCACCAGTAAATCCCCGTAAGGCTCCAGCATGCCGCCAACCGGGCCGATGTCCCCGAGCACGTAGCCAGGCTTGCCGGCAAAGGCTTGCCGCGCAATCCGGGCGGCCGCGCGGTTGATTTCCGCCACCTTCTCAACGTGGCCGTGCCGCGCCAGCGTCAGGCGGTTCCCGCCAAAGGTATTGGTGATAAGGCAATCCGCTCCCGCCGCCGCGTAACGGCTTTGAATGGCAAGGACACGCTCCGGGTGAGTGAGATTCCAACTCTCGCCGCACGTGCCTTCTTTCAGCCCGGCGAGCATCAGTTGAGTCCCCATGGCCCCGTCGCACACGAGGCGTTTGTTCCGCAGAACTTGCTTCAAGCTAGGCTCGTTCATGGGCCTAATCATTATAGGCGCTCTCGCCATGCTGGCTCAAGTCCAAACCGGCGTCTTCGTCCTCGGCGGTAGGACGCACCTTTTCATTTTTGTAAACGCCAAGAGACGGGGGATTTGGAAAGAATCAGCGCCCGCAAGCGCTCCTGGCCGCCACGCCAGCGTGAAAAGCCATGGAACAGTGATACCCCAGGCATCGGACAAAAACAGTCAGGTTCTACAAGCCTCGCCGTAATTTTTCGTGTGTCTTCCATGATCGGGATTTCATCATGACACCCCAAGA
>JBKQWF010000066.1:0-12050 GCA_052139695.1 Limisphaerales bacterium
TTTTCGAAAGTTCTTTGAAGCGCGGAAAGAAGCAGCAGACAACAATAACTATAAATGACAGCAGACCGGAAGAGTCCATCTTAAATTACGCGCTTCGTGGTCTAAAGAATGGGGTCCGCCTCAAACGCGGTGGCGCGGCGTGAATTTGAAGACCAAATTGCAGACATCATTGGGGCTAAGCCAGGAGACGTGCTCATCTACGCTCCCACGAGAAAAATGAACCGCAAAGAGGCTGAGATGAAGGTGCTCTGGAAGGGACATCCTACCCAGTTTAAGGAGATTGATGATCCAGTAGTTCGTCCGCGCCTGAACGCTACTCTGGATGCCCACAAGTTGCTATGGTCCATCAGACTGCTCGTCCGGCGCAGCCTGACTCCTCAGCAGCAGCAACTTGCGATGGATCTTTGCGACATTGAGCTCCTGTCCGGGACGCGTGAGCGGCCTGAAAAGCAAAGAGCACTTTACACTCAGATTGTGGGCATGGCATTGGAGGCCGAGAACCGGATCATTCCGTCTTCGGCTAGAGAGCACGGGGAAAAGGTTGGGAAGATAGTCGAGGAACTCATGGCTATTGCTCATAAAGGTGAAAGTTTCTCGCAACGACTGCGAAGTGCAATCAATACCAATTTCAAGGCCGCCCTTCCCTGACGTAATGGCTATGAACCCTGCGCCCCCGCGACTTAACGCCGCCTTGTGGCGAGATTTGGAATCCCGTCTGGGAACGCGCGATCTTATTGAGTGGCTGGAAGTCGAGGCCGAGCGTGTTGCGGCTCTTGGTCGGAGCCAGCGGGGATGCGTTGGATTTTCCACGGCGCTCTTACGAGACCGCAGTATCAACCTGGTTCAGACAAAGCCTTATCTGCCAGGTCTGCAGACCATCGTGCCAAAGGCGCAGGGCTATGTGATAAACTGTAGTCCGTTTCAACGGGTGGAGGATCAGCGGTTTGGGATCGCTCATGAAATCGCGCACACGTTCTGGTTCGCCCCTGACGGTGGTGGACGCCCCTTGAGCCCATTGCAAAGGACAATCGGTGAGGATCCAACAATAGAGTGGCTTTGTAACCGCGGAGCCGCTGCCATTCTTTTACCTCGGGGCGAACTTAAGGGGATACTGGACCATGAATTGAAGGTGCTGCACGAAATCCCATCGTTTGCGAAACGGTATGTCGTCCCGGAGCGCTTAGTGGCAAGGCGCATCTTCCATGACTTGGCCCACAAGGATTTGTCGGTTTTAGCTGTTCAGCTGCGAGCGAGCAACGGCCTGCGACGGAATGGCGAGATAATATGGTTTGCTCCTGCCCCCAGCAAAGTGTTGGTGGGAGACAAACCACAGAGTCGTGTTGTTCCTCGTGACTTGTTGCCCGAGGTGGCTACCGGGACCACCGCAGAAGTTGAGCTAGACGGTCGCTGGTGGCTACTTGCCGAAAGTGCATCGTCTTCCCGTCGGGCGAGGCCGTTGGGCAATTGTCCGCCGATGCAACCTCATCGAGCATGGGTCGGCAGAAACGGAGATGCTTGGTACATGGGCCTTCCAGAATCGCGCCAGCAAGACTGCGCCTCGACTATTGCTGTCGGGACTTACTATGAATTATCTAGATGATCGCCTTGTCTCGCCAAGGACCTGGCCAGGAGGCCCGAGGTGATCGTAGTCCCGCAAAGGGGTTCCTAACTTTGCCATTTTTTCATTGAGATGATTGCGCCGGGGAACGACGATGACAATGAGATCGGTGGCCCACGGTTGCCAAGGGGATCATGGAAATACTCGGAACGACATTTCTATGAGAGGAGAACGATGTGAAGCGAAAAGTGGCAAAGTTAGGAACCGATCCTTTGCCGATGAACAACACATTGACTGACAAGTCCAAGACAGCGCTAATGGTGATAGCAGCAGTCGTGTTGACGTTGGGCCTCTTCTCAGCCGTCTTTTGGGACGAACTGAAAAGGCCTAAAGCTTCCTTGCCGGATCATAGTTTCGCTAGCATTGATTCCGGTAAAGCGACCATCCTTGGCCTTTCTGGAGTGGTAGAATACATAGACGGTTCCGCGTGGTTTCCCGCGGTAGCGGGAGCTGATCTCGGTAACGTTAAGATTCGGACGGGGCCTGATGCTCACGTGGACATGCGAATTAATGGGCATGCCTCCGTCATCAGACTCTTGCCGAACTCGCAGGTCGATATACTGGAAATGAAATTCGTTGGCGCGGGTCCTAAAGAGGATTCCGCGACGGCGCTAGATCTTCAGATGGGTGGGATCGTAGGCATCGTTGGGCCGCTGACCGCGCAGTCGCGGTGTGAAATGAGAACGGCAGCACGTTGGACGTTCGGACTTTCGCCTCGGGACGCCGAGTTTAGTCTGACGGTTGGCGGAGAAAAAGACGGCCGCCGAGGAGTCTCGGCAAGTGATGTGGCTGGGGAAATAACGGCGGTTAGTTTGCCTTCCACGAATATAATGCTCAAGGCAGGCGAGCGTTTTGATAGCTCGGAGGAAAAGGTCAAACCCATGAAACAGGGAGAAATGGACAACCTCAAGGCGATCCTTGCTCAATTGAAAAAAGAAGCCGGTACCTCGCGATCATCAACTGAATTTCGGCGCCACCTGTAGAAATTTAGCGCTCTCAAGAGCCTCCATTGTTTGAGTCGCCTAACGTGGTGTTCCTTTAAATTGCTTCCGGTAAAGTTGCGCATAGAGATTCTCGCCTCGCACGAGGTCTTCGTGCCGGCCGCGCTCCACGATCCTTCCCTGCTGCAGAACCAAAATCTGGTCCGCGGTTTGGACGGTCGAGAGCCGGTGCGCAATGACGAGCGAGGTTCGGCCCGCCAGCGCGGTTTCGAAGGCCTGTTGGATGCCCCGTTCCGCTTCGGAATCGAGGTGGGCCGTGGCTTCGTCCAAGATCACCAAGCGAGGTGCCTTGAGCAGCAGTCTGGCAATGGCCAGACGCTGCCTTTCGCCGCCTGACAACCGGTGGCCGCGTTCCCCTACCACCGTATCCAATCCCTTCGGCAGTGATTTCACCAAACGGAGGAGCTGGGCCGCCTCCAACGCTTCGCTTAGTTCAGACTCGCCGGCGCCGGGCTTTGCGTAGAGGAGGTTTACCCGGATCGTTTCGTGAAACATGTGGGAGTCCTGCATCACCATTCCCACAGTTTCGCGCAGCGATTGCGCGGTGGCCTCGCGCACGTCCACTCCGTTGATCCGCACCGAGCCCTGCGAGGCATCGTAGAGGCGGGCGGCCAGTTGCGCGAGCGTGGTTTTGCCCGCTCCAGACGGCCCGACTAAAGCGACGAGCTGGCCGGGTTCAGCCGTAAAACTGATCTCGCGCAACACCTCCTGCTCCGGGTGGTGGTCGAGCGAAGCCACGGACTCGAGCGAGGCCAGGGAAATCTCCGTGGCCGCCCCCCAGGGCCGCATCCAGAACCACCAGGAACAGGAAGAAGCCGAGGATGCGGGCGTAGGGGAGCACAAACCGCCCCAACCGCCTCGTCGTTCCCGGGGCCAGTTTGTGCTTCAACACCTCCTCATCTTTTTGAAATGAGGAGAACACCTGTCTGTGGATAGCGCTCATCGGACCGCGTCCTGCCGGGTATGACGCACGGACTAAAGACCCCGGCACCCCGTGCGCGGCGAAAACCGTAGCCTGTCCGGGCATCGAAACAAGGAAATAACTTTGATGCGGTCGTCTACGACGACCGCTACGACCGCCTCCGTCGCCAAGGCTATGGAGGCCAGGGAGACGGTCGCGCTCCCCAAGCAATGAAACGCGTCGCGTTGGGCGAGGATTTGGGTCTCCGCGGCACTCTTGACTCTTGGGTGTTTTCGCCATCGAATGAGGGCCGCAATGAACAGATCAAGTTTGCTGCCCGCCGGCCTTCTCTGGGGGGTGCTGAGTTCCGCGCACCTTCATGCCAAGCCGGTCGATGTCCCCCTGGCCAGCGGTGACGTGGTCCGGATTGAGGCCGTGACGCCGAACATTTTTCGCGTGCGGTTGGCGGCCGATGGACGGTTCGAACCGTCGTTGATGGAGCGCTATGGCATCGTCAAAATGGATTGGCCCGGCATCGCTTTGAAAACGCGCGCCGAGAGCGGCAGCACGACTTTTGAGACGGCTGGCGGTTCGCTGTCCGTGCGCGCCGCCGATGGCCAACTGCAGTTGCGCGATAGGGCGGGTGCCATTCTCTGCGAACGGATTCTGCCCCAGGGCACTCACTGGAGTGAAACGGACCTCCAGGCGTTTAAGAAGCGCCAGGCTTCCATGGCCGATTATTTTCGCGGTGAAAAACGGGAGGAAGGACAGGCGCAGATCATTGGGAGCGTGGCCCCTCAGCAAAAGGCGTCTTCCGACGTGATGCATGCTTTTTTCCTGCCGACAAATTCTTTCGGGGCGACATTCAGTCTGCGGGCGGGCGAACGATTCTACGGGCTGGGCACCGCCTCCTCCAAACGCATCCAGTTGCGAGGCTACGGGTATCGTCTCTGGACGCAATACCGCGGCAATTTCGGATACCACGGCCAGGCGGAGTGGGAGCAAACCGAAGGACCCATTCCGTTGCTCTTGAGCACTGCGGGCTGGGGACTCTTTGTCAATACAACGTGGGTCCACTATTACGACCTCGGCCGTTACGAGGCCGACCGCGCCTTCTTCTGGGGACCAGGCGGCACGCTGGATTTCTACCTGCTGATTGGCGATTCGTTGCCAAAGCTCATCGAACGCTACACCGACATTACCGGCCGGCCCCGGCTGCTGCCGGAATTTGCCTACGGCCTCACTTATGTCAGCCAGATCACCGAAAACGAGCACGAAATCCTCAACGACAGCCTGCTCTTCCGGGAAAAGGGGATTCCTTGCGACATCATGGGGATCGAACCTCAGTGGATGAAAAAGAATTACGATGCTTCGCACAACAAGGAATGGAACCCCGACAAGTTCTACATCCCGGATTGGATGGGGCCGGACTCCAAGGAAGGGACGTTCATCGGCGGATTGGACCGGACAGGTTTCAAACTCTCGCTCTGGCTGGTCTGCGCGGATGATCTGACCATGGAAGAGGAACGGCAGGTGGCGCTTCGCGAAGGCCGGGGCAACGAGTTTCCCAAGGAACCGGACGCCTGGTTCAACCACCTGCGGAAGTTCGTCAGGAACGGTGCCCGTTGTTTCAAAATGGACCCTGAAAACCTGATCCAGGAGCATCCCGGCAGGAAGTATTATAACGGGCGCAGCGACCTGGAGAACCACAACCTCACCCAGGTCCTCTACCACAAGCAGATGTGCGCCGGTTACGAGAATTTTGCACAACAACGTGCCATGACGCATTATTGTGCGGCTTACGCCGGCGTCCAGCATTGGGGCGCCACGACGATGGGCGACAACGGCGGCGGCCCCAAGGCCCTCGTCTGGATGCTCAATTACGGGATGAGCGGCCACATGAATACTTCGTGCGACATGGAGGCCCTGGGAGCCGGGCTTCACTTTGGTTTCCTCCAACCCTGGAGCCAGCTCAACAATTGGGCCTACGCCTTTCAACCCTGGTTTTTGGGCAAGCAGGCCGAGGCGATGTTCCGCGATTACGCCCGGCTTCGCTACTCCCTGCTGCCCTACATTTATTCCGCGGCTTACGTCGGGCATCTGACCTCGATGCCCATTCTCCGCCCCATGCCGCTGGTTTATCCTGATGATCCCAAGCTGGCCGATTGCGTGAGCGAGTACATGCTGGGCGACAGCCTGCTGGTGGCCGCATTCACCGATCGAGTCTATTTGCCTGCCGGGCGCTGGATTGATTATTGGACCGGCGCGGAATTGGAGGGCCCAAGTGAAATGGTTTACACGCCGCCGGCGAACCGGGCTGGCGGACTGTTTATCAAGGCGGGCGCCATTATCCCTTACTGGCCGGAGATGGATTTTGTCGGCGAGAAACCGGTCAACACCCTCAAGCTCCACGTTTATCCGGAGGGGAAGAGCGACTACGCTCTTTACGAAGACGATGGCAACTCGCTGGCCTACCTGAAAGGCGCCGTGGCGCTGACGCGGGTCCGTTGCGAAACCAGCCCCGACGCGGTAACTCTCACCATCGAACCGCGCGAAGGAACCTACGATCAAATGCCTTCCGAGCGCGATTACGAAGTCTGGATCCACACGAAACCGGCAAAGAAAGTGGACGTCAACGGGACCAGCACCGCGGCGGATTATGACCCGGCAACCAAGGCGGCGCGAATTGTCGTCCAGGAAGACCGCGACCGGAAGGCCGCGATCCGCATTCAATACGAATTTTGAATGCGGTCCATCCAGACTCCGCGAGAGAGCTAAAACAAATGTGAACCCAAAATGAAAATCTCTGACACCAAGTATGCTCATCGATGCTTAGTGATCGCCATCTGTGCGGCGCTCGTTCTTGATGGTGGACTGGCCCGCGGCGAAGGGTTGCATCCGGTTCGATTGCTCTGTGAGGGACAGGAAAGCCCGCTGGGCATCGACGGGGCGCCGCGGTTGGGCTGGATTCTGGAGAGCGATCACCGGGCGGAAAACCAAACCGGCTATCAAGTGCAAGTGGCCTCCTCCGCGGTTGCATTGCAAGCTGGCCATGCGGACATGTGGAACTCTGGGAAGATCCTCTCCGACCAATCGTCGTTCATTCGCTATGGAGGTCCCTCCGGGCAAACGACGCTTGTTCCCTACGCTGGCAAGCCGCTGAAAAGTCATTCCTGGTACTTTTGGCGCGTCCGGATTTGGGATGGACAAGACCACGCCTCCGAATGGAGTCAAACCGGGCGCTGGGCGACAGGTGTGCTGCGTCCTGACGAATGGCGGGGCGCCTGGATCGCCAGTTCGGGGAACAGCGGAGCGTCGGTTTGGTTCCGGTCCACGTTTGAGCTCAAGAACGGCCAGCAGGCGTCGGCCGTATGTTCCATTGCGTCGTCGGCTACCACGAATTGTATGTCAATGGCCGGAAGGTCGGGGACGACGTGATGGCGCCCGCGATCAGTGACTTGAGCAAGCGCGCGTTGTCGGTCACGCGTGATATTGCGCCTTATCTTCATCCCGGCGCCAACTGCATCGGAGTCTGGCTGGGACAAGGCTGGGCCGGTCATAGCGGCAAATCGTGGTATGCGGAATCGCAACTCGATTGGCCCAGCGAACCGCGCTTCATTCTCCAAGCACAAATCCAGGATGGCCCGCGCGAAGTGGATCTGGCCAGCGGACCTGATTGGAAATGCCACCGGTCGAACATGGATTCGAGCAACCTTCCTGGCTTCCATAGCCTGGGGGGCGAAGCGCAGGATGATCGAGCCTATCTCTCCGAATGGAATAGCCCTGGATTCGATGATTTGGATTGGCTGAAAGCGGTGGCGCAGACCAACGCCCTGGAAATCTCGCCGCAAGTGACCGAGTGCAACCGGATGATCGAGGAACTGCATCCGGTGGCCGTTCGCGAGAAGAGTCCGGGCGTGTATCAGGCGGACATGGGCCGCCATTTTTCCGGCTGGATCGAGCTGAAGGCGGAAGGAACGCCCGGCTCTCGCATCGAGATTTCCATGTCTGAGCGTGAAGACCAGTCCAGCAGTTACGGCCAGACAAATCTCCTCATCCTTGGACCGCCAGGCCAAGGCACGTTCCGCAACCATTTCAAGCACCAATCCGGCCGCTGGATCACCGTCCAAGGGTTGAGCGCGCCTTTGCAAAGTGCTCAACTCAAAGGTTACGCCATCAGCACTGGGACCGAGCGTATTGGCCAATTCTCCTGCTCCAACGACCTTTACAATCGCATTTACGAAACGGTTCTGTGGACGTTCCGCCAGATCTCCCTGGGCGGCTACGTCGTGGATTGTCCGCACCGCGAGCGGATGGGTTATGGCGACAGCATCAACACCGTGGAAGGAGCGATGCTGGCTTTTGACACCGAACGATTCTTCACCAAATGGTCGCGCGACTGGAGCGATGTGCAACAGCCCGACGGCAGCGTGCCTTTCACCGCTCCCACCTACAATGGCGGAGGAGGCCCCATGTGGAGCAGCACTCTCGTCCATTTGCCGTGGCTGACTTATCTTTACTTTGGCGATCCCAAGGCCATGGAAGAGAATTACCCGGCGATACAACGCTGGATGAGTTTTCTGGCGGCGAATTGCCAGAGCAACGTGCTGCAGTGGTTTCCGGGCCCCAAGAACATCGTCCAGCCGGAATGGTCGTTTCTGGGGGATTGGGTCTATCCCGGCCACCACCAGGCGCCCAACGGCCACGATCGCGAGACGTTGTTCATGAACAATTGTTATTATCTTCACACCCTCAAAACCGCCGCCCGCATCGCCCACGCACTCGGCCATAACGCGGATGGCGCGCGGTTCCAAAGCCGGGCGGACGCCGCCGCCATTGCCATCCAACAGACGTTTTGGGACCCCCAGGCCAAAAGCTATCCCGGCGAACGCGAGACCACGCCGGCCTCCGCCCTTTTTTCCGGCTTGCCGCCGGCGGACGTGCGCCCCGTCGTGGCGGATCAACTCGCGGAACGCATTCTCAAGAAGCATCATCTTGACACCGGCATCCTCGGGACTTACTTCATGATCGAGGCGCTGACGGCTGAGGATCGGAGCGATTTGGTCGATTGCGTCGCCAACACCACGGAACCGCCCGGCTGGGGCGCGATGCTGGCCCAAGGTGCCACCTGCATCTGGGAACAGTGGGATGGTGACAATTCTCGCTGCCACAGTTCCTACCTTTCGATCGGGGCCTGGTTCATTAAAGGGATTCTCGGCCTTCGCCCTGACCCTGAGAAGCCGGGTTTCCGCCATTTCATCGTCAAGCCGGGTCTCTATGAAAAACTCACATACGCCCGCGGCGAGTACCATACCCTGTACGGGAAAATCACGTGCGCGTGGAAAACGGATGCCGGCCATTTTGCCCTCGACCTCAAAATCCCGGCAAATGCCAGCGCCACCGTTTTTCTCCCCACCAGTGATTCCATGACAGTCACGGAATCGGGACAGCCGCTGGACAAAGTGGATGGCATCCGATTCCTTCGGATGGAAGGGAACCGGGCGGTTTTGGAGGCAGGCTCTGGGAGTTATCATTTTGACTCGCCCATGCCAAGGTAGGGCGCGGCACTCCGGGCGCGCCTCCCTGGCGGGCAGCGGAGTGCCCGCACTACCGGGAGTTTTGTGCGAACGTCACGCATGGGCTAATCAGACCAATAAGCTCCGAAACGGGCCAGAGTGTCTTCCCCGAGGGATTCTGGCGTTGGGCTTTCAGTCCTGCCTAACGCGGCCTGGGCGCGCTTCCATAAATCGCCGCGGGTGTAGCGCTGATGCTCGCGGGGCCAGGTCAGGCTGGCAAGCAAACGCAAGGCTTCTGCAGGCTGGCCCGTGGCCACAGCGAGGTCTGCACGGCGTTCGATGATAAGCCGGTGATCGCCGCAACGTGCCAGCACCGCGGCGCGCTTCGCTGTTTGGTTTAACTCCGCAAATAACTCGTCCAGTTCGACGACCGCGATAGGATCTTGCAACGGGCCGGCTTCCAATTCCGCAACGGCGCGGGCCGGCTCTTTGAGGGCTTTCCATTCAATCAGGCCAGCGATCCTCCTCGCTTCCGCGGTCGTGGCCCTTGCCAGGACTGAGACAGCTTCCGAGGCGCGTCCGCGAAACGCCAGCCATGAGCCCAGCGGTTCCGCTGCCAGTACGTTGCCAGCCTGAAGTTCGCGGCGCAACGCTGCTTCAAGATCGATGCCCGTTGCCACAACACTGCCGGGAATTGGGCCTTCGCCCGCGCGAAAGCGTTCCCACTCGTTTTGCCACGCGGAATGACTGTAACCGAGCCAGGCGTCGTCCATGGGTGGAAGAGCAAACCCCGGCCATTCGACTCTGTCGCATCCTTCACGGGAATGAACCGGGATCCAATATTCCTCGAAGCGCCGCTCGGCGCCGTTCGGAAACATAGGTTTTTCGCTCTGATCGAGCAGCGGGCCGCTCTCGATTTCGCAGTAGGAAAGGCCTCCTTCCGTTGTGCCCTGGCCCCAGCAACGATGTTTGCCGTGACCATAAGTCCAGACTTTTTTGCCGGGCAACAGCCCCGGGTCTGCCAGGTGCATGAGGCCCAAGCCCAGGTCATGGTGAAACACCCCGAATTGCCGCGCGCTGCCCGGTTTCCAGAAAAGGGCTGTCATTTGCCGGTGCGTGCGGTCCCAGTTCAATCCGTTGCCCGGCCATTCGGCTTCGACTACGCGATCGTCATGGACGAGGACGCGGTGGGGAGGGTGGATAAATTCCGTGGCTTCGGTCGAGCGCACGGCGGTAATGGTCCATGACATCCACGGATGATCGGCGCCTGTGCGATTGCGGAACGCGCTGCGTTGGATCAGCACGGGTTGATCGGCCACCAATCCCAGTTCAACCACCCACTCCATGCCGGTGCGCGCTTCGCGTTCGCCGACCCGGATGAAACCGTAATCGCCCGCCTGCCCGCTGGCGCAACCGACTTCGGCGATGGACGTGGGCGAGTGGGCAATGGGGAAATTGAATTCCATGCCGCCGGAGATGAAAGCCCAGATGGGCAGAATCCGCGTTGGTTTAACCACTGGATTGCTGAACAGGATTTCTTTCCCAATGCGTTTGTCGAAGAGGCTATAAACGCGGCCGCCCAGTTCCGGCGCTATTTCCACGCGCAACGAGTCGTTCTCCAGAACCACCATGCGGAAGTCGCGAGGCGTCGAAGTTGTTTCAGTATCACCGTAGCTGGTGTAGGGAAAAAGATGTTCGCGATGATAAATGAGCGGGAGTTTTGTCAGCGGGACCGGGCGAAAGAAAGGGAGGGTGCGGATCGTTTCTCGCAGGCGAATCATGGGAGAGCATCGTAAACCAAAACTTCAAACGGCTTCAAGTTCAGGCGCAACGGTTGACCGGCCGAGGCGCGCGGATGGGGGCGGGCGGTGTCTTCTTTCCACGGGCTCGCCAGCGTATAGTCCGTCACCGCGCCGGGCGGCAAATCGAACGCCGTCCGGACATCGAGCGCGAATTCCTTCGGCTGGTCGTCGGGATTGCGGAGCATGACGATCCCCTTGCGCGGGGACCAAGAGGCGTAGCCGTAAACTTCCAACTTGGACGGGTCGCCGCCGATCCAGTGAGTGTCCACCAGCACATCCGCGCTGGCGCGGGACCATTTGGCCGCCTCGGCAAGCTCGTCCCAATCGCCAGAGGAAAGCTTGCCCGGCTGAATATAAAGTTCCTGCAAACCGGTGCCGCCGCCGAAATAGGCGTGAATATCATCCCTGAAACCGGCTGAATTATAAGAAGGATCGCCCGGGTTGCCGTGGCGTGAATAGGCCACGCCGTGAGACATCAGCGAGTTCAAGGGATAGAGGGGCGCACGTTTGACAATGTTTTGGTAAACCTGGCTGTCACGGTAGGTCAGCCACTGTTGCTGGCGGCTGCCTTTGCCGCTAAACCCGGTGTCGTCTCCCTGCCTCCATAACGAATCGGCATAGCGCAGCCAGAAGGGGGACGGCCAGGAACCGGTGGTCAGGTTGATGAAGAGGTCCGGATCTTCCTCCCGCAGTTCAAGCATCAGGCGGCGCATGGCCTCAGTGTCAAGAATGAAGGCGCTGCCCGCGCCGCTGGCATAGGTGCCGGAGGCGATGCCGTCAAACTTAAAATAATTGACTCCGTAGCGATGGATCATTTCCGCGCAGGCGCGTTTGAAAGCCGCATAATACTTCGGGCCGGCCAGGGAAAACCCGGCGGCGTTGATTTCGTAACCCTGCTCGCGTCCGAACTTCAAGCGCTGTTCTTTTGACGCGCCATAGCCGCCAAAAGGCGAAAGCCAGACGCCCAACCGCGTTTGATATAGCGAGCACAACTTCGACAACGGAGCGAAGCCTTTGGGAAATCCGCGATGAAAATTCCACAGCGAGGCTGGGTCATCCCAGCCGTCGTCAAAGACGATGGAGTCCCAAGGCTTCGGCGATTTAGTGCGTAAGTAGCTTGTAATAAGCTATTTGCACCTATTAGCTGGACAAATCGGCGGGCGACTGCCAAGCTGCTGGCATGATTTGTTTACCCGAGCCGGCAGGACCATC
>JBKQWF010000067.1:0-30880 GCA_052139695.1 Limisphaerales bacterium
ATAATGGAGACCAGGATATTCGAACCTACTTCACCACGCTCGGTTTGCAGTACATGTTTAACCGCAGTTGGGGTGTCCAAGTCGAATTACCCTATGACGTTCGCCACTACCAGGCGTACCAAGGGGGCTCCACCACCTGGAACGCCTTTGGTGATCTTCGGCTCGAAGGCATCTATACCGGATTTTTCCCGGACATGTCCGCCGGGGTGACTTTCGGATTGAAGGTGCCGACGGGCGATGACACCCACGACATGACCAGCATCCTTGATCGGGACACGGAACTCGGGACAGGCAGCACCGATCTTCTGCTCGGCGGCTTTTACCGTCACACGCTCAGCAGCGTGCTGCACGGCCTGTATTGGTTCGCCCAGGCGCAATTGGATGTGCCGATGCTTATCCAGGGCGGTTACCGGCCAGGCGTGGAGTTGGATGCGTCTCTCGGTCTTTACTACCAGGGCTTGTCGCTCGGCCCGGTCAAGATTACGCCGGTGGCGCAAATCATTCCCAGTGAACGCACGAGCGACACCGGTTCTTGGGCTTCCGGCGGCGTCAAAGATCCGCCTGTGGGCATCCGCAACTCCGGCTATCAGCGCGTGCTGCTCTCGCCCGGGATCGAGTTCGACCTTCATCCAGTGATGATCTATGCCGACGCCGAGTTTGACGTGGCGCAGTACTCCAGGGGGAACCAATTGGTCGCGCCGGTCCTGTTCAAGGCGGTCGTGAGCTACGCCTTTTAAGGCGGGTTCCAGAACAAGACCGACTCTGCCAGAAAGGAACACCATTATGATGACTCGAAGACAAGTCTTGAAAATCACCGCGCTGACCTCGGTCGCTTATGCGGCCGCCTCGACCTTGCGCATGGCCAACGCTCAACTCGCGCCCGCGGCATCACCCCCAAAAGGCCCCTTCACCTTGCCGCCGCTGCCCTATCCGTTCGATGCCCTCGAACCGCATATTGACGCGCAGACCATGCAAATTCATCACGATAAGCATCACGCGGCTTACGTAGCGAATTTGAACAAAGCGCTGTCTCAATTCCCCGATCTCGGGAAAAAGCCCGTCGAGGATTTGCTCAAAGACTTGAACGCCGTTCCTGAGAAAGTCCGCACGGCGGTCCGCAACAATGGAGGCGGTCATTGCAACCACTCGTTGTTCTGGCAAATGATGAATAAAAACGGCGGTGGCGAACCTGCCGGAGAATTGGCCAAAGCGATGGATAAAAAGTTTGGCAACTTTGGTTCGTTCAAGGACCAATTCACCAAGGCGGCCTTGGGCGTGTTTGGAAGCGGCTGGGCCTGGCTGGTTTCCGAGGGCGGCAACTTAACCATCGAACCCGCTCCCAACCAGGATTCTCCGATCAGTCGAGGTAAACAACCTTTGCTCGGTCTGGATGTTTGGGAGCATGCCTATTACCTGAAATACCAGAACCGCCGGGCCGATTACATCGCCGCTTGGTTCAATGTCATCAATTGGGATTACGTCTCGCAGAGATTCCAGAGCAGAGAATCCTGATGAAGGCGTCGCCGAAGATAACGGCCAACCTTCGTCTTCGGACCCCGGATTCATCCACCGCGACAAAATCGCGCTGGTGGACAAGCGTGGAGTCGTGCGCGCCTATTACGACGGCATGGATGCCAGTACGCCGCAAACGGTTCTGGCCGGCATCAAACAACTGCTGACGGAAAGCAAAACCCACTGACTCAAGGCAGTGGAGATGGCTGTTGCGATTTTAAGGGTTCTTCTTTTCCGCCGATTCCCCGACGATTTTTCTTGCCGCAGCCGTGGAATCCCTCGAATTTTCACGAAATTATGGCACCAGCTTTAAACGCATCCGCGGAAACCAACCTCCGTCTGACCGCAAAACTCATTTTCCTCTTTGGACTGGTTCATTTTGCTTCGGCCGCGGCGCCGCTGCTGGAACCGAAACCCAACGACGCTTCCTTCGAGAAATATCAACCGCTCAAAGCGCCCGCGCCGTCCGGACTAGTCCTTAAACAGGGAGACCGTCTGGCAATCTGCGGCGACTCCATCACCGAACAGCGAATGTACTCGCGCCTGATGGAGGATTACCTGACGATGTGCGTTCCCCAACTTAAAGTCTCGGTGCGGCAATTCGGCTGGAGCGGCGAAAAAGTGCCCGGTTTTTTGGGGCGCATGACCAACGATTGTCTCCGTTTCCATCCGACCGTCGCCACGACCGCTTATGGCATGAACGACTTTGAGTATTGTCCCTATGAAGACCGCATTGGGCAGGCCTATCAGTCCAATTCGAGGAAGATGGTCGAAGCCTTCAAAGCGCATGGCGTCCGGGTCATTCTCGGTGCGCCCGGTGACGTGAGCAAAATGCCAAGCTGGGTCAAGTCGGCCACCGGCACGGTGGAAGATTTGAATTTGAGTCTGTGCCAGTTGCGCAACATTGACGTGGTCCTGGCGCGGAAGGAAAAGGTCAGATTTGCCGATGTTTTCTGGCCGATGCTAACCGGCGGATTTGAGGGAAGACAGGAATATGGCGCCAACTACGCCATTCCCGGCAACGACGGGGTGCATCCGCATTGGGCCGGGCATACGGTGATGGCTTATGCTTTTCTGCGGGCGCTGGGGCTGGATGGTGACATCGGAACGTTCACGGTGGATTTGAAGAGGAACAAAATGAAGGTGTCAAAAGGGCACCAAGTGATTTCAGCCAAGGAAGGAGAATATGAGATCGAAAGCGCCCGCTATCCGTTCTGTGCCTGCGCGCCGAAAGGTCAGGCCGCGGCATCCTATCCGGTCTGCGGCCAGGATGGCGTTGATTCAGACAATAGCATTCGTTCTGGAATGACGCTCGTTCCCTTCAATCAGGAATTGAACCGGCTGACACTGGTCGTGAAACACGGCGACGCCAGTCAATACCAAATCACCTGGGGCGGTGAGAGCAAAACCTTTCCGGCGGAACAATTGGCCAAAGGCATCAATCTGGCGGCGGAATTCCCCGCCAATCCTTTCAGCGAGACCTTTGCCAAAGTGGACGGGGCCGTCGCCGCCAAGCAGGCTTATGAAACCAAAGAAATAAAGGAGTTGTTCCGCCACACGGACAACCAGCGGCCAACGATGGCACAAATCGCCGCCCAAACCGATCAGGTGGTGGGCGATGTTGAAAAGGAACATGATACTCTGACGGCGGCGGTGCAGGCAGCGTTTGTGCCGGTGACGCATGTGATAAGAATTACCGCGCAGTGACAGGGGTCTGAGAAGGGTGGGGTCGCCTCGCAGCGAGGCGACCCTACCCCTCTTAGACTCGCCGTCACTGGCGCGTTACCTCGTGTCTTATTGCAATAAAACCGTGGCACAGAGATTGTTTGAGTCAGAAGGATGGAGGCAGAAAAATGAAGAGAATATTCTGACCGCGCCATCCGAGTCGGAGATGTTTTGCCAAAACATCCGGCTTGCAACCCATTGTCCGCTGGCTATCTTGACCGTTCTTTTGTGAGGCGCCATTTATGAAAGTTGTCATCTTGTGCGGCGGCAAAGGCACACGGCTGCGGGAGGAGACCGAGTACCGGCCCAAACCCATGCTGCCCATCGGCAATCGGCCCATTTTATGGCATATCATGAAGATTTATGCCGCCCACGGATTCCACGAGTTCGTCCTATGCCTCGGTTACAAGGGGGAAATGATCAAGGATTTCTTCCGCAATTACCTTTGGATGACCAGCCACGTCACCTTGCGCCTCGGACAGCAGCAGGACGTCCGTTTCCACAATCATCATGGCGAAGAGGACTGGGCCGTGACTCTGGCCGATACCGGCGAGGAGACCCTGACCGCCGGGCGCGTTCGCCAGATTAAACAGTTCATCGGCAACGATCCGGAGTTTTTTCTCACTTACGGCGACGGCGTCGGGAACATCGACGTGACCGCCGCGCTCGCTTTTCACCGGAAACACGGAAAAAAACTGACGGTCACGGCGGTCCGTCCGCCGGGGCGGTTTGGAGAATTGGGCATTGGCCCCGAGGGGCGGGTGACGGAGTTTAATGAAAAACCGCAGGCCGCCGAGGGGCGGATCAACGGCGGCTTCTTCGTGGCGTCGCGCGCGGTTTTCGATTATCTTGACGACAGCGCCGATCAAATCATGTTCGAGCAAAAGCCCGTGCAAAGCATCGCCCGCGAAGGCCAATTGATGGCGTTCCAGCATGACGGTTTTTGGCAGCCAATGGATACGTATTCGGAATACAGTTTGTTGAACCGCTTATGGGCCGAGGGTAAAGCGCCTTGGAAGATCTGGAAATGATGACCCTTTTCGGCTCCGCATTTCACGGCAAACGCGTCCTGGTGACCGGGCATACCGGCTTCAAGGGAGCGTGGCTGTGCGAATGGCTGCTCGGCCTGGGCGCGGAAGTCACGGGGCTGAGCTTGCCGCCCAACACCGATCCTTCCCTCTGCACCGAATTGGGGCTGGCCCGCCGCCTGCGCCAGATTATCGGAGACATTCAGGACCCGTCAGTCCTCACCAAAGCTGTGGCCGAAACCCAGCCGGACTTCGTTTTCCATCTGGCGGCGCAAGCCGTGGTGCGCGAATCCTACCTGCGTCCGCGCGAGACTTTTAATGTCAACGCCATGGGCACCCTGAACCTGCTGGAGGCGTTGCGGGCACTGGCCAAACCCTGTGCCGCCGTTCTCGTCACCACGGATAAATGCTACGAAAACCGGGAATGGCATCAGGGCTACCGCGAGACCGATCCCTTAGGCGGGCGCGACCCTTACAGCGCCAGCAAAGCGGCGGCGGAATTGATCGTGGCTTCCTATCGCCAATCTTTCTTTCAAGAGCATCCCGTGAAAATTGCCAGTTGCCGCGCCGGCAATGTCATTGCGGGCGGGGATTGGGCCAAGGATCGAATCCTGCCTGATTGCATCCGGGCGTTGCAGAAGCGGCAGCCCATCCCGGTGCGCAACCGCCATGCCACTCGTCCGTGGCAGCACGTGCTGGAACCGCTCAGCGGCTATCTTTGGCTGGGAGCCTCGCTGGCCGAGCCGAAATTGCGCCGTTGCGATCTCTCCCTGTTGACTTCCGCTTTTAACTTTGGCCCGGACCGCGACGCCCATCGCAACGTCGAAGAATTGGTGAAGGAAGTCTTGCGCCATTGGCCGGGCAAATGGGAGGACAAGACCGATCCCAAAGCGCCGCACGAAGCCGGCTGGCTCCAATTATCCACCGACAAGGCTTATGGCCTGTTGCGATGGTTTCCGATCTGGTCATTCTCCGATGCGGTGGAGAAGACGGTGGAATGGTATCGCGGCGCCACGGGGGCCAAGGCAGCCAGCCAGATCCCAAAACGGACGTGGGCGCAAATCGCGCGGTACATTGAAGACGCCGGCAGCGCCGGGGCGCCTTGGACTCAACCGTGACCGCGCGATGAATTCTCCCGAACAAATCCGCGCCGAAATTCTACGGCTGACGCGCGAGTACTCCCGGCAAACGCATCAGGGCAATCTGCCAGGCTACGGCGAGGCTCCCCGCCGCAAATTCGTCCCTGGCGAAACGGTCGTTCCGTACGCGGGCCGCGTTTTCGACGAAGAAGAGGTGGCCGCCGCCATCGCTTCGACGCTGGATTTTTGGCTGACGCTGGGCAAGGAGGGCGAGGCTTTCGAGGAGAGCCTGGCCGGGTTCCTTGGCGTCAAGAAGAGTATTCTCTGCAACTCCGGTTCCTCGGCCAATCTCCTCGCGGTTTCGGCGCTTTCCAGCCCCAAGCTGGGCGCGCGCCGCCTCAAACCGGGGGACGAAATCATCACGGTGGCGGCAGGTTTCCCGACCACCGTCGCGCCCATCCTGCAAAACGGCTTTGTGCCGGTTTTTATTGACAACGATCCGGCGACCCTCAACGCCAAGGCGGATGACCTGGAAGCGGCGTATGCCGCCGGCAAAACCAAGGCGGTCATTTTTGCCCACACCCTGGGCAATCCGTTCAACCTTTCCGCCGTGACGGCGTTTTGCCAAAAGCACGAGTTGTGGCTGATTGAGGACAATTGCGACGCCCTGGGCTGCGCTTACGATGGCAAGCTGACCGGCTCTTTCGGTGACCTTTCCACGCAGTCCTTTTACCCGCCGCATCATTTGACCTTGGGAGAAGGCGGCGCGGTCAACGTCGTCAACAGCCTCAAGTTTAAAGCGATTGTCGAGAGCTTCCGCGATTGGGGGCGAGACTGCTGGTGCGCCAGCGGCAAGGACAATACCTGCGGCAAACGGTTCGATTGGCAGTTGGGCGAACTGCCCAAGGGGTACGATCACAAGTATATTTACTCGCACCTCGGTTATAATCTCAAACCGCTGGATATTCAGGCGGCCATCGGGCGCGCGCAATTGCACAAGTTGCCGCACTTCGTCCAGGCCCGCATCGATAATTGGAATTATTTGCGCCGCGGCTTGGACGATTGCAAAGATGTTCTTGATTTCATGTTGCCGACCCACGCGACCGGTTGGTCCCCCGAGGGATTTAGCTGGGATGCTTCCGGTCATCGGACGGTTTGTTCCTGGTTCGGTTTCCTCTTGCGGGTCAAACCCGGCGGCTCCTTCAGCAAAGAAGAGCTGGCGCGGCATCTTGACCAAAACAAGATCGGCAACCGGATGCTTTTCGGCGGCAATTTATTGCGTCAGCCTGTCCTGATCCAACTCAGGAAGGACCGGCCGGAGGCTTTCCGCGTCGTGGGCACGATGGAAGGGGCCGACAAGATTATGAACGAAGTGCTCTTCATCGGCACTTATCCTGGGTTGACGCGCGCAATGCTCGATTACATCATCGAAGTCATCCAAACATTTTGCCGCGGCAAAGGTTGAGCGTGTCAGCCAATCCATTATCCGCCGACCTCGATCATATCGTCGAACAGTTGCGCCCGGTGGCGGACGAGCTGCGCGGCGCCCGCCTTTTTATCACCGGCGGAACGGGTTTTATCGGCTGCTGGATGCTGGAGAGTTTGGCCTGGGCCAACGATCGACTGGGTTTGGGCGCGCAAGCGTTGGTTCTCACCCGCAGCTTCGATGCCTTTCAAAAAAAGGCCCCGCATCTGGCCAGCCGGGGGGACATCTGCTTCCACCTCGGCGATGTGCGGGATTTCGCGTTTCCAGACGGGCAATTCTCGCACGTTATCCATGCCGCGACCGACTCCAACGCCAAGCTCAACGAGCAAGATCCGGTGTCGATGTTGGACACCATTGTCGCGGGAACCGCGCGGGCCTTGGATTTCACCGCGCGCCGCGGGGCGGGGAAATTTCTTTTGACAAGTTCCGGCGCGGTCTATGGCCGGCAACCGCCCGACTTGATACAGGTTTCAGAGGAATACCTGGGCGGGCCTGACATTTCCCTTGCACAATCCGCTTACGCGGAAGGCAAGCGCTTGAGTGAGATCGCGTGTCTCCTGCGCGGCGCGCGTGACGGAATCCAGATCAAAATCGCGCGCTGTTTTGCGTTTGTCGGCCCTTATCTGCCGCTGGACATACACTTTGCGGTGGGCAATTTCATTCGGGACGCCCTGGCGGGAGGGCCGATTATAGTGCGAGGAGACGGCAGGCCTTTTCGCTCTTACCTTTACGCGGCCGATTTGGCAATTTGGCTCTGGCACATCCTTTTACAGGGGAAAGACCGCCGCGCTTACAACGTCGGCTCGGGCCGTCCGTTGACCATCGTAGAGACAGCCGCAGCCGTCAGCCGTGTGCTCCCCGGCAACGTGCCGGTGTCCATCGCCAAAACGCCTGTTCCCGGGCAAGCTCCGCAAAGATACGTCCCTGATATTTCGCGCGCCCAACAGGAATTGGGTCTGCGCGAATGGATTGGCCTGGACGATGGCATCCTCCGCACCGCGCGGTGGCACCAGCGATAATCGGTCAGGCTTTCGCGGGAGCTTCGTAAAAGCAAACGAGCGGATTCGTCCAACCCAATTGGTTACGGATTTGCTCCTTGATTTCTGCTTCCGCGACTTGGGAGGAAATTAAAATGGTCGCTTCCGCGTTGTGAAACTCCGCGGGTTGGAGGATGGGAATGTCCCGGAGTTTTTTGCCGTGATAGCGGGGATTGGAATCGAGGAAAGCGACGATGCGCGCGCCGCCCAGCCTGGAGGTTTCCAGCAAGCGCAACGTATGGGTGCCCGCCCCCCAGACGGCCACCGGCACCTGGCTCTCGGCCAGGCGGGCAATTTTTTGCTGGATCTCCTGCTCCAAATGGCGGCTGGCCTCCAGGTATTTGTGCAACGCGGGTTCGGTTGTCGAGTCGCGCAGTGGAGGATGGGTCTTTCCCGTGAAGCGAAAGAGCGCGGCGACTGCCGGTTCGATGGAATTCGGCCCCAGATGGCGGTTCGCCTTGCGCGCAAAGACACATTCAAATCCCCGCCTGGCCAAGAGGTTGGTCAGTGACACAGATGAAAAGAAATTGACGTGTTCAATGCTCAAGAATTGATAAGGGGCGCTAAAACACTCGTGGTAGCTGCTGGCATCCGGGACTTCCAGATAAAGCAGTCCGCCGGGGTTCAATATCCTGGTCAACGACGTGATGGATTCATCCAATTCGGGCAAATGCTCAAAAACCCCAATAAACACCGCGACATCGAAGCGTTCTTCCAGGGCCGTCAGCTCATGGATGGTCAGGGTCCGAACCTCGATTCCGTAAAGCCGCCTGGCCACCGCCGCGCACCCCGAAGACGGATCCAAACCGAGAAGACGATCGAAGCCACGCTTTTTCAATTCCGCCAGAAGACCGCCGGTGGCGCAACCAATGTCAACAATGCGATTGTCCGGGCGCAGATGCGGCGCCAGCATATCGGCCACCTGGGCGAAACGCTGCCGATCAATCGGACTCAGCTCTCCGCTTCGCTGGCTCTGTTCATATTTGGACATTCGGCCGTAGTAGAGGTCGAAGACTTCGCGGGCTGGAATCCCATCCGCGTAAGCAGCACCGCATTGCGCGCAAACGACAAGGTCGTAGCCCGTGAGCAGTCCACCTTCGGAAAACGCGCTAAATACTTGGTGGAATAAAACCCGCGCCTCCCGGGCCAAACAGACTGGACATGGGCGAGCGGGCGCGATGTTGGGTTGGGTGGACAGGCTCATAGATAGCTTAGATTCTTAACTTGAAAAGTCCATCAAATTGTCTCTCACATTTGGGCGGCGCGGCAGCGCCGCCCCACCATTCTTGGGTGGGGCGTTGCTACCGCAATTCCCACATTTCAAATGTCCTTGGCTCAGTAGTTCAGGAAGTGTTTGAAGTTGAAGTTTCACAGCCATGACCTTTCAGCCCAAGCGGGCCAGCGTCTCCAGGGCTTCCGCGGGCGCCATGGAACTGCCGTTCCAGGGCTGTGGCCATAAGAGGGTCGAAATGGAATGTTGGCCCATCTCAGCAATCGTCGCCGGGTTGTCATCGATCATCATGTCGGATGGACCAAGCCAGTCGAGGAATTCCGCCTTGGTCCCGTCATAATGGACGTGGGAAATCGTGGCACGAGGTGAGGGAACGACGTTAAAAGAGCGTATCCAGTTCCCGAAATGTTTCATCACCCAGGCCGCGGAAATATCCGCAAAATGCAATGGCGTCGTGGTCAGGGCCATGTGACGAAAGCGCGGCCCGTGTTGCTGAAACCAGGCGAGGACGGCGGCATTGGGCCTGAGCGAAGCTCCCAGTTCCTGGCGGAAAGCGTCGAGCGAATCGAGGTAAGTTTGAAGTGGAATAGAAAGGACCCGCTGGGGCGGGTTTTCCTTGATTTCCTCGTAAGCCACTTTGCATTGCGGGTGCTGTGGAAGCCACCAGCGCTGCAACCAATCGCGCATTTGGTCGTTGAGCACGTCGTCCACGTCCCAAGTCAAGGTTTTCATGCGGGACGGGTCATTCCGGCACGGGCGGAATAATCATATTTTCCAGGAACTCCCGCCGGTCCAGGAAGGGCGCCAGGTCTTCCAGAGGCTTGGAAACCATCCGCCCGTCAGCCGTCAATGCACTTTTTACCTTGGGCTGGGTTTGTTCTTCGGGGTCAATCATGACTTCGGAGATAAAAGGGCCCGGATGATTCAGGGCCTCGGCGACGCGCTCTTCCAGATGGCGGTGATTCTCAATCCGATTATTCGCGATGCCATAAGCGTCTGCCTGGCGGCGCACGTTCGGCAAAGTCAAGCCGCTGGAAGGATCGCTGGCAATGAGGCGTCCGGCAAAATAATTCCGATGCGTCTGGCGCATGGAAGCATAGCCGTTGTTGTTCAGAACGAAGTATTTTATGGGCAGATCAAGCCGATGGATGGTCTCCAGCTCCTGGATGTTCAGTTGGAACCCTCCATCTCCATTCACGCAAATCGTTCTTCTTTTCCCGCTGGCGACGCACGCGCCCATGGATTGCGGCAACCCGAATCCCATCGCGCCGATGCCCGGGCTGTTGAGCACTCGCTGCCCTTTTTTTACCTGAAAAGTTTGCAGGCTGATGTCCGAGCAAGCCCCCGAACTGCCGGGGACCAGAAGATCATTGGCCTCCATTTGCCGGGAAAGCGCCTCCAGGAGCACATAGGAATGAACGAACGCTTCCTGCGCCCTCCAAGCCGGGACGACGGCGGGGTAACGGTGTTTCCAGTCGCGGCAACGTTTAAACCATTCTGAAAAATTGGGACTGACAAATCCCACCAACTGTTTTTTAAGCTCGCGCAGGAAATCACCGGCATCCGCCGCCACGGCCAAGTCCACCGGGAAACGGAATTTTTTCAATTCCAGCGGATCGATATCGACAATGACTTTTTTCGCGGCGCGGGCGAAGGTCTCGCTGGCGTAGCCGATCTGTCCGAAATCCAGCCGCGCTCCGATGGTCAAAATAAAGTCCGAGTTTTGCTGGATGAAATTCGCGCCGCGCAAAGCCAGCGTTCCCGGCCGCCCAAAAAACAAGGGATGCTCTTGGGGAAGCAAATCGGCGCCCTTCCACGCCAGCAACGCGGGGATTCCCATCGTTTCCAGGACCTCGCGCAGCAGTTCGTCCGCCCGCGCCAGCCTGACTCCGTAACCGGCGAGCAGGACGGGCCGGGTGGACCGGGCCAGAAGTGCCAAAGCCTGTTTGACGGTTTCTGGCAGGGTGGATGCCGGGGCCGCGGGAGGAGGGCGATCAAAGGGCGGCAGAGTTTCGGGGTCAATTTCCCGCGCTTGGATATCGAGGGGAACATTAATCCACACCGGGCCTGGACGGCCGGTTCGGGCCAGATAAACCGCTTTCTCCAAATGATAGCGGATGGATTGAGGATCCATGATGGTGGCGGCGTACTTGGTCACCGGCTTGACCATCGTCGTAATATCCACCTCCTGGAAGCCCAGCATGCGCATGTCAGGGCTCGGTTTGATGTCCGGCGTTTTGACCTGGCCTGACAAGATAAGAACCGGCACGGATTCGATCCAGGAGCCCGCGACTCCCGTGATGGCGTTGGTGCTGCCGGGACCGGTTGTGACCAAGGCAACGCCCAGGCCGCCGCGGTACTGGGCGTAACCGTCGGCCGCGATCGCGGCCCCTTGTTCGTGGAGGCACGCGACAAAGGAGACCTGCTTGTTTTTGGCCACGGCATCCGTCAAATGCATGCAGCCGCCGCCCGGCAGGAGAAAAATATGTTTTACACCTTCCTGGGCCAAAAAGTGAATGATGTAGTCGGAGAGTTTCATCGTGTCAGCGGGAAAGCGCGCGGCGCCGGTCAATCGCTCAACCATTCCGGCCAGAAGGTCAGATAGATTTTGCGGTTGGGATTTTGGTTGATGACGGGATCCTCGTAAATCGAATCGCCCAGGACGTAGGTCGTGGCCACTTCCTCGATAATCGCGCCGGAAACAGTTTTGAAACTGTGCCCCATGCCGTGGTTGATCGAAAGAACATCTCCCGCCTTGAGCAGAGTGGTTTCGCCTTCAATTTCAACGGCCAAATCGCCGTGCAGAAGATGGTATGTTTCATCCTTTTGCCGATGGCTGTGCCGCGGGTAAGACTGGCCGGGGAACATAATGACCAGCATCTTGGAATAGGCGCGATTGATGATATGGATGAGAACCGCCCCCTTCTCCCGAAAACGTTCCAGCCCGTAGTGGTGGGAAATCTCCAAATCAACATACGCCGGCAGAGCGATCCGGCGTTTTTTGAGCAGCGCGCGGAGGTCATCGACGATCTGGCGCACGCTGGCTCGCAGGTCCTTGAAAACCAAACTCTCCAGCATCAGCGGGGACTTCGGGGCAAAATCGGTGTTCGCGTAGTATTCAGAATACTTGGATAACTGCCGGGCCAGGAGCTGGCCATGGACATTCGGCATGGCCGTAAAACAATCCTTCTCGGTGATTTTCTCCCCTTTCTTGATGGCGCGGGCCGCAAACACTCCACGGTAGAGCGGTTCAATATCCGCCAGCTCCCTCTCGCGAATCGGGCGGCGCTTGCCTTTTGTGCCGCACATGATCTGGGCATCGGCCGCGGCTTCCAGCCATTTTCTGGCCTCTTGGGGCGTGGCCGAATACGCATTGGCCGCGTAGCGCTCCGTCGGCACCGCGACGTGCTTTTCAAAAAGGAGCGCGCCTTTGCCGAAGGCGATGCGGATGCTGTCCAGATTGGAAGGCTCTTCGTGGGTGGAAAAGCCTATTGGCACGCCTGGGTAACGCTCCTGCAGGTAGCTGATTTGATTCAGTTCGAGATGCTCCCGCAGGCAGGGGTATTCTCCGACGCAATGCATGACGGCAAATTTCTTTTGCCGATGGCTGAAAAAGGAAACGACCTGATCGATTTCTTCGGCGGTGGCGGCGGCGGTGGAAGTGATGATGGGCAGGTTGGATTTGCCCACCCGTTCCAAAAGGGGCCAGTCGGTAAAGGAACAACTGGCTATCTTGATGATGTCGAAGTCCAGTTTTTCCATCAGATCGACGCTCGGTTCATCCCAAGGAGTACACATCGTGACGAAACCCGCGTCCTGAATCGCGCTTTTCAGGCGTTGAAAGTTTTCCGGGGACAGTTTGGTTTCGGTGAAGCGTTTGATGTATTTGTAATCGGTCCGCTTGACGTAATCCGGATGGAAGTAGGTTTCATCCCGATGCTGCAATTTCACGCTGAACTTGAACTGAGGGAAGTCCCGCGCGACTTCTTTAAATTCACGGACGATGCGAAGGCCATGCTCAATATCACCCATGTGATTGTTGGCCATTTCAAAAATAAACAACGGAGTGGGGATGGATTTGATCATGCGGTGCGGTCTCGTGAATCGTTAATTCTTGATCGGCGGAGCCGCTCTCATGCCCTCCGCGCTTTGATTTCTTTCACTCATTGCCATGAGCCTACATTATGCGATTGCCAGTTTTACCACAATCAAAACTCACCGACCGGTCTTCGATCCCGGCGCGGGAGAGAGCGCAAAGAAAACAAATCTCCATTATCTACATTTTCCAGTCGCAATTGACACTCTGGCGTAAATTAAGCACTCTCTTTACGTGAGGAAAATGGATTCTTCAAGAGAACGGCTATCCGAGCTCCTGGCAACATGAACCGAATGGACGCGCCGAAAACATTTTCGAACCCCCAGGCCAGGTCCGCTCGCGTGCAGAGCGCCTTGGCCGAATTCATAGGCCTCTCCTCATCGCCCCCGCGATGGGAGGGCAAAAAGACGTTCATTTATGGCGCCGGCAACTTCGGGCAAAGGGTTGCCAAGGCGCTGTTGAACCACAAGATTACCGTCCTAGGCTTTCTGGATCAAAGAGGAACGGGACAGATCGTTTTCGGCCCATTGCGCGCGTATTCACCTTCTTCGCTCGAGGCAAAACGCTGGCTGGCGGAAAAACCGGTTGCCCTGATCGGCACGCACAATCCGGTCGTTTCCTTGCGGGAGATCGCCGGCCTGTTGAGCGGGATTGGATTTGCGCAGGTGGTGACCCCGATGGAGATTTATTTGCACCTGGGCCGGGAACTGGGGTGGTTTTATTGGCTGGGAACAAAGGAAGACTATGCCAGCGCGGCCGAGCGCATCGAAAAGGCGTGCGCCATTTGGGCCGACGCCGAGAGCGAACGTCTTTTTCTCCAGACCTTGTTGTTTCGTCTCCAATTCGATTTGGAAGGAGCAATGACCATTTCAGGCGCCTCGTGTCAGTATGCCCATCCGACGGTGCCGCGCTGGAAGGAGCCGCTTCGCATGGTCGATGGAGGAGCGTACACCGGCGACACCTTGCGCAGCTTGTTGGGCCACGGATACCGTTTTGAGACGATTTATGCTTTTGAGCCGGATTTGGGGAATTTCCGAAAACTTCGGGATACTGTCGGGACGTTGTCGCGAGAAACAGAGATTTTCCTGTGGCCATGCGGAGTCTCGTCGAAAACAGATCGACTGAGTTTTTCTGAGGGCGACGGGGTTTCGAGCAAATTCTCTGAGATCGGGTCAGCCCAAGTGCCAGTGGTCGCTTTGGATGACGTTTTGCATGGTCAGCCGGTAAATTTGATCAAACTGGATATCGAAGGGGCTGAACCCGACGCTTTACAGGGCGCCCGGCGTTTGATTGAACAATATCGCCCTGGAATGGCGGTCTGTCTCTATCATTTTCCTCATCATCTCTGGTCCATCCCCCTTTGGGTTGCAGAACTCAACCTGGGATACCATTTCTACTACCGGATGCACGAGGGAAACACCTTTGAGGGCGTCCTCTACGCCATCCCGGAATGACCGGTCATGGACGAGGCGGCGGGCCGCGGTGCGGTAAAAATGAAACAAAAATCTGGCTCAGGACAAACAAAGGCAGGCGGAGCCAGTTGAAAACGTATCTGTCTTCGTGGAGAATTGTTCGAATGGTGTTAAAGATCATTTTCGGATCGCGGGAGCGGAGACCGGCCAAGCCGTTGAGCAAGGCACGGCACGAGCAGAAAAACATGCTGTCCCGCACAATTTTTTCCCAGTCGTCGTTAAACATCTTTTTGACGGATTCATTGGCGAGTGACGCGCGAGTGATGGTGTAAAAATCCCTGATTTGTAATCCTGTTTGATGGAGGCTTGCCGTATGGCATGATGGCATAAAGCGCCAGGAGGACAAAACTTCGTCGATGTAATAGAAATCCCATTCCGCCGCCAATCTCATGCACATTTCCAGGTCTCCGGCGAATTGATATTTATCAGAGAATTCGCCCACCTGACGCAGGGCCTCGGAACGAAACAGAATGCCGCTGGGAACAGTGCAGGGGTAATCGCGCGTCAAAAAATCCTTCAATATTCGCCGCCTTGCCATCAATCCGTCGCCTGCCTGGTAGCGGTAACGATAGTGCATTTTCCGAAAGATGTAGAAACGCGGAAAAATCCGCTGGTCATTTTCGTCGATCAAGTCCATAGGCGCCATCGCGACGGCGGCCGAAGGGTTCTCTTCCAGGCATTTGACCATCAGTTCGAGGCAGCGTGGTTTGAGCAAATCGTCATCCATCAAGAATTTGAGGTATTTGCCTTTGCCTAGATTCTTGCATTTGATGGCGCTCTGATGCGGGCCAATGTTGCCGCCGTTGCTGTAATAGCGGATGCGTGGGTCTGTCCAGGCAGCCGCCCTTTTCGCCGACTCGTCGTTGGTGCTGTTGTCGGTGATAACGATTTCGAATTGGGAATACGTTTGCGCCAGACACGACTGAACCGCCCGCGCCAGGTAATCGGGCCGGTTATACGTAGGAATACAAATGGAGGCCAGGGGAAGATTCACGCTTCTGGGTTGTGCTGGCAATTAAAACTGTAAAAACCGAGGTTCAGGTTGGGATGAGTCCGTCGTGGTCGCGTCCGCGGACACAATCGGAATAGCGCTTGGCCACTGACGCGGCAGGGGACATTCAGTTCTGGCTCACGTTCATGGGAGAAAGGTACCGAACTGCCCCGCAACGTCAATGACATATGTTTTCCCCCGAAGATGAATTCCGTGGCCTGGGGAGCGCGACCGTCTCGATCGCAGCGGCCGGCGTCTCGCCCGACCACCTCTTTCCAGTCCTGTGCCTCTTTCGCCGGGACAACATGGGCGCAAATGATCGCCTCGTTTACTGTAAGCCATTAATGCGTAATAACTTAAAATTAATGGGGAATAGTATAAAATTACCTTGACTAATCGGCGCAATCCAAGCAAAGTTCCGAAATGGCGATGTTCTAGTTTTACGTTGGGCGGTGAGCATCGGACTTAAAGGAGCCCGTGCTGAGGTGCTTTCGGAGCAAGCAAATTGACGCTTTACAAAGGAGAAAAACGAAAGGCTCGAAATGAAAACGAAATCCACTCACAATCTTTCCCTCTTCAACCAGCTAACATTATGGCGTTTGTGCTCAGGAGCGGTGGTGGCATTGCTTTTCATCGCAACCGCTTCCGCCCAAACAACCGCGCCGCCGCTTCCCGTGGTGACTTCAGGGACATTGCAGCTTTGGCTGGAGGCGGATGCTGGGGTGGTGACGAACGCGTCCGGCCAGGTGTCGGAGTGGCAGGACCAATCGGGCAACGCAAACGACGCTTTCCAAGCCAATGCCGATTATCAACCCTTGCTGGTTTACCCTTCGGAGATCGGCGGGAGAGCCGCCGTGCGTTTTGATGGGAACCCAGGCCATATCAACTATCTGTCGGGCACCGGGAATGTCGGCGTCTCCAATGCCATGACGTCCTTTGTCGTCGTCAATGAGTTTTCGACGACTCTTTATCAGAATATGGTTTGGCTGATCGGGGTCCCGGCAACTGTTTATGGAGGCAGTCGGTCAGACGTCGCTTACACAGGCCGGCGGACTTTCACCACCTGGGCCTATGGTTACGTCGCGCCTTTCGTCCTGCCCACCAACACCTATCGGATCTGGACAGACCGGATCAATACCAACTTGACGACGCTTGATTTGTTTGACATCTCAGCCGGCGGTTCAACCAATTTCAGTTCGGCCATGCCGGAAGCTTACACGCCCGCGGCTGGTTATTACGTGGGCGGGATAAACCCCGCCCTGGCCTACGTTTCGGGTTGGAACCTTAACGGTGACATCGCGGAGTGGATTGTTTTCAAAGGCTATTTGAGCGAAGCGGATCGGCTGGCAGTGCAAAGTTATCTACAGCAGAAGTACAACTTGGGAAATCCGGAAGCCTCGGGTCCAGCGCCATTCACCAACAGTTTGGTGGCCTATTATCCTTTCAACGGCAACGCCGACGATGCCACCGGTCATGGCAACAACGGGCAAATCGTCGGCAATGTTGTTCCATCCACAGATCGTTTTGGCAACGCCTCCGGCGCGTATGCGTTTGACGGCGTTTCCTCTTCCGCGATTGAAGTCACCAACACGCTCTTTAACATTGGCCAAACAGGGTACACCGTCTCCGGATGGTTTGCCAGCAGCAACGCCGCCATGGGAAACCAGGTTGTTGTCCAATCGATGCCGCAAGCAGGGATGGGCGTGGGATTCGGCACCGACATCCCGGGTGGTTACCTGCAATTTGGAGTTGGAACAACCGGCTCCTGGACGGCCGATGGGATACACGGGAGCCAGCCATGCGCAAACCAAACTTGGTATCAGTTTGTGTTCACAAAGAGTGGCACCTTATATACTCTTTACCTGGACGGGCAAGTTCTCTGTCAACAAACTATTCCCGCTGCCTCCGAGTATGACATCAACGTCGGGTGCATCATTGGTTCCATTACTCCGATCAACCCATCCTACCAAGAAACGTTCTTGGGTCGAATGAGCGGTTTCCGCGTTTACAATCGCGCCCTTTCCTCCAATGAAGTCCAGGAACTTTATGCCTACGAATCCGTTCCGCAAACTCAACCGTGCGTTCCTTATCCCGCCACCGCCACAGTAACGGTCGTGAATGGGGGTGTGGTTGGAGCAACCGTTACTGACGGAGGCTGCGGTTACACCAACACGCCGCTCATTTCCTTTAGCGGCGGTGGTGGAACGGGAGCGACCGTCACGGCCATTGTCAGCAACGGCGTGGTCATCGGCCTCACGATTATCAATCCTGGAACCGGCTACACCAGCGCGCCCGCCGCCGATATCAGTTCTCCATTGAGCGCGCCTACCCAGGCACCGTTCACCAACAGTTTGGTGGCCTATTATCCTTTCAACGGCAACGCCAACGATGCCACCGGTCATGGCAACAACGGGCAAATCGTCGGCAATGTTGTTCCATCCACAGACCGTTTCGGGAATGCCTCCGGTGCGTATGCGTTTGACGGCGTTTCCTCTTCCGCCATTGAAGTCTCCAACACCCTCTTTAACATTGGCCAGCCGGGCTACACCGTCTCCGGTTGGTTTGCCAGCAGCAATGCCACCTTGGGCAATCAGGTTGTCATCCAATCGATGCCGCAAGCAGGGATGGGCGTAGGATTCGGTTATCTGGGACCGCCGGGTTACTTGCAATTCGGAGTGGGAACAACCTTCTCCTGGACGGCGGATGGGATACACGGGAGCGAGCCATGCGCAAATCAGACTTGGTATCAATTTGTCTTCACAAAGAGCGGCACCTTATACACTCTTTATCTGGACGGGCAAGTTCTCTGTCAACAAACCATTTCCACTGCTTCCGAGTATAACGCCAACGTCGGGTGCATCATTGGTTCCATTACGCCAATCAACCCATCCTACGAAGAAACATTCTTGGGCCGAATGAGTGATTTCCGCATTTACAATCGCGCCCTTTCCTCCAGTGAAGTCCAGGAACTTTATGCCTACGAATCCGTTCCGCAAAATCAAGCTCCGCCGCCCGCGCTTCCCGCGGTGACTTCGGGGACCTTGCAGCTCTGGCTGGAGGCGGATGCTGGGGTTATCACGAACGCGTCTGGGCAGGTGTCGGAGTGGCAAGACCAGTCCGGCAACGCCAACCATGCCTCGCAAGTGAATGCCCAAAACCAGCCTTTGCTGGTTTACCCCGCCGGCTTAGGAGGCAGAGCGGCCCTTCGCTTCAACGGCATTCAGGACAAAGTGCATGGCCAGTATCTCCATGGCCCAGGACAGGTGAACCTTCCTAATGCCCTGACCGCCTTCGCGGTCTATAACGCCTTTAACGAAACCAACCTCTCGTACATTGCTTGGCTCGTCGGGGTTCCGGGGACGGTTTATGGCGCCAGCCGGTATTTCACTGTTTTTGAGAAGCGATTAAATTTCGGCACTTGGGCTTATGACTCCCCGGCGCCTTGGGATGTTCCCACGAACACCTACCGCATCTCCACGGACCGGGTGGACACCAACTTGAGCACGGTGCAACTCTACGATACCTCCGCCAACAGCGGGACGAATTTTAGTTTGCCGATCCCCCAGCCCGTCGAACCACTGGCGGCGGGATATTACATTGGCGGGGTCAATCCTTCACTCCCCGCTGTCTCTCCAGATAATTGGGACGGAGATATTGCGGAAGTGATCATCTACAGCGGCTATTTGAGCGAGGCAGATCGCCTGGCGGTGTCGGATTATTTGCAACAGAAATACTTCTCGTCCTCGCAGCCCCCGCCCTGTATTCCTTATCCCGCCACCGCCACCGCCACGGTCGTCAACGGATTTGTCGTGGGCGCCACCGTCACTGACGGCGGCTGCGGTTATACCAATGTGCCGTTGGTCTCGTTCATCGGCGGGGGCGGAAGCGGCGCGGCGGCCACGGCGGTCCTCAGCAACGGCATAATCGTGGGCATTACGATAACAGACGCTGGAAGCGGTTACACCACCGCGCCCACCGTGCAATTCAACGCTTCGATTACCCCCGCATTCGGCCTGATCGAAGAGGTCGCGCCTGTGTTTTCTGGCCTGTCGGTTGGAGCGGCCTATCAATTGCAGGTTTTGAGCGGAGTGAACGCGTGGGCAGATTACGGCTCTCCCTTTGTGGCAACCAATTTCACCATAACTTACCCGCAATTCTTTAGCGTGACCAACTGCGACCAACTGCTCTTCCGCCTCTTGGGGCCGCCGGCGATTATGGTCGAACCTATAAACCCGTCGGATGGTCTAAAAAAACCCAAGGCAGGCGGAAGGTCTTTGACAACTCCGCCGCAAGGGCTTTGACGCCGAATGTTTCCGTGGCGTAATGGCCGCCATAAAACACGTTCAGGCCCAAATCCTCCGCCAGGGCGAAGGTCCAATGTGGACCTTCGCCAGTGATGAAAGTGTCCACGCCTTCCCGCGACGCCAGCTTCAGTTCGCTCCCGGCGCCGCCGGTGACGACGCCGATTCGTGCGCATCGCGCCGGTCCGCCGGGCAGGATGATCGGCGCATGTCCCAGCACCGCCGCCAACTTTGTTGCCAAGGCTTCGCGCGAAATCTTCGTCCGCGCTTGCCAGCCAATGTGGCGTCCTTTTGCCAGGAAAAACGGTCGCAGCTTTTTGAATCCCAGCGCCGCGCACAACCGGGCGTTGTTGCCCAGGCGCGGATGCGAGTCCAGCGGCAGATGCGAACTGTACACGGCCAAATCGTTCCGAATCAAAAGGTCGAGCATTTCGCGGCGGCGTCCGGTCCAGGGAATGACCGGCCCCCAAAACAATCCATGATGCACCACCAGCAGGTTCGCTTGCGCGGCGATGGCGAGTTGAATCGTGGCAAGAGAAGCATCCACCGCGGCCGCGATTTTTGTCACCGTCCCGGAATTCTCCACTTGCAAACCGTTGACGGCGCCGTCCCAATCGGAAAAAGTTTCCGGGCAAAGGACTTTTTGGCAATGACGGACCATTTCAGCCAGCAGCGTTTTTGGCATGGCGGCATGAGAACAAAGTCACCGCGAATATTCAACGCGGGAAAAATTTACAGGGGAGAGTGTGGGTTCTAGTTGAATTCCACAATAGTCTTCTTATAGTGCCCAAGCGTTGAAATCAACCGAAATGAACCAAGTCGTTTCGCCGCCTGCCGTCTGGGACATCCAGTCGGCGCGCGCGCTCTACAACATTCATCGTTGGGGCACCAAGTACTTCGATATTAATGACGCGGGCCACGTCATCGCCATGCCGTTGCGCGAAAATGGAGCGGTGGTCGATTTGACCGATGTGATCGAAGAAGCCAAAGGCCGGGGTTTGAAATTTCCGGTTCTCATCCGGTTTCAGGATATTTTGCGCGATCGGGTCGAGGCGCTGAACCAGGCCTTTGCGGCGTCCATTGCCGAATTCAATTACCAGAACAAGTACCGCGGCGTTTTCCCGATCAAGGTCAACCAATTGCGCGAAGTGGTGGAAGAGATTCTCGACGCGGGCAAACCGTATCAGTTCGGCCTGGAAGTCGGCAGCAAGCCGGAGCTGTTCGCGGGGCTGGCCCTGCAAAATCAAGCCGGCTGCCTCATCGTTTGCAACGGGTACAAAGACGCCCTCTTCATCCGCATGGCGCTGATGGGCATCAAGCTCGGGAAAAAAGTGATTTTGGTCATCGAGAAGATTGAGGAATTAAAGCAGATCATCGCCGTCTCGCGCCAGATGGGCGTCGAGCCGCTGATCGGCATCCGCGTCCGCCTCGCCAGCAAGGGAGCTGGCAAATGGGCCGAAAGCGGCGGAGAAAATGCCAAGTTCGGCCTCAACACCGCGGAATTGTTAACGGCCACCGACATGCTGCGCGCGGAAAAAATGGAGCAATGCCTGCGGCTGCTGCATTTTCACATTGGCTCGCAAGTGCCGGACATTCTCACGATCAAAAAAGCGGTGCAGGAAGCGACGCGCTTTTACGCCAAGCTTTACAAAATGGGCTTCGCCGTCGAGTCCATCGATGTCGGCGGCGGTTTGGGAGTTGATTATGACGGCAGCCGCTCGGCGTTCGACAGCTCGACCAATTACACTTTGCAGGAATATACCAACGACATTATTTTTTATATCGCCGAAGTCTGCAACCAGGAGCAGGTGCCGCATCCCCAAATCATCAGCGAAAGCGGGCGGGCCATTGTCGCCCATCATAGTGTTTTACTGGTGGAAACATTTGGCACGATTGAGAAAACGGGGGCCGGCGCGCAAATGTGCTACAACGACAACGAGCACGCGCTCGTGCGCGATCTCCTGGACATCCGCAAAAATCTTCCCGTGCTCAATAAATTGGAGGCCCTGCATGATGCCACCGACCGGCGCGAGGCGGCGCAGAACATGTTTTCTCTCGGCATGCTGGAGTTGCGCGACAAGGCGAAAATCGAAACGCTTTTTTGGGAGATTTCGCAGCGCGTCGCGCAGAGTTTTCGCGGCCAGGGTTATGCGCCGGAGGAGATTCGCCAGCTTGAGGACAGCCTCAGCGACCAGTACTTGTGCAATTTCTCCGTTTTTCAGTCGCTGCTCGACCATTGGGCGTTGGGCCAGCTTTTTCCCATCATGCCGATCAGCCGGCTCAACGAGCGCCCGACCCGCGAGGGCACGCTGGTCGATATCACTTGCGATTCGGACGGCGAGGTGAAGAAGTTCATCGATTTGTTCGACGTGCGCGACACCCTCCCGCTGCATGAGCTGCGCCTCAACGGCAACGGACCCGAACCGTACTATCTGGGCTTTTTCCTGATGGGCGCCTACCAGGACATCATGGGAGACCTGCACAATCTCTTCGGACGTGTCAACGAATTGCACGTCTTCCTCGACCCCGACGAGGCGGCCGGCTATTACGTCGAGGAAGTTATTGAAGGCTCCACCATCGTGCAAACGCTGACCTCCGTGCAATACGACGAAAACGAACTGAAGCGGCAGATGAAAATGCAGATCGACGAAGCGATCAAATCCGACCGTCTCAAGCCCTCGGAAGGGATGCGCCTTTTGGACGACTACGAACGCGGCCTGAAGGAGTACACCTACCTGAGCATTTAACCGGCATGGATGTGGCCAAAGCCGATCTCACGCGCACGCTGGGCCGGCTGGCCCGCGGCCTTTCCACTTTGTTTTGGTGCCTGCCGCTGGCGCTGGTGGCGCAAATGGAAACCGGGCGCACGGATTGGGGCCGCTCTTTGGGGCCCCTCGCCTTTGTTCCCGCTTTGGTGCTCACCGGCATGCTTTGGTTCGGGTTGCGGCGGCTGCGCGATTTTCAAAAGCAGGAGCGCGTTTGGCAACAAGCCGTCGATCGGGCCGAATTGCTCGCCATCATCAATACCGGCCTTTCGCCTTTCCTGTTTTGGTGGCACCGGTTTCCGCTGATCCCGTTTTATATTATCTGCGTCGATTTTCTGGCCATGTCCGCCGTGCTCCTATTGATGCAGATCAATCGCGTCCTCCTGCGGCTCAGCGCCATGCTGCCCAACGAAATGCTCCGCCAGGAGGCCCGCACCTTCGCGGGTTTGAATATCTGGATGCTCCTCATCTTGCTCGGTGGTTTCGCCCTGGACCGGGTCTTGCGCTACTGGCGCGCGCCGGTCCATTTCCTGGGCCATTTCTCCTTCGCCCTGCAAGAAACCGCCGTGTGGTTTGCCTTGTTCTTTGCTTTGATGCCGGTGGCCATGACCCTGGCCCTGCTCTGGAAAATCAAGGAAGCCATTTTCTCCAGCCTCTTCGAAGCCGATCGGTGATTTCGGGTCGATGAAAAGTGTCGGGCCACTTTAGGTGGGGCGGAGCTGGCGCTCCGCCCAAATTTCGGCCTTACGGGCCCCGGTCTCGCGGTCCGATAAACATCGCACCCCGGTGACTTCCGCTGGATTTTGCAATTGTTGACTTTGGGAAAGGCTTTTTGTAGCTTTGACTGCCCAGTGTGAGTTGAACCGTCCGGGGAACGAATCGCTAAAAATGGCCAACGGAAATCCAATCATCTTGCTGTCAGTAAGATATTTTCTTCCGGCCTATAAATCGGGAGGGCCCGTGCGAACTCTGCAAGCCATGGTGGAGAACCTGGGCGCCAGCTACCAATTCAAGATTCTCGCGTTGGACCGGGATGATGGCGATCCCGCTCCCTTTGCTTCCATTCGGAAGCGTGAATGGAACCAGGTGGGCCGGGCGCTAGTGCGCTATTTATCGCCGGGGTGGGCGGCGCCGTTTTCGCTGATGGCTTTGCTGCGAAAGACGGAGTTCGACATTCTCTATCTGAACAGCTTCTTCGATCCGGTTTTTACCTTGACGCCCTTGCTGGCCCGGCGCTTCGGATGGATCCCGGCCAAACCAACGGTGATCGCGCCACGTGGCGAGTTTTCGGCGGGCGCCTTGGCGCAGAAACCGCTCAAGAAGTCGTTTTTTCTGAAGTTGGACCAGTTTCTTGGTCTTTACAGAAACACGACTCTGCACGCGAGCACGGAGCTGGAAAAAAGCGAAATTCAAAATGCTTTGGGACGCGGGCGGCGCGACGATCACCTGAGGGTCAGGATCGCGCGAAACATGAATTTGCATCGGACGGACGAAGTCCCTTCCAAAGCCCAGGCAAAAGTGGCGGGCAAGTTAAACGCCGTTTTCGTCTCACGCGTGGCGGCCAAAAAAAACCTTCTCACGGCCATTGAGATCGTGGCCGCCGTCAAGGGAGATGTGTCCTTTCATATCTATGGGCCGTTGAGCGATTCGGACTATTGGGAAAAGTGCCGGCGCGCCATGGCGCAATGTGGCGCTTCCGTTCGTGTCGAGTACAAGGGCGCTTTGGCACATGAGAAGGTGTTGGAAACGCTGGCCAGCTATGACGCCTTCGTCCTGCCGACGCTGGGGGAGAACTTCGGGCATGTCATTCTCGAATCGCTCCTCGCGGGATGTCCAGTCCTTATCAGTGACCAAACGCCCTGGCGCGGGCTTCGCGAAAAAAAAGCCGGATGGGACTTGCCCCTGCCGGCTCAAGAGCGGTTTGTCGAGGTCTTGCAAAGGGTCGCGGAGATGGACGAAGAGGCCCATCGGATGTGGCGGGAGGGAGCCAGGGCGCTGGGCGTCGCCGCCGCGCGGGATGCGCGGGTCCTCGACGACAATAAGAAATTGTTTGTTGATTTGCCCGGCGATCGACGCGGAGCAGATCGAAACAGGGCGAGTTAGATTATGTGTGGAATAGCCGGCTACGTGGGCGGGGTGGAACGCGGGCTCCCTGAGAAGATGAATCGCGTCCAGCGCCATCGGGGGCCCGACGGAGAAGGCATCTTTGCTGACGCGGCGGCGGAAGTGGCCCTGGCGCACACCCGTCTGGCAATTCTCGATTTGTCCGCTGCCGCCGGCCAGCCAATGCGCTCACCGGATGGCCGCTATGTGCTGATATTTAACGGAGAGATTTATAACTTCCGCGAACTTCGCGCGAACCTTCAGCAACGGGGGCACCGTTTTGTTTCAACTGGAGATACCGAAGTCATTCTGCACGGTGTGATGGAAGAGGGCTGCGCCTTTTTGGCGCGCCTCAACGGCATGTTCGCACTGGCCATTTGGGACCGGCAAAACCGGGAGTTGTTTCTGGCGCGGGACCAGTTGGGAATCAAGCCCGTTTACTACGCGACGCCCAAACCCGGCACTTTGCTTTTTGCCAGCGAGATCAAGGCGCTGTGCGCTCATCCGGAGATGCGACGAGAGCCCGATTTTGAAGTCCTGCAACAGCATCTCGCCTATTGTCACGCGGCCAGCGACCGGACCGCGCTCAAAGGGGTCCGCCGTCTGGAGCCAGGGTGCATGTTGCGTTGGCGGCAGCAGACGCGGGCGTATCAGATCGAGCCTTTCGCCCCGTTGCCGATTCACCAGCCGGCAGAGAGGGGCAGGGACGGCGCCGCCGCCCACTTAAGGGAACTGATTAGCGCCGCCGTGACCCGACAATTGGTCTCAGATGTTCCCTTGGGCGTGTTTTTGAGCGGCGGACTTGATAGCAGTTTGATTGCGGCGCTAGCCGCCAGGACGTTGGGTCGGAAAGTTCAATGTTACACCATCACCTACCCTTCCGCGGATAACCAGCTTGACCGCGCCGACGAGGACATTGGCTACGCCCGTCTGATGGCCCGGCAACTTGGGGCGACATTGCAAGAGATCGAGCTTCAACCAAAAGTGGCCGAGCTCTGGCCAAAACTCATCTGGCATTTGGACGAACCGATTGCCGATCCGGCCGCCATCGCCTGCTATCTGGTTTGCCAGCTTGCCCGCTCGGCGGGGACCAAGGTGCTGCTCTCGGGCCAGGGTGGCGACGAACTCTTTTGCGGCTATCCCCGTTATTGGGTGATGTGCCGCAGCCGCTGGCTTCGCGCGGCGCCCAAACTCGTGCGAGAAGTCATCGCATCGGCAGCCCCTTATTTGCCGGGCGCCCAAGCCGGCGCTTTGCAAGGGATCCGACTGGCTGCGCCGGCTTTGGGCGAACGAATTATGGTGACGGGGTTGGGGCTGATTGGCTTGCTCACCGTCCAACTCCTGCGCGCCCATGGTTGTGAAGTGCTGGGAGTGGACTTGGACGAAGGACGTTTAAAGTTGGCGCGGCAATTCGGCGCTGCCACGGTGAACCCGGTTTCTCAGCCAGATGTGGCCGCGGCGGCGCAAGCTTGGTCCAGCGGAGCGGGCGTCGATGCGGTCATCGTCACCGCGTCGGCGAAAACAGACGAGGTCATGCATCAGGCGGCCCAATCCTGCCGGAAGCGGGGCCGAATCGTTCTGGTGGGGGTCGTCGGCTTAAACTTGTGGCGGGATGATTTTTACAAGAAGGAACTGACTTTTCAGGTGTCGTGCTCTTTTGGCCCGGGCCGCTACGACGAAAAATATGAGCAACGCGGCCAGGATTATCCGTTGCCTTACGTTCGTTGGACGGAGCAGAGGAACTTTGAGGCGGTGTTGGGTGCGATGCGATCCGGCGCGATTGATCTCAAGCCGCTGATAACGCATCGATTTAAGATCGGAGAAGCGCTTCGAGCTTACGAGGCGATCCAAAAAGAGCCGGCGGCCTTGGGCGTTCTCCTGGAATATCCCGTTGCAGCGGAATTAAGTTCCAGGCTGCGGCCTGGCCCGGTCGCAGGCGCTCCGGTAGCGCGGACCGGGAACCGGCCGGTCGTGGGATTTATCGGCGCAGGGAATTTTGCGCGCGCCATCCTTCTTCCCGCGCTGGCCAAGACTGGAGCGCGGCTGCGATGTATTGCGGCCCGGACTCCGGTGACCGTGGCCCATGCCGCGCGAAAATTCCATTTCGAAGAGGCGGCGACGGATTATCACTTCATTCTTGACAATCCCGAAATCAGCGTCGTTTTCATCGCGACGGGCCACGACACTCATGCCCGCCTGGTTTGCGAAGCTTTGTCGGCCGGCAAACACGTCTTTGTCGAGAAACCACTTTGTTTGAATGAAGCGGATCTGGCCGAAGTTTCCGCGGCATATCAACGCTCCACAAGTTCGCAAGCCCGGTTGCTCATGGCGGGGTTTAACCGCCGCTTTAGCGCCCACACGCTCCGCGTCAAAGAAGTTCTGGCGGGACGCTCTGAGCCGCTTTGTTTGGCCATGACCGTCAACGCCGGCGCTATTCCGGCCGACCATTGGGTCCAGGACATGGCGCGGGGTGGCGGGCGCATCATTGGTGAAGCCTGTCACTTTATTGATTTGCTTTCCTGGATCGCGGGCGCCGCGGTGACCGAGGTGAGCGCCATCATGGTGGGAAAAGGGCCCGCTGTTCGCGCGGACAAAATGTGCATTCAACTTTCATTCCGAGACGGCTCCATCGGAACGGTGAACTACTTTGCCAACGGCTCGAAGAGTTACCCCAAAGAGATACTGGAAATCTTCAGCGAAGGGAGAATCGCGCGGTTGGAAAATTTTCGCGCCACGCGCTTCTACGGATTTGCCGGCCCAAAAAAATTCCGCACGTGGCGGCAGGATAAGGGACATGAACAGGAGGTGGCCGCATTTATCGATCGAGCTGACAAAGGAGGGGAACCGCTTATTTCTTTCGCGGAACTTGAAAATGTGACGCGGGCCAGTTTTTGCGCGATGGAATCCGCGCTTCACGGGGGAGCCCGGCGCCTATCCATGTCATAATTCTCGCCCTTGCAAACTGTTCCCTCATCCAAACTGAGCCTCGTCTATCACACCGTCCGGCATCTGCGCTCTGGACAAATCGCCGCGCAACTGCGGCATCGAGTCAGGCGTTTTTTTCCAAAGAATGTCAAATATAACGATTCCGGCTATCCCGGCTGCGCTTGGCGTCCGGTTGGCAATTTTCTTCCGCCGGGGCCGCAACAGAACCGCTCCAACGATCTCTTGGGGGGAAGCATTTGCTTCCTGAATACCCGAACGCAAACCGGCTGGCCGCCGGATTGGCTTGCGGCGGCCATGAGCAAGCTCTGGCGGTATAACTTGCATTACTTTGAGTGGCTTTGGGCTTTGGACTATGCGGAAGCCCGCCAGGTTGTGCTTCATTGGATCAACCAATGCCCGCCGGGGGCCCCAGACGCCTGGGAACCCTATCCTCTCTCGCTTCGCTCCCTGAATTGGTGCGGCTACTTTTGGCAACGCTTCCGGGGGCAACTGGAGGCTGACGCCGCTTTTCAAGAGCAACTATGGCAGAGCCTTTGCCAGCAATTGGACTGGCTCCGTGCGAACCTTGAATACCATCTGATGGGCAATCACCTGCTGGAGAACGCAGCCGCTTTGGCTTTCGTGGGATGCTGTTTTAGAGGAGCGGCAGCCGCGAGATGGCTGGAAAAGGGCCGGCAGTTGCTGCATCAGCAATTGCCGGAGCAGATCCTTTCCGATGGAATGCATTTCGAACGCTCCCCCATGTATCATGCGCGGGTCACCTTCCTTTTGCTGCTGCTCCACGCGACCGGCGATGGAGAAATCCAAGAGCTGATGCGGCCCTATCTGGCGCCGGCGTTGGGAGCCCTTCAGTTGATGTCCCATCCCGATGGCCAAATCGCCCTCTTCAATGACAGCGCCTTTGGCATCGGCAACGGGCCAAACCAACTGCTGGCTTGGGCCCGCGGTCTCGGCATCGGTTCCCCGCGGCGCCGAGATGCCGCGGCCTGGGCCCTGCCCAAGGCGGGATATTACGGCTGGCACAGCAGCGACGGTTTTTCCCTCATCTGCGACGCGGGACCGATCGGCCCCGATTACAATCCCGGGCACGCTCACGGAGATGTTTTCAGCTTCGAGTTGTCGTGCCGCCAGCAGCGTATCATAATCGACAGTGGCGTCTTCGATTATCTTCCGACAGAGATTCGCCGCTACTGCCGTTCCACGCCCGCGCACAATACCGTGACTGTGGCGGGGCAGGATCAGTGCGAGTTCTGGGGGGCCTTTCGGGTGGGGCGCCGGGGCCAGCCACACGATATTAGATGGGACCCAAGCGAGGCTGGCTTCCGTCTTAGCGGTTGGCATGATGGTTACCATCGCTTGCAGGGCAAACCGAGCCACGCCCGGGAGTTTGTCTGGCATCGGGATGGAGTGCTCATGGTGCGGGACGAGATTTCGGCTGACGCCGTGACGGAGACGGTGGCGCGAGTTCATTTGCATCCCGCTTGTCAAATTGTCAGAACGACGGAACGGGAAGCGGGATTGCTCACGCCGCAAGGCCTCTTCGCCTTGCGATTCGCCGGCGCAGGGGCATTGCGAAAGGAGGAATCCTGGTCCTGTTCCGAATTCGGCAAACGAGTGCCGAACCAAACACTCGCCTGGTCCAATCGGGAAAAGCGCAGCCGTTTTGGGTTCTGTGTCGCGCCCGCCCGCCAGATTGAATCGTTCGATCTCCAGTCCGGCGCGCAGATCGCGCAACGCCATTATGGTTGGTAGATGATATGGCCGCCGGCCCGCTCCATATTTTATTTTTGACACACTACTTCCCGCCGGAAGGCAACGCGCCGGCCACGCGGGCCTTTGCCCTGTGCCGGCGATGGGTGGCCCAAGGGTGCCGGGTGACGGTGCTCACGGGTGTTCCCAACGTGCCGGACGGGAAGGTTTATGAAGGCTACCGCAACAGGCTGTGGCAAGTGGAGGAAGTGGCCGGAATTAAAGTCGTCCGGGTTTGGACCTACGTGGCGGCCAATCGGGGCAGGGCCAAACGTGTCGCCAATTACCTTTCATTTATGGTTGCCGCCACCATCGCGGGATGCGCGCTAAAAAAGCCGGATATCGTGCTGGCAACTTCCCCCCAGTTCTTTTGCGGTTGGGCGGGCGCGTTCCTCAGCAGGTTGCGGCGCCGTCCTTTTATTCTCGGCATTCGCGACCTTTGGCCCGAATCGATTCTCGCCGTCGGAGCCATTCGCCATCCCTGCCTGATCGGTCTTTTGCAATGGCTGGCGCAACGCCTCTATGCCTCCGCGGATTACATTGTCACCGTCGGGGAAGGTTATCGCCAGAAGTTGCGAACGCGCGGCGTTCCCTTGCAGAAGCTTGGGATCGTCATGAATGGGATCGACCGCGAGAGCTACTCCCCGCTGGCCACAGGAATCGGCATCAGAAAACAATTCGGGCTGGAAGGCAAGTTCGTTTGTTCTTACATCGGCACCGTGGGCATGGCCTGCGGATTGGAAGTGGTCCTGCGCGCGGCTGCCGTCCTCAAGGCCCGCGCCAGCCGAGATGTCATTTTCTTGATTGTCGGCGGCGGCGCGACCCAGGATCATCTGAAAGAGGCGGCGGGGAAGGAAGGCCTGGGGAATGTGATCTTCGCGGGGCGGCAGCCGAAAGCGCTGGTGCCCGAATTCCTGGCCGCTTCCGATGCCTGCCTGGTGCATTTGAAGAAACAGGAACTTTTCTGTTCAGTGATGCCTTCCAAGATTCTTGAGGCGCTGGCTATGTCCCGCCCGGTGATTCTCGGCGTGGAAGGAATGGCGGCCGATTTCATCCGCAAAACCGCCAGTGGCATCTGCATGGAGCCGGAGAATGCGAAAGAATTGCTGCTGGCCATCGAACGCTTGCGCCGCGACCCGGCTCTCGCCCAGGCCTTGGGCAGAAATGGGCGGGATTACGTCTTGAAGCATTTCGATTGGGACACGCTGGCGGATAATTATCTCCAACAAATCCACGCAGTTCTGAATTCCTCCCAGGATTAGCGACGCCGAATCGGTAGGGCGCGCCTTTTCTGCCGGGCAACTCGTTGCGAGTTAAAGGTTTTAACACTTTTTGCGGGACATCCTGGGGAAAGTTTTT
>JBKQWF010000068.1:0-34690 GCA_052139695.1 Limisphaerales bacterium
TTCGCTTCCGGTTCTTTCGACCTGCGCCTTGCGGCCTCGGCCTAACCTTCCGCTACGGTTGGCGTCATCGCCTCCGTCGGGTTCCTTTCATCCCGATAGTTCACAACACCTGCCAAGCACACTAGGGCGGCCACTCCGTGGCCGCCGCGGAAGGCGCGCACGGAGTGACGTGCCCTACCTTGCCCGACAATATTCAATCGCACCCGGTCGCGCTTGAATCCTGGCCGCCTTTGTTCATACTGTAGGGGAATGCAATTTATTCGCGACATTCATGCGCAAAAAGCGCGGCTGCGGCAGCCGGTCATTTCCTTTGAATTCTTTCCGCCCAAAACGGACGAGGGCGACCGGACACTGTTGGAGAAAACGATTCCCGCCCTCAAGCAATTGGGGCCGGATTATTGCTCAGTCACGTACGGCGCCGGCGGGGGGACGCGCGATAAAACACTGATGATCGTGGATCGCATCCAGCGCGAGCACAGCCTGACCGCCATGTCGCACCTGACCTGTGTGAACGCCACCGCCGAGGAACTGCGCGCGGTGCTGCTCCAGGCGCGCGGCCTGGGCGTTCGCAATATCCTCGCCCTGCGCGGCGATCCACCGGGCGGAGGGGGCTTTGCGCCAACGGACGGCGGCTTTGAATTCTCTTCGCAATTGATCGGGTTTATCAAGGAAATGGGCGGCTTCTGCATTGGCGCGGCGGGGTTTCCGGAAGGGCATGTCGCCTGCAAAGAAGGCCGCGAAGTGGATTGGGACCGGCTCAAGTTGAAGATTGACGCCGGAGCTGAATTTATATTAACACAGCTTTTCTTTGACAATGCGGACTTCTTCCGTTTTCGCGATTATCTGGCCAAGAAGGGCGTCACCACGCCGATCTGCCCCGGAATCATCCCCATTTTGACCGCCTCGCAGATTAAGCGCTTCACAGCCCTGTGCGGGGCGGCTCTGCCGTCGCCCTTGCTGCACAGCCTGGAAAAATACGTGGAGGACGACGACGCTTGCGCTGAATTTGGCATTGAGTACGCGACCCAACAATGCGCGGAACTGCTGCGCTCCGGCGCGCCCGGTCTGCACTTCTACACCTTGAACAAAGCGCGCTCGACTTCCCAAGTGCTGCGCAACCTGCGCCTCGCGCCCGCGCGCTAAGTCCAGCGGGCGTAGCGGCAATAACGCCCCGCCCAAACATGGTGGGGCGGCGCTGCCGCGCCGCCCAAATATAAGAAACAATTCTCCCGTTTTTGTTGGCGCCTAAATCAAATGGCAAAACATTCCGTCGCGGAGTTTTGGTTCAAACCAGGTGCTCTTCGGCGGCATAATTCCGCCGGCATCCGCCACGGACATAAGATCTTCAATGCTGGTGGGAAAGAGGGAAAATGAGCAGGCGTAGTCGCCGCTTTGAACAAGTTTTTCCAATTCCGCCGTGCCGCGAATCCCGCCGACGAAGTTAATCCGCTGACTCGTGCGAGGGTCGTCGATGCCGAAGAGCGGCCTTAGCACGGTCTCCTGCAACAGTGTGACGTCCAAGCCTTCGATCCCGGTCCTTCCGGCGGTCTGTTCCGGGCGAAAGCGCAAGACATGCCAGCGCCCTTCCAAATAAAGGCCCAATTGATGTTTGGCCCCGGGTTGGGGCGGCCCGCCGTCAGAAACGCTAAAAACGGTCTCCAGTTTTTTCAACAACTGCGCGCCGCTGAGGCCGTTCAAGTCCTTTAAGACGCGGTTATAGGGCAGGATTTGCGTTTGATTATGCGGGAAAATAACACTCAAAAAATAGCCGCTCCCCCCCGCTCCTTTTCTGGATTGGAAAACACGGCCAGCCGCCGCGCTCCGATGATGGCCGTCCGCAATATATAAACAGGGCATTTCGGCGAAGGCGGCGCGGAGGGCGGCGGCGACAGCGGCGTCCCGCACTGTCCAGGAAGTGTGCCGCACTCCGTCGTCGGCGGTAAAATCAATGTCGGGCGTGCCGTCCGTGCAAGAGCCGGCCAGGTCATCCATCCGCCGGGAGGCTGGATGGACCAGAAAGGCTGGGCCAGTCTGAGCGTTGAGGGCTTCGATGTGGCGCACGCGGTCGTCTTCCTTTTCGGGGCGCGTGAGTTCATGTTTCTTTATAATGCCGCGCAGATATTCCGGGCAGCTTGCGGCGGCGACCAGGCCGGTCTGCCGATGGCGGCCCATGATCTGCCGATAGAAATAAAAAGCGGGCTGGGCATCACGGACCAGCGCCCCTTCCGCCAAGAGCCGGGCGAATTGCTCGCCGCCTTTGGCATACACTTGCGGGGAGTAAGGATCCGTGTTTTCCGGCAGTTCGATTTCCGGCTTGCTCACCCGCAAAAAACTCACGGGATTGCCCCGCGCCAGGGCACGCGCTTCGGACGAAGACATGACGTCGTAAGGCAATTGGCAGATTCTCCCGGCTAATTGGGGTTTTGGGCGCACGGCGGCAAATGGGGCAATTTCAGCCATATTGGCGCGAAAAATAGTGAGAGTCCCTGCCAAAGGCAAGCCGGACGAGGGGACAGGCCAAAATCCCTATGCTGAAGAGAGGTTTTTGCGGAAAATTTTTGACTTGCGGAAAACTCCAGATCAGGCTTATTGTATCCGTAGCTTGGGCCATGCCCGGCATGTGCAATTGTTAAAGCGTACATGAACATATTCCAACCCGTGAGGGCCTCTTGAGTCGGCCTTTCCCCGCTCGTAGCTTTTCTCCCCCCGCCTCGTTCACACGTGTCAACGGCAAGATTCGTGCCCGCGAGGTCAGGGTCATCGACGAAGACCAAAAGAATCTGGGCGTGTTGCCTTTGGGCGAAGCGATTAACATGGCCAGGGCCAAAGGGGTTGATTTAGTGGAAGTCGCCTCCGCCGCGAACCCTCCCGTCTGCCGCCTGGTTGATTTCGGAAAATACCGTTACGAACAAGCCAAACAGGAAAAGGAAGCCCGCAAGCATCAGCACGCCAACAAGGTCAAGGAGGTGCAGCTCAGCCCGAACATCGACCCGCACGATTTCGGCGTTAAAATGCAGCGCTCCATCGATTTCCTCTGCGAGGATATGAAGGTGAAGATCACCCTGCGCTTCCGCGGACGGGAGATGGCGCATAAGGAATTTGGATTCCAGCAAGTAGAAAAACTAGTCAAGGCGCTGGCACTTTTCGGCCACCCGGACGCCCCGCCCAAGCTCATTGGCAAAGGAATCAACGTCATGCTCAGCCCATTGCCGCGCGCCAAGCGCGCCCGCAACCCTAACGAGGGTGCCACCAGCGGCGGGGTGGCCGCAAGCACCGATGCTAATAAAGCTTCCATCCCGGACGCTCCGCCACTCGTTGAAGTTCCGGAAAGCAATGACAAAGTCCTGGCCGGCGTAGAAGCGAAATAGCGGTCGTTTTTCGTCCGATAGCTGCTTGATCCAGGAGCGGGTGACCTGGTGGTCTAATTCACAATTAGACCACTTACCGGTCCCTAAGAATCTTCAAGATATGAGCAAAGTCATCTCCCAATTGGACGGTAGAGGACTCCGGTTCTTTTTGGGCCACGAGCGACTCATTCTTCGGGTCCGGGACCTTTTCCAAACTGACCTTGACGACGCAGGGTTCCACCGGACTGGCAGCCGCGGGAAAATGCCTGGCGTCAATTAAAGGATGGGTTGCGGCCGTCTGGCCTGCTCCGGACGGTCCCATCGGGTGCTGGCATCCCGCCAGGAAGACCGCGGAGCACACTAAAAGGAATACGTGCGGGCGAGGGAATAATCTTGCCATAAAATCGGCCTTTCGCTTTTTCAAACACTGTTCATGCTAATTGAGCCATAAGTAAGCATTAACCACGCCAGCGAAAGTTCCACGGCTAATGCCAATTCACAAGCTGCTAACGCTCAAGTAGTTATGCTAATGTTAAATTGACAGAAAGACCCGATGTGTGGCGGTTTTTGGTCGAAGATTGCCCTTCTCTGGGTTTACCCGGGGCAAAACTGTCCCGCTTTGGCCCTGACTAACGAGGACCGAATCCGCCCGGTTGGACGTGCCCGGACACCTGTTCCAACCGTTTATCGTGAGGCGGAATAAGGCAGATCCGCATCCTTGACCGATCGCATGTTGGCGTCCGGTCCCATCTTTGTATGCAATTCTCCGCCTTGCAGGAGTTCCTGATGCGTGATCCAAGTTCGGTTCTCATCCATGCCATTTAATTGCCGCTTTTGAACATACACATTTCTCACAGTATTGGATGAAGCGGTGATGACGAAGGCCCGGTCTTGAGGCAGATACAAAGTCGCTTTGGAAAACAGCGGGCTGGTGAACATATAATCTGGCGTCCCCGGGCAAAGCGGATAAAGACCGATGGAACTCAACAGAAACCAGCTCGCCATCGAACCGTTGTCTTCGTCTCCCGGAAAACCGGCCGCGCCGGAGTCGAACAATTCCTCACACACCCGCCGCGTCCAATATTCCGTTTTCCAAGGCTGGCCGATGGCGGCGTAAAGATAAAGCACATCGAACACCGGCTGATTGCCTTGGTCATACTGCCCAAACTTGGCAACGCCCATCTCCCTCATTTCGTGAATGACAGAGCCATAACCGCCGGTGTGATAAACTGGAGGCAGGCCCATCATTTCATCCAGCTTGGACGCCAGTTTTTCCCGCCCGCCTGCCAATCCCGCCAGCCCGGCGGTGTCGTGCGGCACAAACCAACTGCTTTGCCAGGGGCCGCCCTCCGCGTAAGGACCACCCCAGGCAAACTGATCAAAAGGTTCGATCCAATGGCCCGCCGCGTTCTTGGGGCGCATAAATCCGGTGCCAGCATCCCAGAGGCGGCGGTAATTCTGGGCGCGCGCCATGAGAGTTTGGTAATCTTCTTCCTGGTGTTGTTGCCGGGCAATTTGCGCCACGCACCAGTCATCGTAGGCATAATCCAGAGTGGCCGAGACCGCGTAAGTGCTCGCCTTGTCCGGGATGTAACCGAGTTTGATATAGTCGGCCAGTCCGCTTCTGACTAATTCACCGTGGGCGGGTGGTTGGAAAGCGCTTTTTCGCAGCGACGCATAAGCCTTTGCCACATCAAAACCCTGGCAGCCTTTGACGACGGCATCCGCAAAAATCGCCGCGCAATGCTGTCCGATCATGCAATCGCGATAGCCCGGGCTGGGCCACTCCGGCAATGTCCCTCCTTCCTCCGCCGCATTGACAAATCCTTGCAGGATCTCGTTGAGTTCCGCGGGGTAAATAAGAGTGATTAACGGAAAGGTCGTGCGGAAGGCATCCCAAATGCCGATGTCTCCGTAAAGGACGCCTTCGTGGACCTTGCCGTCATAGGGACTGTAATGCATCGCTTTGCCTGTGGAATCCAATTCGTACAAGCGGTGAGGATACATCTGCGCGCGGTAGAGGCAGGAATAAAACGTCTTCTTCTGGTTCTCTCTGGCCTCAATTTGAATCCGGCCAAGATTGGATTCCCAGGTTTTTTGAACTCGCGCCTGCACCGCATCGAACCCGCCGCCGGTTTCCGCTTGCAGGTTCCGCGCGGCCTGTTCCCAACTAATCAATGAGGTTCCCACCCGCGCCTCCACCGGCCTTTCAGGCGAAGTTTGAAATTCCACATACGCACGCAGATCATCGCCTGTGCCTGAGGACTGCCCGGTGGCGGTGTTGGCCGCAAAGACGTCGGCTTTGGTAATATCGCGGTCTAAATTGATTACGAAATAGGAAGCGAAATTGGTGGTCACTCCCCCGCTGTTGGCCCGGCTCAATCCTCGGATGGTCCGGCCTTCGATCCTTATCTCCGATTTGCCGCACGCGTTCACGATTAACCGGCCGGTCGGGCTTCGATGGTAGGCAAGGCGGAACACCGCGCCACGTTCAGTGGCGGTCAATTCAGCGGTTATTTCGCCGTTGCCTAGATCGAGCTTTTCATAATCTGGCCGGAGAACCGAGGTGGCCGCGTCATACACGGACATTCGGCCTGCGGGATCCACCCGCAACTCGCCGGACTGAGGCATTAAAACGAACTGGCCGTAATCAGCGATCCATGGACTGGGCTGATGCGTGGCGCGAAATCCGTCGATCTTCCCGCTTAGTTCAAAATACCAGCTTCCCTTCGCGTTTTCCAACGACCAATCCGTCATCCCCCACGGGGAGCCGACCAACGGCAACGTGTTGCCATGGGACAATTCAAAATGTGAGTCGGTTCCCTGGAGAATGTTCACGTACCCAAGGAGTTCGCTTTCTTTGGGGGAGAGGGTGGCTTCGGCGTTCGCCAGCAGAGGAAGAGCAAGCCCGGCGAAAAAGAGCGAGAGTGTTTTAAACATCATGTCCTGTTTTTAGGCATTGGGCTTTTAATACCGTCATTTTGCAAGGTAAAAGTCTCCGAGCATGTTTGACGAAATCCAGCTAACTGAAGAAGGCCGCTTATGCCGCAACGACTTCGGCTGTGGAGAGGAGATTGGATACGGCTCTGCGCAGCATTTCCACGCTAAAGGGTTTTCGCAAAACGGCATCGACCGGAGCGGAATCGCCCAAGCTATTAAAATACCCGGTAACCATCAGGATTGGCTTGGAAGGAGCCACTTGGCGGATGCAGGCGGCCAATTCGCTGCCCGTGAGAAAGGGCATCTTATAATCAGTCATGACCAGGTCGAAATGGTTCTGCGCGAACATCATGATCGCCTCGGCCCCGTTGTTGGCCTCGACCACCTCATGGGCGTCCAAAGAAAGCATCCATTTCATCATGGTGCGCATATCCAGTTCATCGTCAACGATTAAGATACGCTTGTTGCTGATGTTCTTAGGCTGGTCGTTCATAAATGGCAGAAGTAACAGCAGCAGCCGGGATGCCATGCCAGAATTGAGAAAATCAACTATTGTGAACGTCCGAATTTCTTCTCCAATTCCCGGAAGTTCATCTCAATCAGGGTCGGACGGCCATGCGGGCAAGTGTAGGGCATGGCGCAGTGCCGCAAAGCCTCAATCAGATTCTCCAGTTCCGGCACGGAAAGCGGATCATTGGCTTTAACCGCATGACGGCAAACGGTTTTGGCGATGGTGTGCTCCCCCAGCCGCAGCGTATTGACGCCTTGCCCGGCGGACTTTAGCTCATCGATCAACTCCAAAATAAATTGGCGCGGCTGGCCCGCTTTGACAAACGGCGGCAGGGCGTCGAGCAGAAAGGTTTGCTCGCCAAATTCGCTCAAACCGACCCCTAACCGCGTCAAGACCGTCAGTTGCCCGCGCAAGAACTGCGCATCCTGTGCCGTCAGGTCGACGGTGGCGGGCAGGAGCAGGCGTTGCGACGGGGCGGCGCCGCTCTCCTCCAGGCGGCGGAGCATTTGCTCATAAAGGATTCGTTCATGCGCGGCATGTTGGTCCAGGAGCACTAAGCCGCGGTCCGACTCCAGCACCACATATAACTTCCCAATCACCCCGACGAGGCGCAACGGAACGTGCAGCAGCGCTGAAGGATGCGGCACGACGGCCGGGCCAGGAGCAACCGGCATTGCGGGCGATGGGGCGACGTCTGCCGGTGGAGGCGATACCGGGCGGGCCGACGGCAGTACGGGAGAAGGCCGTAATTCCGGCAAATTCACTGCCTCAAGCTGTGGCTGTGGTTGAGCAAGGGATGGAAGCGGCGGCGGAACGGCAGGAGGCGCCATGGCGGTCGCGGCGATTTGGGCGTGAAAACGCAGCAACGTGTCCGAGACAGCGCGTGTCAACAGTGCGCGCACCGCCCTCTCACGATGAAATTTTATCTCCCGCTTAGCCGGGTGGATGTTGACATCCACTTCCCCCGGGTCGATTTCGAGAAACAGACAGCAGACCGGGTAACGGCCCTTCATCAGCGCGGTGCGATAGCCTTCGAGCAACGCAAAATTGATGCCGCGATTCTCCACCGGGCGCCGATTCACGAAAACATGCTGCTCTTCGCGCGAGGCCCGCGATACTCCCGGCGCGCCCATAAAACCCCACACCGACAGGCGCGCCGGTTCCGCGGCCGGCGTTCCTTCCTGGTCCTCGACCGAAGGCAACTCTCCGGAGAACTCGATCGCCAGCAGTTTCTCGTCAGGATAGCCGAGGGCGCGCAACCGTTCCCTCAGCGCGTCCAGCCTGGAGCGGGTTTTGACGGCGGGCAATTGCCAGACAGCCCGCCCGTCCTTTAAAAAGTCGAAGGCCATCTCCGGAAAGGCCAGGGCGGCGAGCGTTAAGTAATGCTGGATATGGGCGGACTCCGTTTCTTCCGTCCGCAGAAACTTCCGCCGCGCCGGCAAATTGAAGAAAAGCTGGCGCACTTCCACGCTCGTGCCAGGGGCGCTGCCAGAGGCGTTGACGGCCGCGATCTTGCCGCCGTTGATGACAACTTGCGTGCCTTCCGGGCTGGCGCTGTCGCGTTCGCGCGTCGTCAAGGTGAAGCGGCAGACACTGGCGATGCTGGGCAGGGCCTCGCCGCGAAAGCCCATCGTGGCAATTGTACTCAAATCCTCCGCGCGAGTGATCTTGCTGGTGGCGTGGCGCTCCAGGCAAAGCAACGCGTCATCCCGGCTCATGCCGATGCCATCGTCGGTCACGCGGATGAGGCTGCGCCCGCCGGCCTGGACTTCCACCGTGATGCGCGCGGCTTGGGCGTCGAGCGCATTCTCGACCAGTTCCTTGACCACGCTGGCGGGACGCTCGACCACTTCGCCGGCGGCGATCTGATTGGCCACCTGCTCAGGCAGCAGACGGATGCGGTTCATCTGGGGCAGGCCAAGCGGCTAGGCTGCCCTCGCTTCGACCTTTGGCAGAGGCAAGGTGAAGCCAAAAAGCGCGCCGCCGCCGGGAACATTGCGGGCGTAAATCCTGCCCTGGTGGTCCTGGACGATTTTTTTGCAGATGGAAAGACCCAAGCCGGTGCCATTGGACTTGCCATAAGTGGCAAACGTCTGAAACAGACGATCCAACATCTGTGGCGGGATGCCTTTGCCCGAGTCTTCCAATTCGGTGATAACTTCCTCCCCGCTGACGGTGAAGCGCAACTTCACCGTGCCGCCGCCAGCCATGGCATCAGCGGCATTGCCAACCAGATTATGAAAGACCCGGCTGATGCGCTGCGGATTGATGCATACGGGCACAGAGGGAGGGGCGTTGAGATATTCGATCACGACCGATTTGAGCGAAACCTCCGCGCGAATTTCCTCGATGGTTTGTTCGGTGAAGTGTTTAAAATCAACTTGGGCCAGGACAAAATTATCGTGGGAACCTTGGGTGAATTCAAGCAGTTCCGTGATCATGGTCGTAATGCGATCGACCTGCTTGCGAATGCAGTCCCTCGAGACCTGCCGCGATTCCTCAGACGAATCCGGCATGCTCGCCATGTCCGCGGAGATGCCAATGATGTTGAGAGGATTCTTCAAATCGTGAACGATGGAGCTGGCAAACCGGCCGACCAAAGCGATGCGTTCGGACTCCAGGACTTCGCGCACATACTTGGTGTTAAATTCCCGCATCCGCCGGTTAACCTCCCGCACCAGCGCCGTCGCCAAATGCGGCGCTCGCTCCAGCAATTGATCCAATCCGGCCCGGCTGATGAAATACACCGTTGTCGGCCCATCCGCGGTGGCGCTGGCGGAGCGGGGCTGGTTATCCAAAACCGCCATTTCCCCGAAGACTTCTCCAGGCCGGATGCGGGACAAAACCTTTAAATCGCCATAGCCCCCGCTGGAGGCAATCCGCACCAGGCCCTCTTTGAGAAAGTAAATGCCGTCCCCTTCGTCGCCCTCCTGGAAAATCACTTGCTCCGCGGCAAAGCTGATTTCGCGCGTGGCCCCGCGCAATACTTCCAAGTCCCTCGGCGCAAGGCCTTGGAACAATTTATTCTCCTCAATGGAAAGCATGGCCGCAGTATAAGATAAAGCCCTGGCCAGTAAAGGAAAACGATAGCCGGCATGGCCGTCTTAAGCTGGTCTAATGAGGGAGCGCAACGACAATCGGTGGGGCGGTGCGGGCGGTGCTGCCGCGCCGCCCATTCTTTTTCTTGGGCAGGTTCGTGAATTCCGCCGGCGAAGAGGAATATTTGGGCGGAGCGGCAGCTCCGACCCCTGGAGTTTGGATATTCTTCCCAAGCAAAAAGAATCTGGGACAGAGGAAACAGAGGGTGGAGCTGAGCTGCCGCTCAGCCCTAATTTCGGCCTTTTTAGTTCCTCCTCCGTTCCCTCTGTTTGCTCTGTAAATCTCTCCATCCATGTCACACCTTCGATCCCTGTTCCTGATTTCGCTGGGATTGGCCTTTAGATCGGCCAAAAAACGTCCAAACTTCAGTCGGCGGAGCGGCAGCTCCGCCCAGCGCCGCCCCACCATAAAATCTCCGCGGCCTATTTGACGTTCCGCAAACCATGCCCTAGCCTGCCACGATGTCGTTGCGCGGCAAAAAACTGGGGATTTTGCTTTCCACTTCCCCCGGCCAGCCCGGCTTTCAGCATGGGCTGCACCTGGCGGAAGCCGCTTTGGAGGAAGGGGTGGAGGTCTATTTGTATTGCGTTGATGAGGCAGTGCGAGGCCTGGGGGATTCCCACCTGCGCCGCCTAACCGCGCAGGGCCTTAAGCTCTTCGCTTGCGCTTATGCCGCGCAACGCCGCCAACTCCCGCGCGATGAGCAGGCCGCCTTCGCCGGCCTGGCTTCGTTGAGCGACATCATGGCGGCGACCGATCGTTTTCTTAGTTTTAATTGAATTGGCCGATGAGTTTCCGCGCGCTTTTTATCATTGCCGAAGACCCCCGCGCCAGCGGGCGACCCGCGGAAGCGCTGCGCATTGCCGCAGGGGTGAGCGCTTGGGAAAAAGTCGAAGTCACCCTCTATCTTCGCGGGCCGGCCGTGTTGCTCCTGGGCAAGAATCCCGAAGACATGGGCCTGGTGGACGCCGAGAATCATGCGCGGCACTTTTCCATGCTGGCCGAAGGGCGCGTCCCGATTTACGCGCAACAAGGTGCCGCTGGATTGGCACGGCCCGGCCAGGCCGCCGTGCCATTCGCCGAAATCTCCGACGCGCAATTGGCCGAAATGGCGGCGGCGCGGAACTGCCTTCTCCGCTTTTAAAAATGCGCCGTGTCTTGCACATTCTCACGCGGCCCGACGACACGTTGGGGCCGGAAATCATCGCCCGCCAGAAAGACGGCCTGGCGGTTGAGGTCGAAGTGATGGATTTGAGAACGGCCCGTCCGGATTACAAAAAGTTGCTGGAAAAAATATTTGACTCGGATTCCGTCGAAACGTGGTGAACCGGTTCCATTTTCATTTTCAATGAATAAAACATCTGACAAACAGGATTCGGCAATTTGGGACGTCGCCATCGTCGGCGGCGGCAGCGCGGGGTATGCCGCCGCGCGCACGGCCACGGCGGAGGGCCTGAAAACCGTGGTGATCGAAGGCGGCGCCGACGTGGGCGGGTTGTGCATCTTGCGGGGATGCATGCCGAGCAAGGCCCTGCTCTACGCCGCCGAAATCCTCCATTTGGCCCGCTCGGCGGGCACTTGGGGGTTGTCGGTTCCCAAGGTAGGTTTCGATTTTTCCGCCGTCATGGCGCGCAAAGAGGCGATGATCGACGATTTCGCGCAATATCGCCGGAAACAACTAACCTCAGGAAAATTCAAATTCATTCGCGCCAACGCTCGTTTCATCGATTCCCACACCCTGGAATTGAACGGCGGGAAAGAAGCGCCAGCCCACATTAAGGCCAAACATTTCGTTGTCTGCACCGGTTCCGTGGTCGCGCCGCCCCCGCTGCCGTCTTTGAACGACACCGGGTTTATCACCAGCGACGAGGCGTTGTCGTTGCGGGTTTTGCCGCCGTCCCTGATCATTCTGGGCGGCGGTCTGGTTGGAACGGAATTGGCGCAGTTTTTTTGCCGGTTTGGCGTCGAGGTGACACTCGTGCAGAGAAGCATGCATTTGTTGAGCGGATTCGATGCGGACGCGGCCGCCGTTTTGGAAAAAGTGTTGCGGCGCGATGGCGTGACGGTGTGCGCCGGCACGAAATTGCTGGAAGCGTTTCGCCAGGGAAAGGAAAAGGGAGTCACCATCCGCCATCGCGGACGCAGGAAGCGCCTTCAAGCCGCGGAAATCCTGCTGGCGCTCGGACGTTGGCCCGCCACGGCTGGGCTCGGCCTCGAAACGGCGGGCGTGGACACCGAAGACGGGCGAATCCGCTCCAATGCGGCCATGCAAACCAGCGCGCCGCACATTTACACGGCGGGGGACTGCACGGGCCCGCATGAAATTGTGCATATCGGCATCGAACAAGGGGAAATCGCCGCGCACAACATCGCCCACTCAGGCCGGCCGCGAAACATCAATTACCGGCTATTGACCTGCGTGGTTTTCACCGATCCGCAGGTCGCTGTCGTCGGATTGACGGAGAAAGACGCTCTGCGGCGGGGAATTCCTTACCTTGCCGCGACTCACCCCTTTCCCGAACATGGCAAGTCGATGATCATGGAGGCAAGGGATGGTTTCGTGAAACTGCTGGCCGACCCGGCCTCGGGCGAAATCCTGGGCGGGGCCTGCACGGGCCCGCTGGGCGGCGAGCTCATCCATGAAATCATCGCCGCGATGTCCAAGAGAATGACGGTGGAGGAATTGGCCGCCATGCCCCATTACCATCCCACCCTGGCCGAGATTTGGACCTACCCGGCGTCGGAACTAGCCGAACGCTGCCAAGCCAGGCGGTAAAGGACAAACGAAGAAGCGAGGGCGGAGGGTATAAAACAGAAGGCCGGGTCAGCCCGGCCTTTTGTGAGAACAAAAACTTTAAATTTGTCGCTTTGCTGTTGTGCGGCGCCGCAGACATACGCCATTGGACACACACGGAACCCTGCGTTTTTGCACTTCCAACGTGACCACTCTAGCGCATTTCCAAAACCGCACCAGTCACCAGTACTGGTGACACCAGGACATTGGATCTTGCACACCAATGAGGGCAATTGACCCGATGCCACCCACCGTTTACGGGCAAAGCCGTTGTCTGCCAGGCTCGGTCGAGCCAAGCCGTTTCATTTTTGACTTCGTAAAAAATGTTGTAGTAATGGCAATAATTGGCGAGCATGGACTCCGCCTTTCCTCCATTTTGTCGCGGAAAGGCGTGGAACTTCTTTGCATGCCGGCCGGGCGTTTGTCGCCTCAGCGGCGCGTTTACGATCAGACAATGAGCGAACATGGACACAGCGAACATCAAAATCTTCCTGGTTGATGATCACGGGATGTTGCGCAGCGGCTTGCGTCACGCCATCACAGCGCGACCGAACATGGCAATTATCGGCGAAGCCTCCAACGGCGCTATTGCCCTGAAGCTCATCGCGGAGTTGCAGCCCCAGTTGGTCATCATGGACATGCATTTGCCGGATATGAGCGGCATCGAGCTCACTCGCCGGATCCTGGCTAACTGGCCCGCCATCAAAGTCACTTTTTTTTCGGGCGATGCCAATCAATCTCTCGTCGATGAAGCTCTGGAAGCTGGCGCCTGTGGATATGTCTGGAAGCAAGGCGCGGCGGAAGAGTTGATGACGGCGATTGAAACGGTCATGGCGGGGAGACTCTATCTCAGCCCCGAAGTCAATGCCGCCGTGCTCAAAGAGTACCGCAACAGCCTGGGTAAAAAGGAGACAGCGGGCAAGGCCGCCCCCACGGAACGCGAAAAGCAATTATTAACGCTTATCGCCGCCGGCCAGCGCAACAAGGAAATCGCCGCGCACTTGAAGATCAGCCCCAAGTCAGTGGAAGCCTATCGGTCTCGTCTCATGAAAAAGCTCAATTGTCCCAGCACCGCCGAGCTGGTCCGGTACGCCATTCGCGAAAAAATCGTTCCGCCTTAACAATAAGCGGCTGGACTGGCCGCATTTCCAAGAGCTTCAATCCCGCCGTCTCTTCCGCGACCGTGGTGTTTTCCCGCCGCGGTTTACAGGGTTTTCCCATCCCCTTACAGGGCTTTTCGTCCCTCAGTTGTTGCTGCCACGACCCGATATATTTAACAAATGGCAATGAAGGAAACAATTGATCCGTCAACTACCAGCCCAGATCTTTAGCTCGATTAACAAATGAAATTGCAAACAAAATTCGTTGTGGCGCTGGTCGGCGCCATCCTCGTTGTCTTCGTTGGCGGGGAAGCCATCCAGCAGACTCTCAGCCAAAGCAAACTGAGCGCCTTTGCCAGGCAGAATCTGCAGGTGATCGATAAAGCCGAGCAAGAACATGCCAACGACATTGCTCGGACAATGAATGTCTTCATTAAGAGAACGATTGCCAAAGGAGAAATGTCTGAGCTGGTCGTTCTGGTCACCAACTTCAGCGACATCAAAGGACTCCTGGAATACTCCATCTACGATCATACGGGCGTTGCCTCTTTTTCAACGCATCATGATTTCGTGAAATCCCGCAAGGAACTCTCGCCGGAGATAAAGGCCCAGGTCCTGGCCAAAACAGACAATTATATCAGAAGGACGGACGAGGCCTTTGAGATTTACCAGCCAATCGAGGTCACGAAGAGTTGTCTCGAATGCCATGACGACCTCAAGGCGGGCACCATCGGCGGGGTAGGCGTTTTGCGCGTTTCGACCAAGGCGGTTGAGACCTCCAAGGCCGATTGGAATCTAGCCGCGGCCGGAATCCGCCACAGCGATACCGTGGTGGCCGGAGTGGGCACGATCGCCATTGTCCTGTTCTCCGGAGTGCTGGTTTGGCTGACCGTCAGAACGCTGGTGACCAGACCGTTGCATCGCATTATTACGGCTCTCGCCCGCGGGGCCGAAGAAGTTCATAGCGCCTCCGCGGAAATCTCCAACGGCAGCCACTCCTTGGCGGAAGGCGCGAGCGAACAAGCCGCCTCCTTGGAAGAAACCGGCGCCTCTCTTGAAGAAATCACTTCCATGACCCGGCACAATTCGGAAAATGCGCAAAAGGCCAATGAGCTGGCAAAAGACGCCCATCGCGCGGCTGACCGCGGCGTCGCGGACATGCAATCCATGAAGGAAGCGATGGAAGCTATCAAAGGTTCCGGCGATAGCATTGGCAAAATCATCAAGACCATAGATGAAATCGCCTTCCAAACCAATATTCTCGCCCTCAATGCCGCCGTCGAAGCAGCACGTGCCGGCGAAGCCGGCTTAAGCTTTGCCGTCGTAGCCGATGAGGTCCGCACTTTGGCCCAGCGTTGCGCCGAAGCGGCCAGGGAAACCTCCAGCAAGATCGAAAACGCATTCGACAAGACCTCTCAAGGGATGGAAATCAACGGCAAAGTGGCCGCCGCGCTCCAAGAGATTGTCACCAAAGCTCACCAAGTCAACGCCTTGGTGGGGGAAGTGGCCAGCGCTTCGCGGGAACAGAACCAAGGCATCGCGCAGATTAACGCCGCCGTTAGCCAGATGGACAAAGTCACGCAATCCAACGCCGCCAATGCCGAAGAAAGCGCCGCTGCCGCGCAGGAACTCAAAGCCCAAGCCCAAACCCTCAACGAATCCGTCGCGGACCTGCTGTGCCTCGTTGAGGGCAACCACGCTGACATGGCCGGATCGTGGGCGCCTCCCGTCCGCCGAAACAAGCTGACCCCACCCATGCCAAAGACAAAGCGCGGTGCCACCCCCGATCAAGGAGACAACTTTGCACCATCCAATCCAAGGATGACGGGAAATGGCCGCAACGACCTTCAGTTACAGGACAATTTCCACGGCCCGTCCAACGGACGATAACATCCATTTCTGAACATGTTACTGCTGCCGCGCAAAAACTGCTCAGCCTTTGCCAAAATCCGTCTATTAAGAAAACACGGCAAATCCCGATGAACACAACATCGCGTCTATTAATGACTAACAACTGAGTTCAGGCGAAGCGGTCGAAATGGAAACCAAACTCATCCCGATCCTCCGCGGTTGCCCGTCAACCCATGCCATACCCAAAACAACTATGAAAAAAGCATCATGCAACAAACTGAAGTTAATTCGCTGCTCGCGCGCCTTGCTGCCCGCGGCGCTCTTTTGCCAGGCCCCCGGAGCCTCGGCCGCCGATCAAACCGTCATGGATTCGGCCTCCCTGCAAAAGCCAGCGTGGCTGACGGAAGCTTCAGCCAGTGTTCGGGAAGGCTACGATAATAACGTTTTCATGTCTGGAGTGGATCCAAAGTATTACCCCTCCTACACGGTTCCTTCCGGCAGTGTCGCCGCTTTAGAAAACCGCTCCTCGTGGATCACAACCATCTCCCCGAAAGTTGGTTTTAATTTCGCCCCGTTGCTTGGCAAACAAGGGCCGTTTGAACTTTTGTCCCTGATCTACGCGCCGGATTTTGTTATGTACCACGACGCGTCGTCGGAGAATTACGATGCCCATCGTTTCATCACGGCGGTGAAGGGCAAAGCGGACAACCTGTCCTTTAGTCTTGATAACACAGCATCCTACATCGACGGCAGCGACAAAGGCCCGCTTTATCCGGGGGGATTGCTCGACGCGTGGGCGACCGTTTGGGCGGCCCAGCGAAGGGAGCAGCTTCAAGATCGGGCCAAACTCGCGCTCCAATATGATTGGGACAATTGCTTCGCCCGCGCCACGGCTTCACTCTCGTATTATGGTTTCATGACGGACCTTATGAGTGTGGAGGGTTACCAGAACTATCCAAACCGATACGATCTCAACGGCGGCTTGGATTTCGGATACAAGGTCTCCCCGGAAACCGCGCTGACCGTGGGCTTCCGCGAAGGACACCAGTATCAGCAATCCTTGGCCTTCTCACCCTATAGTTCTTCAAGCGATTATCAACGCGCCTTGGTCGGCGCGGAAGGAAAACCGTTGAAATGGCTGACCATGAGCCTGCAGGCCGGTCCGGACTTTCGCAGTTACCAGGGGGACACCGCGACTCATATTACCCCCCTCAGCAATCTGCATCCGGTCACCTATTACGCCGAGGCTTCCATCACGGCGGAAGCCAGCTCGCGCGACTTGTTTGCTCTAAAATACAGGCAATTCCAGTGGGTCTCCATCTGCGGAAAAATCCCTTATTTCGACAGCACTTACGACTTAAGCTACCACCGCAAGCTCAACAGCCAGCTCGCGCTCGATCTCGGCGCGCGCGCTTTGGAGGCAGATTACAACAGCGGAGATATCGCCGCCAGCCATCGCAACGATATTGCCTACACCTTTTCCGGCGGACTAACCTGGACGGTCAATCCCCATTTCAGTTTGAACCTGGCTTATTCAGCCGACCTGGCTCGCAATCTCCAGGACAACATCGTTAACCCTGGAAACCGCGATTTTGACCGGCACCTCGTCTCGTTGGGCGCGCTGGCAAAGTTCTAATTCTAGTGCCCGCCAGCAATCTACTGGCCGGCTCGCGGCAAAAAATGGTTGGTCTTTACCAAAAACTATCTCTTAAGACCCTTGCCGGAACTCCCGATAAATAGAGTAAGGCTGTGCATCACGCGTCCTGACATTTGAATAACGACCGCAAACCAGTGCGACCACCAAATCCAAATCGATGAAACTTGAAAGCAAAATCATGCTCGCCGTCAGTGGCGCCATTACCCTGGCCACAGGGTTGAGCATCGCCATTGTTTACCAGGTCTCCAGCCACAATCGCGTCACCGAATTGCGTGGAAAAATGAGCTCCATCATCGAGCAATCGGAGCTGGTGGCGGCGAACATGGACGAATTGCACAAACGTGAGATGTTCGACATGGCCCGTGTCCGGGAGACTTCGCTCAAGCAAGCCGCCGGGCGCCCGCTCTCTGAGGCTTACCAGGGCACAGACCTCTACAAGACCATTCCCATTGTCGCCGCCTGGCAATCCGTGCAAGGCGCGGCCGACAAAAGCCATTTCAAGTTCTACACCCCTTCCCGGCCTGATCTGGCGGCCCGCAATCCAAAAAATAACAACGGACGCGATTTCGCCGCCGCCTTTGACGCCTTCCAAAAAGGAGAGACGGAGTACTTTTGGGAAGATCGCAGCCACGACGAATTGATCCTCGCCCGGCCCGTTCGTCTGACCTCCAGTTGCCTGATCTGCCACGGCGACCCGGCGAAAAGCTTGACCGCCGACGGCAAAGACGCCCTCGGTGTTCCCATGGAGAACATGAAACTGAACGACATCAAAGGCGCTTTTGTTCTCAAGGCCAACGTCGGCCATGACGCCGTGGTCATGTCCACCATGAAAACCATGGCCGCTGGCGGAGGGATGGTCCTGGTTTTGGTTCTGGCGGGTTTCTACTTCTTCAATCGGCGCTCTATTGTCCGTCCTCTTTCTGCCGCCATCGAGCAGCTTGAATCGGTGAGCGAGCAAACCGAATCGGCCTCGCATGAGATTACCAGTTCCAGCCACAGCCTGGCGGAAGGGGCCAGCGAACAAGCCGCATCCTTGCAACAAACCAGCGCCTCTTTGGAAGAGATGTCCTCCATGACTAAACGCAATTCCGAGAGCGCCCAAAAAGCCAACGAACTGGCCAAACAAGCCAGGTCCGCCGCCGAAAGCGGCGTCGCCGACATGCAGTCTATGAAGATCGCGATGGATGCGATCAAAGCTTCCAGCGACGACATTGCCAAGATCATCAAAACAATTGATGAAATCGCTTTCCAAACCAACATTCTCGCTCTCAACGCCGCCGTGGAAGCCGCTCGCGCCGGCGAAGCAGGAATGGGTTTTGCCGTGGTCGCTGAAGAAGTGAGAAATCTCGCGCAACGCAGCGCCCAGGCGGCCAAGGAGACCGCGTCCAAAATCGAGGGCGCCATTAGCAAGACGGCACAAGGGGTCCAAATCAGCTCGAAGGTTGCGGCCGCTTTGAACGACATTGTGGTCAAAGCGCGGCAGGTTGATGAATTGGCCGCCGCCGTGGCCAGCGCCTCCAACGAGCAAACGCAAGGGATCGAGCAAATCAACATGGCCGTGGGACAAATGGACAAAGTCACTCAAAGCAACGCCGCCGCGGCCGAAGAAAGCGCCGCCTCCGCCCAAGAGCTCAGTGCGCAAGCCAATATCATGAAGGAATCGGTTCGCGAATTGGTCAGGCTCGTCGGCGGTACGAATCTCACAGGTGAACATAGCGACTTCTCTCCCGAACCGCCCTCGCCACCAGCCAATGGCCGCGCTAGGGCGGAAGCGTTGCCGCCTCGCGCCAAGCCCACGGCAAAGCGGATGGCTTCTCCGCCCATTCCCATGCTTGGGGAGCGAGTGCAGACCCAGAACGGCATCATCCAATGGGACGAGAAGCAGATGACCACCGGTGTCGAATCCATCGACTCCCAGCATCAGGAATTGATCCGGCGGATTAATGAGCTGCAGGAAGCCTGCCTCGCCGGCACCGCCAAAGAGGAACTGATGGAGTTGCTCGGCTTTCTCGGCGAGTACGCCACCTCACATTTCAGCCACGAAGAAGAGGTCATGCAGAACCATCACTGTCCCGCCCGCGGCCAAAACAAAGCCGCGCACATCCAATTTCTCAACGATTACCAAAAGTTGGTCGAAACCGTCAAACAGGACGGCCCCTCCACCACCGCCGTGCTGCAAATCAAGGAACTGCTGGGCAACTGGCTAAAAAGACACATTTGTTCAGTCGATACAAAACTCCGGGCCTGCGCGGGTAAACAAGTTCTGACAGCGTGAGCCACACGAAAACAACAAAGCAAAAAAAATATGACAGCCACTGACTCAACAACAAAAGCTGAATCCAACTCGCCGGCGACGGGCGTCCAGGCGATTGCCGGAAAATACCTGACCTTCACCTTGGGCAACGAGTGTTACGGCGTTGCCGTGCTCAAGGTCCGCGAAATCATCCGGCTCACCACCATCACCTCCGTCGCGCAAATGCCCCCTTACGTGCGCGGCGTGATCAATCTGCGGGGAAAGATCATCCCGGTCATCGATTTGCGCCTGCGCCTCGGGCTGGCCGACACCGCCTCCACAGACCAAACGTGCATCATCGTCGTGCAAGGCCAATTCACCGAGGGGAAAATAGCTCACGTCGGTTTGGTGGTCGATGGGGTTGAAGAGGTTATTAACGTGGCCCCTTCCGACATCGAAGAACCGCCGTCCTTTGGAGCGCAAATGTCCACGGAGTACATCATGGGCATGGCCAAGATTAAAGGAACGGTCAAGACGCTCCTCAACATCAACCGCGTCCTCAGTGACGGAAGCGGTGTCGCCCAAAGTGGCGAGATCACATTTTAGGAAACTCGAGACCAGGCTAAAGGCCACAACATGAAAAATTGGACCATCGCAAAAAGAATAGCTGGGGCTCTTGGGGCCTTGATGTTCATCACCTTGCTCTTAGGCGTCGTCAGTTGGCTGAAAACTAACCGCATCTACCATAATATCGACGCGATCGCCACCCAAAGCATGCCGGACCTCACCCTGGCGGGCAATATTCGGTTTCAAGCCGTTGCTCTTCGGGTGTCCAACCTCAAGCACGCCGTATATAGCGAGGCAGCCAAGAAGGAGCAATTGGAACAGCAAGCACAGAAGGAAGAACGCGAGATGTCCGACTTTATCGCCAGTTATGAGAAGCGCCTGCAGACCCCGGAACAACGGGCTCTTTTCTCCAAGGTGAAGCCGCTCTGGGAAAGCTATCTGGTCGAGACCCGCAAACTCCGCGATGCCAGCAGCCAAAACAAAGCGGAGGATGTTCAGAAATATCTGCAGTCCGCCGGGCTGGTGGGCAACGAATTTGTCACCGCGGTTGAGGCCCTTCGCGATTACAGCGCGACCGAGGCTTCTACAGATACCCAGCAAATTGTGCAATTAGTGTCCTCCTCCAAACGCGCCGTGTCGGTCGCGGTCGTGGCCTGCCTCGTCCTGGGTATTATTATCGGAGTTCTTGTCACCCGCGGCATTTCCGTCGTTCTCAATCAAGTCGCACATGACTTATCCAGCGGCTCGGAACAAACAACCAGCGCGGCGGGCCAAGTCTCCTCCGCCAGCCAATCGCTGGCCGAAGGCGCCAGCCAGCAGGCTGCTTCGCTGGAGGAAACAAGTTCATCCCTCGAAGAAATGTCCAGCATGACCAAACGCAATGCCGAAAACGCCCAGAAGGTCAACGAGCTCGCCAAGCACGCCCGCGCCGCGGCGGACAAAGGCTCGGGCGACATGCAGGCCATGAGCACCGCGATGGAAGCAATTAAGGGTTCCAGTGACGATATCGCCAAGATTATCAAAACCATCGATGAAATCGCTTTCCAAACCAACATCCTGGCCTTGAACGCGGCCGTGGAAGCGGCCCGCGCCGGCGAGGCTGGCATGGGCTTTGCCGTGGTCGCGGACGAGGTGCGCAACCTCGCGCAACGCAGCGCGCAGGCCGCCAAGGAGACGGCGGCAAAAATCGAAGGCGCCATTCAAAAGACCGCCCAAGGCGTGGATCTCAGCACCAAGGTCGCGCAAAGTTTAAATGAAATTGTGGGCAAGACACGCCAAGTGGACGAATTGGCCGCGGAAGTGGCAAATGCTTCACGGGAGCAGACTCAAGGGATTACACAAATCAACACCGCGGTCGCGGAAATGGATAAGGTGACACAGTCCAACGCGGCCAATGCGGAGGAGAGCGCGGCCGCGGCGGAGGAACTCAATGCCCAGGCTTTGGTGTTGAAGGGATCAGTTGGCCAGTTGTTAACGCTAGTGGGAAGCAATCAAATGGACTCCAAACCCATCACCGCTGGCTTTGCCGCCAAACCGGAACAAAAAGCGGCCCGGGCTCCAGCCGCTCACGCCGCCGCCGCCAATGGCAAGGCGCAGAATGGGCATGCCCACCGCAACGGAAACCACGTTCGCACCCCCGCCGCCACCTCGGCTAAACAGCGGGATGAACTCCCCATGGAAGGTGATTTCAAGGACTTTTAGACCCCCATCTTCCAAGTTGGAAATACATCCATGAACCCACAAACTTTTACCGAGATTAAGAAGCTCGCCGAGAAAATTGCCACCGAGCTGGTCTTTGCCGCGGCAGGCAAGGACCTCGGTCTCTTACCGATCAACAGTCTCCTTGGGCAAATTGAGGAAATCGCGGCAGGCCAGGCCCCCCCGGAAAGTTTCGCCCAGGCCACCAAGATAGCCCGCGCTTGGGTGGACCGCATTCTCGAAACCACCGGCATGTTCAGCGAAGCCGACTTGAAGCTCCTCGGCGAGTGGGCGACGTGGTTTCAACAGGCCAGCCAAGCTTGCGCTGAGGATAACCTCCCGCCACCTCTTCCGGCCCATTGGCAGGAACAGCCAGACAAGCCTGCTGCGGCTCCTTCTTCCCAGGCCGAGAATCCTCCCCCCCTGCCCAAACAAGCTGCCCCGCCCGAGGAAACCGCGCTCACCCTGAACCTGGAGTCCGACAAAGAACTGCTCAGCGAATTCATCAACGAATCCCAGGAACACCTGCAAAACATCGAGCAAGGCGTCCTCACCCTGGAGGAAAATCCAACGGATGCCGACACGCTCAATTCCATCTTCCGCGCCTTTCATACCTTCAAGGGCGGCTCGGGCTTTCTCAACCTGACGGCGATCCAAACCCTCGCCCACGAGCTCGAATCCCTCTTGGAACTGGCCCGCCAGCAGAAGATTGTGATCACGCCCGAAGTGATCAACCTGATTCTCGCCGGTGGCGATACCCTGAAACAATTTACCAACGAAATCGCGGCGCGTTTGTCCGGTTCCCAATTCGCGGAACCAATCCTTGTTCCCACCGCCAATTTGCTTTTGCGCCTGCGCGCCGTCCTCTCGCCGGATGCCAAGACCCCCAGCCCGGCGGCGCCGCCCTCTGGCCAGCCTTCTGCCGAACCGGTTGCCGGGCAGGTCCATGCCGCGGCCGCTCGCGCGGCCGCACCCGCCAGCTCGGTCAAAGTCGATACCCTAAAACTCGACAGCCTGATCGATCTCGTGGGTGAACTGGTCATCGCGCAGTCACTCGTCGTTCAAAACCCCGAGTTAAGCACCCTGCAAAGCGAGAAATTAACGCGCGATCTGGCTCGCCTGGGCCGCATTAGCAAAGACCTGCAACGCACCGCCTTGGCCCTGCGCATGGTCCCGATTCGCCCCACCTTCCAAAAAATGGCCCGCCTGGTGCGGGATTTGTCCGCCAAGTTGAGCAAACAGGTGGAGCTGGCCCTGGAAGGGGAAGACACGGAATTAGACCGGACGATCGTCGAGGAGATCAGCGATCCCCTCATTCACATGATTCGCAATTCCGTCGATCATGGTATTGAAAAGCCCGAGGCCCGTTTGAAAGCGGGCAAGCCGGCCAAAGGCACTGTCATCCTCAAAGCATTTCACCGCGGCGGCAACATTGTCATCGAAATCAAGGACGACGGCGCGGGGCTCAACCGCGATCGCATTCTCGCCAAAGCGGTGGAACAGGGACTGGTCGGCCAGGACGAACAGCTTTCCGAAAGCCAAATCTTCAGCCTGATCCTTCGCCCGGGTTTCTCTACCGCCGAGAAGGTCACGGATGTTTCCGGACGCGGTGTCGGGATGGACGTGGTCCGGCGCAACATCGAGAAACTCCGCGGCAAGATCGAAATCCAATCAGTCGAAGGCGAAGGCTCCAAATTCAGCATCTATCTTCCTCTCACCCTGGCCATCATTGACGGCCTCCTTGTGGGTGTGGGAGAGCACCGCTATATCTTTCCAACCCTCTCGGTCTGCGAATCTTTTCAGACCACCAGCGACATGATTAAGACGGTTCAAGGCCGCGGCGAGGTCGTCAGCGTGCGCGGGCAACTCCGCCCGCTCTTGCGCCTTAATGCCCACCTCGGCATTGAGTCGGCTTCGTCCGAGGCGGCCAACTCCGTCATTGTCATGTTGGAATCCGGCCACGAGACCCGTTGCGTCCTCGTGGACCAATTGCTGGGCAAGCAGGAAGTCGTCATTAAGAGCCTGGGCGAGGTCTTCCGCGGCAACCGCTGCATGGCCGGCGCGGCCATTCTGGGAGATGGCCGGATCGGGATTATTCTTGACCCGCAGGCGCTCGTGCATCTGGACGTGAAGGAGGCCGCGTAACCATGTCCGCTGGCTCGACCATGAAGGGCATTGGCACGGACGCTGAGGCCTGCCGTTTCATTATCGACTTCATTTATGAGCGGTGCCGCATTCGATTGAATGACGGCAAGGAGGCCCTCATCCGGGCGCGCCTGGGAAAGCGCATGCGCCACCTGGGCTTCGCCAGCTTGCCCCAATACTGTGAACACTTGCGCGCTTCCGCCTCGGAGGAGGAGTTTACCCATGTGGTCGATGCGCTCACCACCAATTTCACCAATTTCCTGCGCGAGGAGGACCACTTCAAGTTCCTGGTGGGAACGGCCCTGCCCACCGCCTTGCGCCCCGGGGAAAAGCGGTTCCAGGTGTGGAGCGCCGCCTGTTCTTCAGGGGAGGAGCCTTATTCCATAGCATTTTATTTGGCAGATCGCTATCCGACAACGGCGGGCTGGGATTGGAAGATCGTCGCCTCGGACATCTCCACCAAAGTCCTCGATAAAGCCAAAAAGGGCCTTTACGATGAAGAGCGCGTGCAGACCGTGCCGCGCGACTGGCTCCCCCGCCACTTTCAAAAAGGCATCGGTCCCTGGGCCGGCTATTACCGGGTCAAACGCGCCATTATGGAGCGGGTGGCTTTTCAGCAGATCAACCTCATCGAAAGCTACCATCATGCCCAGCTCTTTCCCGTCATTTTTTGCCGGAACGTCATGATTTATTTTGACCGTGCCACCCAGGAGCAATTGGTCAACCAACTTTGCCGCTATCTGGCCCCGCACGGGTTCCTCATTATCGGCCACTCGGAAAGCTTAAATGGGCTGCACCTGCCTTTGCGCTGCCTGCGGCCCAGCATTTACCAAAAGAATTCTTAATGACAATTTTATGGGCGCGCCATCATTAGCCAGTTTTAAGGGATTTGAACGGAAGCTTGTCGTTGGTGTGGGCGGCTTGGCTGTTTCCAACAACCAGAGCATGGTGCTGGCCACCTATTCGCTCGGCTCTTGCATCGGTGTGACGATTTACGATCCGGTCGCCCGCGTCGGCGGCTTGCTCCATGCCATGCTCCCGGATTCCTCGATCAACATGGCCAAAGCAACGGAACAACCCGCCATGTTTGTCGATACCGGCCTGCCCGCCTTGTTCCGCGCCGCTTATGAATTAAGCGTCCTCAAACACCGCGTTCACATTTGCGTGGCCGGTGGCGCTCAGTTCCTGGACAAAAGCGGCTACTTCAATATCGGCCAGCGTAATTACTCTTGTCTCATGGATGTGCTGCGCAAGCATGGATTGGTCATCAAAGCCGAGCAGGTTGGAGGCACCGTCAGCCGCACGGTCCATCTCAGCCTGGCTACTGGCGAAGTCAGGCTAAAAACCTCCGGTGAATCCGGCGAAACCGTCCTCTTTCGGAGTTGACCATGCCCACACTCGACACCTATCTCCAACAAATTCGCACGCTTCCGCCGGCGCCGCGCGTGCTGGTCGAATTGCTTCCCCTGCTCCGGGCCAACGACACGGACGCCGCCAAGATCGTTGAACTCATTGCCTACGATCCCGCCATGACAACGAAACTCCTTTGCCGATGCAATAGCGTCGCCTTGGGCCTCGCCGAGCCGGTGGAAACGGTGGAAGACGCCATCACGCACCTGGGCTTCAACGAGGTTTACCGCCTCGTGGCCATGCTCGTCAGCCAATCGACCTTGGGGACGGCGCAAAAAGGCTACGGCATGGTCGCCGGGGATTTGTGGCGGCATTCCGCCGTCACGGCCTTCGCCTCCCGCTTTGTCGCCCAGTCTTTCGGCAGCGACGAAAACACGGCCTTCACGGCTGGATTGCTCCACGACATCGGCAAAATTCTTCTCAATTGGGCCTTGCTGGACGCTTATCCCGGCATTGCCGAAAAAATCCGCGATATGGGCTACTCCTTTTCAGCCGCGGAGAAAGAAGTGCTGGGCTTGGACCACGCCGAATTGGGCGGGCGAATCCTTTCCCACTGGTGTTTTCCGGAGAATCTAGTGCGGGCGGTCTGGCATCATCATGACCCGCTTCGCGCCCACCCGTGCGAGCGCCTGGCCGGGTATGTCCATCTGGGCGATATCATCGCCCACGCCCTGGGCATTGGGGATGGAATCAACTCGCACGCCGTGACCCCGTGCCCCGAAGTGCTCAACATGCTGGAAATCACCCCTAAAGATTTGGAGATCTTGATTCTCGAGACCGGAACAGCTTTGAAGGCGGCTGGCTGGATTCTGGAAGAATAATTCATGACTATGAAACCTATTCGTCTCTTGGTGGTCGATGATTCCGCGCTGGCGCGGCGCGCCATCGCGGCCAGCCTGGCCCCATTTCGAGAAATTGAGATCGTCGGCATGGCCTGCGATCCCTACGTGGCCCGCGACCAGATTCTCTCCCTGAACCCGGATGTCGTGACGCTCGATATTGAAATGCCACGCATGGATGGCCTGACGTTTCTGAAAGTGATCATGAAACATCGCCCCATGCCCGTTATCATTATGAGCTCGCTGACCGTGGCCGGTTCGGTGAAGGCCATGGAAGCGCTGCAAATTGGAGCCGTCGATATCATGGACAAGCCCACCTCCTATTCCGCCTCGCCCGACGGCACCCGGCTGGCCGAAAAAATTCGGGCGGCGGCTTGCGCGCGCATTGTCGCCGGCAACACGGAAGCGCCCGCCGCCAATCGCTCCTCTCAGGCCGCCAGTCCGCGCCCGGCGCGTTCGTTCCCGGCCCGCAAGATCATTCTCATTGGCGCCTCCACCGGTGGGACCGAAGCGATCAAAGTGATTCTGACTGCCTTGCGCGGAGATTTGCCGGGAATCTGCATCGTGCAGCATATTCCAGCTTTCTTTTCCAAGGCCTTCGCCGATCGGCTCAATGAAATCTGCCAGCTCGAGGTGCGCGAAGCCAAAACGGGAGATACGGTCGCGCCAGGCTTGGCCCTGATTGCTCCCGGCGGCTACCACATGCTTCTCAAGTGGGACGGCAGCCGCTACCGCATCGAACTCAACCAGGGTCCGGCCGTGCATTTTCAACGACCGGCCGTGGACATTCTTTTTGACTCCGCCGTCCGGGCGGGCGCAGCCTCCCATGCCGTCGCCGCTCTCTTGACCGGCATGGGCGCCGACGGCGCGGCCGGCTTGCTGCAACTGCGCGAGGCTGGGGCCACAACCATCGCCCAGAACGAGCAGTCTTGTGTTGTTTTCGGAATGCCGCGGGAAGCCATCCGCCTCGGCGCCGCCCAAAAAGTCCTCCCGCTCCAGCAAATCGCCGCTTTCCTTGAAACTGTCGTTTCCAACCAAGCCGCCCCACGCCCGCTCGCCCCTGGCAGCGGCCGCACCAACGTTGTTCCGGCCAGCCGGGGGCTGCCATAGATCACTCAACGACTCAACCCTATGACAATCGAAATCGCACAAATGGAACAGCTGACCGGCCAAGCGGTCCAGGATGTTTTCCGCAACATGCTCTCCTTGGAGATCACCCCGGAGCCGCCGGTCGTGGCGTCGGAAGAAGACGATAAGATACAGATCATTGGCTCCGTTGGCTTTGTCGGCGATGCCACCGGCATCATTTGCATCTATACGGACGTCAAGCTGGCCATCACCATTACCAGCCGCATGTTGGGCATCGCCGAGTCCGAAGTGGACAGCGATGAAATGGTCAACGACGCCATTGGCGAATTGAGCAACATGGTCGCCGGCTTCGTGAAATCTCATCTCTGCGATGGCGGCCTGCCCTGCGTCCTCACCATTCCCTCGATTGTCCGCGGGCAAAAACTGAGCGTGGAGGGCTCCGGGGACATTACCCGCCACGTCATCGGATTCAAGAACTGCCAGTATCATTTCAGCGTCGAAATCCTTTTGAAACAACCTTCCCAATCACAATAGTTATGAGTAGCACTAAAATTCTTACCGTGGATGACAGCAAGACGATCCGCCTGATTGTCGCCAAAGCGTTCAAAGCTTACGATTGCGTCATTCTTGAGGCCGACAATGGCGTCGTTGGCTTGGCCGTCGCCAGCCGCGAAAAGCCGGACATCATCCTTCTTGACTATACCATGCCCGTGATGGACGGCTTCGAGGTGCTGGCCCGGCTCAGATCCGACCCCCAGCTCAAAGCCACCCCCGTCATCATGCTGACCGCGGAAGCCGGGCGCGAGACCGTCATCAAAATCGCCAAGCTCGGCGTGCGGGACTATCTCATTAAACCGTTCAAGGCGGATCTGGTGGTCGAACGGGTGGGCCGCGTTGTCACTCTCAATGTCAAAGCCAGCAAGCAAGTGATCAAACGGTACGACGATCCCATCAATATCCTCCTGGTGGACGACAAACCCGCCATTGCCGCGCAAATCCGCACCCTCTTGGCCGATACGCCCTGGCAGATCACGACCGCCGATCAGCCAGGCCAGGCGCTGGATATCTGCATGGAGAAGGGAATCGACATCGTTCTCACCAGCCTCTCCCTCCCAAACGACGGCGGTTACATGCTCTTTCAGAATCTGCGGGGCTATAACGGCACCAGCGCGATTCCCATTATTGGCCTCTGTATCAAGACCGCCGTGGAAGAACAGACCCGCGCTCAACAAACCGGCTTCAGCAGCGTCGTCACCAAACCGATCGACCCCGACGACCTCAAGGCCAAGATTACCCGGGCGCTGAAATTGGAGACTTCCTATAAATATTTTCAACAGCGCGAAGGCTGGCTGGCGCTGACCTTGCCCAAGGACGTACATCCGGAGGTCATCCAGGATGTCTCCAAGCGGCTGGATGAACAACTTGCCGCCACCGTTGAAGCCGGCGGCAGCCGGGTTCTCATTGATTTGACTAAGTTGGAGTCAGCTTCCCTCCCCACGATTGAATTAGTCCTCAATGCCATCCAATCCTGTTGCAAACTCTCTCTTAAATACGCCATCGTTGGCACCGAGAACATTACTCACCAGTGCCGCGGTTATGAAGAGACCCAATCCTGCGTGTTCGCGAGTGGAACCGATGAAGCCCTGGCGCTTTTGAAGTAGCCCGGCCACCGCCGGTGGGTCCGACGATCCAGAGGAAAGTATATGATGATGAGTGCGAAAACGAAACCAGGCGAAAGCGGCCAAGGCAATGGCAATAGTAACGCCGAAGTGGAACTGGCTTCCTTCAGCAAAGTGCAGAAACTGGCGCGCCTCCTCCTCATGCTCAATTCCGAAAATGCCACCCAAATCCTCAAGCAACTGGATGAACAGGAATTGGAAGTCGTTTCCTCGGAAATGTTGAAAGTCGAATCGATCAACGCAGAGGTCCAGGAACTCATTTTGCAGGAATTTTCTCCCGTGGCGCTGGACGCGGCCACTGCCATTCCAGGCGGCATCAATCGCATCCAACGGTTGCTCGATCAATCCGTGGGGCTCTTGCGCGCCTCCGACATTATTGGACGCGTTTCGCCCTTGCGCGCTCCGGTCGCCGCCATGCAGCAAATCGTCGATATGGAGCCGCGCAGCCTCTTCAACCTCGTGCGCCACGAGCAGGTCCAGACCATTGCCCTCGTCGCCAGCTATCTCCCTGATGAAAAGGCCTCCGCCTTGCTCTCTTTGATGCGGCCGGAATTGCGGGAGCAGGTCGTGGAACGCCTCGCCACTTTGGCCCCAACGTCAATCGAAGTGCTGGAAAGCGTCGCGGAAGCTCTGCAGGCCAAGGCTGGGGCCGGTCGCGCCCGCGGCCTCAACCAGACGGGCGGCGTCAAGGCCGCCGCCAGGATCCTCAACGCGTTGCCCAAAGACGTCAGCAAGACCGTGCTGATTGGCCTCCGTGAGCGCAATCGGGAGTTGGCGGATGCCATTTCCCAAAAAATGTTCACCTTTGAAGAGCTCGAGCAGCTCGACGCCAAGAGCCTGCAAAAAATCATGGGTGTGGTCGATGTCCAGACCCTGGCGGTGGCCCTCAAGACGGCCCAAGAGTCGCTCAAGACCAAATTGCTCTCCTGCATTTCCAAGCGCGCGGCACAAAACGTGCTGGAAGAAATCAGTTTTATGGGACCGCGCAAACTCAGCGAAGTCGAAGCTGCTCGTGCGGCGATCATCGAAATCGTCAAAAATCTCGATGCCGAAGGCGAAATCGAACTGGATACCACCCGGCAAGGCTCGCGCCACTAACCCTTACTGCTTATACCCATGTCAGCAACCTTGTCAGACACGGTTTCGCAATCCGAGATTGAGAATCTGCTCGCCCAGGTCGGCAACGAGGAAGCAGCCGCCGCCCCCCCGCCCGCTTTTACGGCGGCAAAATCAGAAAAGAGCGAGAGCGCTCACCGCCACGAATTCCCGCAGTTGTCTCTCTTTTCCCCCGCGGAATTGCGCAAGCTCCGCCTGCGCCACGATGACTTCATCCTCGCCCTGGCCGCGCGCCTTTCCATCCGCTTTGGCATGGAAGTGGGCATTCAAATGTCCAAATTGGAGACAGCGTCCTTTAAGAGTTTCAGTGATTCCCTGGCCAATCCTACCCACCTCACCATTCTCAAGCTCGACCCGCTGGTCGGCCATTGCGTGCTCGACCTTCCCCTGCGCCTGGGCTTGTGCCTGGTGGAACGCGAGCTGGGCGGAGCGGGCCTCTGGCGCGACGAACCAAGAGAATTGACCAAAATGGAAGCTACCTTGCTCTCCAAAGTGATCGATAACATCCTCTCTGAATGGTGCATCGTCTGGCGCGATTTGCTCGACCTTCGTCCTTCCCAGGTGGGTTCGGAGAGTAATAGCCGTTTTTTGGACACTTGCCCTCCAGAGACCATGCTCCTGGTCCTCGGCATCGAACTCCGCTTCGGACAAATCGCCGAAACGATGCAATTCGGCTTGCCCTGCCCCATGCTGGAGCCTCTGCTGACCAAGCTCAACGCTTCGACTGACCGGGTGAAAAAAACCGCCGTGGCCAAGCCTGCCGCGCCGCCCAATTGGAATCCCATGCTGGATGAAATGGAAATGAAACTGACGGCGGAATTGCCTCCGGCCACCCTCGCCGCCAGCCAGCTTGGGGCATTGAAACCGGGAGATTTAATTCCGTTGACCGGCGAAATGGTCAATCAGGTGAAACTGCTTTTCGAGGGCACGCCTAAGTTTCTCGGCGCGTTGGGCTCGCAGAACGATCACTGGGCCGTCAAGATCGACGGCGTGGTTAAAAAATAAGGCCCTGATATATGGATCTATCCACCCCCAACCTTAACCTGGTCCTCGATGTTCCTCTCAAACTCAGGATTGTGGTCGGCTCCTGCAACCAATCGTCGCAGAGCCTGCTCCGTCTCGGACCCGGTTCGGTGGTGGCGTTGGACCGCGAGCCTCGCGGTCAAATCAGCCTCTTTGTCGGACAGAAATTGGTGGCCCGCGGCGAAATTATCATGACCGACGGCGGCCCCGCCATCAAGGTGACGGAGACCGAGCCCGGCAACCCGCTGAACTGATTTAAGCCACGAAGTTTTCCGCGGCTCCAGTGCTCATTTTGGTTGGACGAGCCGGGACAGAGAAGGCAGGTTATGGCCTTTGAAACTCTCGGTTAAAAGTGATTATGCGGCCCGGGCGGTGCTGTGGCTCTCGCAGCATTACCACGAGAACGCGGCCCGGACGGTTGAGGAAATGGCTTCCGCCCAGGGCATCCCGCCCAATTATTTGGTGCAGATTCTCATTGAACTGAAATCGGCCAACATCGTCAAAAGCCAGCGGGGGAAACAAGGCGGCTATCTCCTGGCCCGCCCGCCGGCAAAAATTACCTTTGGCGACATCTTGCGCTGTATTCATGGGGAGGTTTTTGACTCGCCCGGACTAAACGATCCGCAAAGCCCCGCCGAACTCCGCCAGGCATGGCGGCAATTGCGCGAGGCTGTGAGTAACACGGCGGACGCCCTTACCTTTCAGCAACTGCTCGAAGCCGGCGCGGAAAAGAGCAAGATGTACTATATTTGACTCCGCGCTTTATGCGGGATGCGCCTGCCACGGCGGGGTGGCGGGCAGGCTGGCGTCGAATTCTTCGCAGAGCTGCTTCTCGTAATCGCCCGCGAATTTTCCGGCGAAGAACCGCTGCAGCCCTTCCTCCCGCAGCCGCTGCCACGATTGCTCCTCATGGCCGGGCACAACGGGAAAGAAAAGGACGTGGTTGGATTTGGCGGCTTTGAAATCGCCGGGAGCATCGCCAATCATCAGGATGTTCTCCGGCGGATACTTGCCGGCGGCGGCAAATTTCAAATGCTCGGTTTTGGATCCCATCTCCTGGCCGGCAATGAGCCTCACGCATGAGTCAATATTATGTTCAACCCATTCCCGCCGCAGCGCCTCCCCCGGCGTTTGCGAAATGACCATGGTATCGGCTTGCGCCATCATCAGGTCCAGGCACGGCCGGACCGGCGGAAACGGCGGTACGCCTTGCACAATCTCGGCAATGGCCGCGTTGACCGCTTTGGACCAGGCCAGCACGGGCGCCAGCGCCGCCCGGCCCGCCTCAACGGCGGCGGCCAGCGAGTCGTTGCTCAGTTTGCCTTCATGCGCCAGCCACTCGTCCAGCGGATCGGTGTCGAAAATCGCCACGCGCCGGGCCATCACTTCCGGACGGCAGCGCAGGAACTTGAGGCTGGCGCTGAGGGCCAGGAAGCGGTTGCAGCCCCGTGTTTTCGAATAGAGATTGACGAATTCCCAGGTCTGCCGGGCATATTTGCTCGCCGCCTGGAGGTGGAAATGCTGGATGAACATGGGGCAGAAGCATTCCTTCTGCTTGACTTCCATTGAATCAAAAACGCAGCCGTCGGAATCGATGCCGATAAAGAATTCTTTCAACGGCGTGAAGTCGCGGAGGGGTTGGGCGAGGTCCATGGGCGCGGTCCAGGTTAAACCGTGTAACTGCCCGAGGCGGTGACGCCGCCGTGGCCGGTCCAGTTGGAATGGAAGTGTTCGCCGCGCGGCTTGTCGAGGCGTTCGTAGGTGTGGGCGCCGAAATAGTCGCGCTGGGCTTGCAGCAAGTTGGCCGGCAGCCGCTCACAGCGGTAACTGTCAAAGAAATTGAGCGCGGTGGAGATGGCGGGCGTTGGAATGCCCTTGCGCGCGGCGGCCGCCACCACCTTGCGCCAGGAGGACTGGCATTTCCGGATTTCGCCCCGGAAGAAGTTATCCAATAAAAGGTTGGCCAGGTTTGGATTGCGCTCGAAGGCTTCCTTGATTTTGCCCAGAAAACGGCTGCGGATAATGCAGCCGCCGCGCCACATCAAGGCAACCCCGCCATAGTTGAGGTTCCAATGGTATTCCTTGGCGGCGGCCCGCATCAGCATGTAGCCCTGCGCGTAGGAAATGATCTTGGCGGCGTAAAGCGCCAGGCGGATGGCTTCCACAAATTGGGCGCGGTCGCCCGCAATAGCGCGCTTGGGGCCTTTCAGTTTTTTAGCGGCGGCAACGCGTTCCTCTTTCAAGGCGGAAACGCAGCGCGCATAGACGGCTTCGGAAATGAGCGTGATCGGAATGCCCAGGTCGCAGGAGTTGATGACGGTCCATTTGCCGGTGCCCTTTTGGCCGGCGGCATCAAGGATTTTGTCCAACAGCGGCTGGCCGTCGGTATCTTGGAAAGCGAGGATGTGAGACGTTATTTCAATGAGGTACGAATCCAACTCCGTCTTGTTCCAGTCGGCAAAGGCTTGTTGCATTTCCGGAGCCGTCATGCCCAAACCGTCACGCATCAATTGATAGGCTTCGCCAATTAACTGCATGTCGCCGTATTCGATGCCGTTGTGGACCATTTTGACGTAATGGCCCGCGCCGTTTTCTCCGACCCAGTCACAGCAGGGCGTGCCGTCCTCCACCTTGGCGGCAATGGCCTGAAAAATATCTTTGACGTGCGGCCAGGCCTCCTTTGAACCGCCCGGCATGATGGAAGGCCCGCGGCGCGCGCCCTCTTCGCCTCCGGAGACGCCGGTGCCGATGAAGAGCAGCCCCTTTTCTTCCAGATACTTGGTCCGCCGCATCGTGTCCTGGAACAGGGAATTGCCGCCGTCGATGAGAATGTCGCCTTTCTCCAAGTGCGGCAGAATCTCCTCGATCAATTCATCCACCGGGGCGCCGGCTTTGACCATGAACATGACCCGGCGGGGGCGTTTGAGATGGCCCGCCAATTCCGCGAGTGAATGGGCCCCGATGACCTTGGTCCCCTGGGCTTCGCGACCGAGAAATTCATCGACGCGGGCGACGGTGCGGTTGAAAACAGCCACAGTAAAGCCGTGGTCGTTCATATTGAGAACGAGGTTTTGCCCCATCACGGCCAAACCGATTAATCCGATGTCTGCTTGAGCTTCCATGAAATAGTTGCCTTTGTTTTATCCGAATTGAAACCTGCGATTTCGATCCCGACAAACTTGAACATACAAAAGGCGCTTCCCGCCGCCAGATTTTTCTTTGGAACTTTTCCTCACAGACTGGAGACAAAACTCTTTACCAACCTGGTTGGGGACGCTCTGGTGGATTCCGCCTTGGGATCGCTGTGTAGAAAGGCTTTCAGGATTTCGGCGGCCGCTTGGTCAGAATCGCAGCCGAATTTCGTTCGCCCAAACCCGCTTCAACTGCTCTGCATCGCTTTGAGCGAGCATGCCCAAACGCCGACGCAACAGGCATTCTTCCAAGCAGTCAAGCCGGGACAGTCTTCCCAAATCCTCGCCTAAGGCGAGCGAATTTCGGGCTTGGGGAGCGCGACCGTCCCGGTCAATGCCACTAGTTTTTGTGGGCGCAATTCGGGGTTACTTTCAATTGTTGACGCGCTTTTTTTCGGGAA
>JBKQWF010000069.1:0-8569 GCA_052139695.1 Limisphaerales bacterium
GCCCCGCCGCCGCCCCGGAAAGCCTGCTTCCACCGAAACCCGAACCCAATTGAGCTAAATTGAACCAAATTGAGCCGCTGATACCCCCCCCCCGGGGGGGGTGCCGCGCCCCGCCACCATGCCCTCGCTCTCTCTTTTTGGGTGCAAGAATTCTCTCACGCACCCGTGAGGCTGGGGGGGGCCGGGCCCGGCTCGGGCCGGGCCCGTGCTTTCACCATTCAACATTTGCAGTGGCCTCCGGCGCTGTGGGGTCAAGAGCCCAATCTTATTTTCCTATTGACATCATGCCAATAAACCGGCACTCTTGCTCCGAGAGTAGAGCTTTGCGCCTATGCCAACGAATGAATTTAAATTTTACTGTTCCCATTGCGATCAACCGTTGAAATGCGAGACGCAGTATGCCGGCCGGCAAATTCAGTGCCCCTCCTGCCAGCACGTCATTCGCATTCCCAACCCGCCCGCCGGTTCCGGCTTCACCCACGTCTCGCCGGAAGCTGGCCGCACTTGGGACACCTTCCTGCCGAAAGGCCAGAAGAATTAGCGCGAACTTCTCCTGGGTGGTATTATGATGGCGGTCAACGTCCGCCAAACCTGAAATGCAACTGTTATGAAAACGAGAAATGCTTTGCTGGCGCTTTGCGCGCTTTCTTCCCTGATCGCCTCCGCCCAAACACCTCCCCAACCTTCCGCGAACCGGGCTGAGCCAATCCCCTTGCTCGAGGTGGGGGCGCTGGCGCCCGATTTTGTGTCCAAAGACCTCGCCGGCAAGGAAGTGCGCCTATCCGATTCGCGCAACAAGATCGTCGTGCTCGACTTCTGGGCGACATGGTGCGGCCCCTGCAAGGCCTCGCTTCCGCATACGGCGGAAATTGCCAAGCGATATAAGGATCAGGGCGTCGTGGTCCTCGCCAACTGCACAAGCGACACGCGCGCCAATTTCGATGAATTCGTCCAGGCAAACCGCGAAAAATACTCGGCCATCGAGTTTGTGTGTGACCCGCACGATCGCGGTTCGGCCAGCTTTGATGAGCGCGCCTCGCGCAAGCTCTACGGCGTAAAGGGCATCCCGACGCAGTTTGTCATTGGTCGCGATGGTAAAATAGCAGCCGTGATTGTTGGCTACGGTGAAGGGGACCATCAGTTGGAGGATGCCCTAACAAAACTCGGCCTAACCACTCCAGCGTCGTAGTGCTCGAAAGGCTGCTGTCGTCCAATATACTCTTGGCGAAGGTTTGCGAATGGTCTAAGTTTTCTGACGGAAAAGCAGTGCGTTTATGAGCGTCACCATTGAATTAGATTTACCCGAGGGACTTATCCGGCAAGCGCGTCAAATGGGTTTGCTGGACAACCGTCGGGTGGGGGAATTGCTGGCCGATGAAGTGCGCCGCCGGAACGCCGGGCAGGAATTGAAGCAAGTTCCGGATGAGATTCGTTCCGTGCCGGGCGAACCGTTAGCCATGGACGAGATTGGCGCCGAAATAGAAGCCGCCCGGGCGGAGCGGCGCGCGCGTGAGGCTCGTCGTTGATATAAATGTGCTTGTGTCGGGCTCGCTGTGGAGAGGAAACCCTTCGCGGTTAGTGGACGCCATTCTTGACGGTTCAGCCACTCTCTGTGCTTCTGGCCTTGTCATGGCGGAATTCGAGGAAGTAATACAACGGGAAAAATTCCAGAAGCGATTGGAGCACGAAGATCTACTCTCGATGGAATTCTTCGAAGGCATACCGATCCTGACCATAGGGCAGGCGCTCGAAAGACTTGGGATTTCGGCAGCGTAATTGCACACAGCAGATTGCCCATTATAATGCAGCCCCTAAAATTCCGATTGGACACCAGGCAGGTGGGGCGATACAAGGACTGCATGAATAAGCAATCGGAATCCAAGTTCAGTTGGTCCATCGTTTCCTTTTGGCCCGCGCTGACGCTCGTTGCCTTGTCGGCTCTTAGCCTTCAGGCCCAGCCGGTGGCTCCGGCGGAGCGCGTTTCCCTCGATGCCGGCTGGCGTTTTAAAAAAGGGGAGCCGGAGGATATCACGGCCAAATTGAAGTATTCGGTGCTGAAGGATTGGGTGGAGGCGTCGGGGACGGCCTTTACCACCAACGCGGAAATGGCGGCCAAAGCCAGGCCGGACGGTGATCCGGGCGGCGAGATTGCATTCGCGCTCAACAACTTTGACGATGGACAATGGCGTTTGCTCAACCTGCCGCATGACTGGGGGATCGAAGGGCCCTTCAAGCAGGAATTCCCCGGTGACACCGGCAAACTGCCCTGGTGGGGCGTCGGCTGGTATCGAAAGCATCTGGATGTTCCCGCTTCGGACCAAGGCAAGCGCATTTACCTGGATGTGGACGGGGCCATGGCTTATGCCACCGTCTGGCTCAATGGCCATTTCCTGGGCGGCTGGCCTTACGGCTATGCTTCCTGGCGGGTGGATTTGACGCCCGGAATCAAATTCGGCGGCGACAACGTCATTGCCATCCGGCTGGACAATCCCAAAAGCTCCTCGCGCTGGTATCCGGGCGGGGGCATTTACCGCAACGTCTGGCTGGTCAAGACGGCGCCGGTCCACGTCGGGCAATGGGGAGTCTATGTGACAACGCCGCAAGCCGAGGAATCCGACGCCACGGTCAAGGTGCGCGCCACCGTGGTAAACGACACCGGCGCGGGAAGCACGGTCACGGTGAAGAACGAGATTTTCGAGTTGGGCGCGAACGGACACAAAGGCAAATCCATCGCCGCCCTCTCCATGGACAACGTCAAAGTGGCGGCGCATCAATCGGCGACGCCCGAAAATGAAATGAAGTTCGCCCATCCTCGCCTTTGGAGCATCGAAAAACCAAACCGCTACCTCGTCGTCACTTCCGTTGAGCAGGATGGAAAAACCGTTGACAAGTACGAGACCCCGTTTGGCATTCGGAAAATCGAATTCACCGCCGACAACGGCTTTTTGCTCAATGGCCGGCGGGTGCCGTTGAACGGGGTTTGCGACCATCACGATCTCGGCGCCCTTGGCGCGGCGCTCAATACCAGGGCCCTGGAACGGCAGATCGAGATTTTGAAAGAGATGGGCTGCAACGCCATCCGCACCAGCCATAATCCACCCGCCCCGGAGTTGCTCGATCTCTGTGACCGCCTCGGCATGGTGGTGATGGATGAGTCGTTCGATTGCTGGGAGCGCGGCAAAACGCGCAATGATTATCATTTGCTCTTCAAGGCTTGGCACGAGAAAGATTGGCGCGCCGAGTTGCATCGCGACCGCAACCACCCTTGCATCGTTTTGTGGAGCATCGGCAACGAAATCCCGGACCAAAGTTCGCCGCGCGGCTGGGAAATTGCCGCGGAATTGACCGGCATCGCCCACGAAGAAGACCCCACGCGTCCGACAACGGAAGCCTGCAATGACACCGCCGGGGGATACAACGGCCTGCGGAAGCACGTCGATGTCTTTGGCTATAACTACAAGCCCAATGAGTACGGCAAGTTTCGGCAAGCCAATCCCAATCAACCGGTGTTCGGCAGCGAGACGGCGTCGTGTGTCAGTTCTCGCGGCGAGTATTTTTTCCCTGTGACCTTCGACAAAAACGGCGGCAAGGCCGATTTCCAGATGAGTTCTTATGACCTCTATGCCCCGCCGTGGGCGACGCCGCCTGATTGGGAATTCAAAGGACAGGACAAAGCTCCTTTCGTGGCCGGGGAATTTGTCTGGACCGGGTTCGATTACCTGGGTGAGCCGACTCCCTATAATAGCGATTTGAGCAATTTGCTGAACTTCACGGATCCCGCGGAAAAAGCGCGGATGAAGAAGGAGTTGGATGAGCTGGGCCGCATTTCAACCCCTTCGCGAAGCTCCTATTTTGGCATCATCGATTTGGCGGGATTCAAGAAGGACCGATTTTATATCTACCAGGCGCGCTGGCGGCCAGAGATGCGCATGGCTCACCTCCTGCCGCATTGGACTTGGCCGGATCGGGTCGGCCAGGTCACGCCGGTGCATGTCTATACTTCAGGCGACGAGGCGGAGCTGTTTTTGAACGGCAAATCGCTCGGTCGCAAGACCAAAGGCCCGCTGGAATATCGCCTCCATTGGGATGATGTCGTTTATGAGCCTGGAAATCTGAAAGTGGTTGCGTATAAAGCGGGCCAAAAATGGGCCACCGAAACGGTCTCGACGGCCGACGCTCCAGCGAAGCTGCTTTTGCACGCTGACCGCAACGCCATCGACGCCGACGGACGCGATCTTTCGTTTGTGACGGTCAAGGTGGCCGACAAAGACGGACGCCTTGCCCCCCGTGCCCAAAACCACCTCAAATTCGAGCTGGACGGCCCTGGCGAAATCGTGGCGACCGATAATGGCGATGCAACCAGCTTCGAGTCGTTTCAAGCGCCGGAGCGAAATGCTTTCAACGGAATGGCGCTGGTCATCGTGCGCGGCCATTCCGGCCAGCCTGGGACACTGCGTTTGACAGCGACAGGCGAAGGCTTGAAGGACGCAACGGTTAAAATCGCCACCCGCTAAGGACGGCGCTTATCCCGGACGGTTGGGTTGGACGATGGAGAGGCCCTTGAGCAAATCCAGGGCCCGGGACAAAACCGTGTCCGCGATGACAGGCGCGGCCGGGGCAGGGGCACTGCCAATTTCGTTGTCCTCGCCGTCTTCGCCGGCCTGGTGTTCACGCACCAGTTCCGCCTCATTGAAGCGGCGGGCCGGCCGCGCGGCGTCCTTGGTGTCAGTCACCGTTTTGGCGGCGACGGTGGAAAAGGAATCATCGGGCTTGTACTGAACCTGGGCGCTATTGGTCGTGGAACTAGCGCTGGCAATGTCAGGATGCATTTCCAGGTAAGGGTCTTGCAGTTGCGCCTGCTGGTCTTCCAGGCTCGCATGGATGGCGATGTCCGGCGCGACGCCCTGCGATAGAACCTTCCCGCCACTCAGACTGACCGAGGCAACCGCGACCCGGAGCTCTTCCCCATTGCTGAGAGGAAACTCTTTGTAAAGACTAGCTTGACCGGCGGTGGCAGACCCCAGGATCAGTCCCACGTTCTCTTCGCGCAACACCGCCGCCAGCGCTTCCGCCGCGCCCGATGTTTTGGAGTTTACCAGAATGGCCACAGGCACCTGGATGGCGTCGGCCTTTTTCGTCGAATGAGCGCTTCCGCTTTGCCAGTCCAACAACGGATGCTCGGCATTCAAAAAGCAGTCAGCTACTTTGGCGGCTGCCTCGTAATCGGTCCCGCCGGCGAAGCGCAGGTCCAGGACAAGCCCCTTGATCTTGTTGGTTTCAGTTATCTGGCGGTAGGCCGTCCGAAAGGCGGCGGGCAAATTGGCGGTTATATTGGCCACACGCACATAAGCAAACGGTCCGTCAAAAACGCGCCAGGAAGCCACCGGCGCAACCGCGCTTCCCGACGGATGGTGAGTGGTGGAACCATCCACGAGAGCAACCCGAGGGCCGAGTTGCGCGATCAATCCTTCCACGGCGGCACGGTCCAAATCCGCCGCGCTGACGCCGCCCAAATTGGTGCTCAGCACTTTAAAAACCTCGTCAAACTTGGGTGTGGGAGCGGCCGAAGCGGCCCCGGCCAGCCCCGCCGTCAAACAAAAGCACAAAATCTGATTTCGAATGTTCATCATAGTGATGGCTCTTTTCCAGTGGCTAGAGCCTTCGCGCCAATATCGCGCCGAAATTGCGCCCCGTCGAATTGAATCTTGCTCACCGCCAGGTAGGCCCGCGCTTGCGCCTCGGTCAGCGTGTTTCCCCAAGCCGTCACGCCCAGCACCCGCCCGCCATTGGTAACAAAATCGCCCCCGGCACGCGCGGTGCCGGCGTGAAATACCTTTGTGTGCGGCAACTGTCCCGCTTCCTCCAATCCGCGAATGATCTTGCCTTTGCTGGACGACGCCGGGTAACCCGCGGAAGCCATGACCACGCACACGGCCATGCCACGAAAGTGGTTCCGCGCAAAGTCGGAGGTGAGCTTTCCCAGCGTTCCTTCCGAGGACATTTCGAGCAGATCAACCAAGTCCGACGACAGGCTCATCAGATAAGCTTGCGTTTCCGGGTCGCCAAAACGGGCATTGAATTCCAAGACCTTGGGGCCGTCTTTGGTCAGCATGACACCGGGATACAATAGGCCCCGAAAGTCGATTCCTTCCGCGCGGCAGCCTTTCTCCCAAGGTGACAGAATTGCCTCGGCGACCCGCGCCAGCCCCGCTTCGTCGAGAAAAGGCGTCGGCGAATAAGCGCCCATTCCGCCGGTGTTGGGGCCGGTATCTTTTTCGCCCAGGCGTTTGTGATCTTGCGCGCTGGGAAAAAGGCGCGCGGTCTCGCCGTCGCACAAGGCGTGCAACGAAATCTCCATTCCTTCCAGCAACTCCTGCAGAACGATTCGTTGTCCCGCCGCGCCAAATTTTTGCCGGACCAACATATCGTCGATCGCGTCGGCGGCTTCTTCTTCAGACCGGCAGAGCAGCACCCCTTTGCCCAGCGCCAAACCATCAGCCTTGACGGCGCATTTGCCGCCGAGCTTTGCGGCGAAATCCTTGGCGGCGGCGGCGTTGCTGAAAGTTTTCGATCGTGCCGTGGGGATCCCGTATTTCTCCATAAAATCCTGTGAAAAGGCCTTGGACGATTCGAATTGGGCGGCCTCTTTGTTGGGACCCCAGATGCGCAGACCATGTTGCTGAAACAGATCGACCACCCCCAACGCCAGCGGATTATCCGGTCCAACGACCGTCAGTTCCGCGCCCTTTTCTTTGGCCAGGGCCAAAAGGGCAGGAAGATTTTCTGCCGAGACGTTAACGCATTGCGCCGGCGCTCCGTTGGAAGAGAGCGTTTCCGTCGCGATGCCAGCATTGCCCGGCGCGCACCATAATTGAGAGACCTGCGGCGATTGCGCGAGTTTCCACACCAGGGCGTGTTCGCGTCCGCCCGACCCAATAACCAGAATTTTCACCGGAAGATTGAAACAGGAACCGTTCCGTTTTGCCAGCGAGTTCCAGGGGGGGTGCTGTCTGCTGCCACGAACACAATCTAACCACGGATTTCCCGGATGGGCACGGATGAAAACAAGAGGAAGACTCGCGCAGAGACGCGGCGACCGCGGAGTAAAGAAGAAGAGAAGTTTTCTCCGCGTCCTCTGCGTCTCTGCGCGAGTTTGCCTGTTTTAAATTTAAATCCGTGTGGTCCGGGAAATCCGTGGTTAAAGCACTTTTCGTGGCACGCCCTTCCGCGCTTGCAAAAAGGATGGTTGGGCGGCTTGATTAAGTCGCCGGCGGGTTTCAGTGCCGTCAAGAACGAGAGAAAAAATTCCATGATTATCGGTGTTCCAAAAGAAATAAAAGAGCAGGAATATCGCGTCGCGCTGCTGCCCTCCGCGGCGTATCAACTGACGAAACGGGGGCATCAGGTCCTGGTCGAGCGGGGGGCCGGGGTTGGGTCCGGTTTTGCTGATCAGGAATACAATCTGGCGGGCGCTTTATTGGTGGAGAGCGCGGCTGAGGTCTTCGCGCGGGCGGAATTGATCGTCAAGGTGAAGGAACCGCAGCTTTCCGAATTGGCTTTGTTGCGGCCGAGCCAGGTGCTCTTCACTTATTTGCACCTCGCCGCGGACAAGACGTTGACCGAAAACTTGCTGCGGACAGGCGTGACGGCCATTGCTTACGAAACCGTGGAAGTCAACCATCGCTTGCCGTTGCTTGAGCCGATGAGCGAAATTGCCGGGCGCATGAGCGTGCTGGTCGGCGGTTATTACCTGGCCAAACATTATGGCGGCAGCGGCACGCTGCTGGGCGGAGTGCCGGGAGTGCTGGCGGGCAAAGTGATTGTGCTGGGCGGCGGTTCGGCGGGGATCAATGCGGCCCGCATGGCCACGGGCTTGGGCGCGGACGTGACGATCCTGGAAGTCGATATCGAACGGATGCGTTATCTGGACATCACCCTGCACCTGGCCCATACGCTTTATTCGGATGAATCGCACCTCTTGCAGATGCTGCCCGGCACGGACCTCCTCATTGGCGCGGTCCTCGTGCCCGGAGCCAAGGCGCCCCGTCTCATTCGCCGCGACATGCTTCGGCTCATGCGCCCTGGCAGCGTGCTGGTGGACATTGCCATCGACCAGGGCGGCTGCGCGGAAACGTCCCGGCCCACCACCCATCAAAACCCGGTTTTCGTTGAGGAAGGGGTGACGCATTATTGCGTGGCCAATATGCCCGGGGCTTACGCCCGCACGGCGACCCAGGTGCTCACCAATGCCACTTACCGCTACATTGAGACTTTGGCGGACCAGGGCCTGGTTGAAGCCTGCCGCCTGCAACCGTCCCTGGCGGGCGGAATCAACATTATGGCCGGAAAGGTGACTCATCCGGCCGTCGCGCAAGCCCACGGGCTGCCCTATAAATCGCCCGCGCTCTGAATACCTCCATTCAGTTGGATTGGGGAGCGCGGCAAGGCTCAAAGCGCGAACGGGGAATTCTTTCTCCGATCCACTACCAGCAAGACCTCCCTCATGGCCGGTTCTTCGTGGTCCGGAAAGGCGACCTTAATCTTGGGTGCATAGGGGTCATCGATCAGG
>JBKQWF010000070.1:0-7774 GCA_052139695.1 Limisphaerales bacterium
CTTCAGCATCCGATCGGTGGAAGCAGAGGGGTTGTCGTCGCATTCCGCGACATCACCGAACGCCGAGGATATGCTGAGGAGTTGCGCGCCGCAAAGGAAGTCGCGGAGGCAGCGAGCCGCGCCAAGGATAACCGGCGCCTCCCAAACGCCAACTGGCCCACAACCTCCTCTCCTGGCTCAACCAGATGCCGGAAGTCCAGGCCATCCCGAACCAAATTGAACCCAATTGAGGTAAATTGAGCCGCTGTGACCCCCCGGGGGGGCCGCGCCTTGCCGCGATGCCTTTGCTCTCTCTTTTCGACTGGAAGAATCTTCTCGTGCGCCCCTCATGCTAACATTCCGCGCTTTCACCTTGCTCCGAGGGGGTGGGTTTGTTACTAGTGTCCGCCAATTTATGGCAGCCATAGGCCGCTTCCAAAAAGGCGACGAAATATTCTACGCGAAGGTGGTGGACGGAGAACTCTTCCGCCTGAGGGGCGACGTTTTTGGGTCGCCTTCCTTTGATAAAAAAGCGATCCCCTTCAAGGGCTTGAAAACCTTGACGCCGGTCGCGCCCTCGAAAATCATCGCCATCGGCCTTAACTATGCCGACCACGCGCGCGAGTCGGGCAAGCCGCTTCCGAAAGAGCCGCTCTTTTGGCTGAAGGCGCCCACTTCGCTCATCGCGGACGGGGCCAAAATCGAGATTCCTTTTTCGCAGCATCGCACCGATTACGAAGCCGAGCTGGCGATTGTCATTGGACGCCGGGTGCGCAACGTCACGGCGGCGGCGGCTTCGCGCTATATTTTTGGTTACACTTCCGCCCAGGACATTAGCGACCGCACCGTGCAACAATCCGAAAGCCAATGGGCGCGGGCCAAATCATTTGACACCTTCACCCCGCTGGGGCCTTATGTGGAAACGAAGGCGGACCCAACTGATCTGACGATTCAATTGTTTCAAAACGGCCAGCTTCGCCAGAATTCCAATACGAGCCAGCTCATCTTCAATTGCTCCCACCTGGTCAGCTTTGTTTCCACCAATATGACCTTGCTGCCAGGCGACATCATTCTGACCGGCACGCCGAGCGGCGTGGGGCCGATCCAATCCGGCGACCGCCTGGAAGTACGGATTCAGGGCCTGACGCCGCTGGTCAACACAGTCAAGTAAACCGCCGCTTTTGCCGAGTTTTCCCTTTATTTTATGCGCTGGAGCCAGGCTTTTATCCCAACCCTGAAAGAAACCCCGTCCGATGCCGAGATCGTTTCGCACAAGCTGCTGTTGCGGGCAGGCTTGATTCGCAAACTGACCGGCGGCCTTTACACCTTTTTGCCGCTGGGCTTGCGGGTTCTGCGCAAGGTGGAACAAATCGTGCGCGAAGAAATGGACCGGGCCGGCGCCTTGGAGGTGCTCATGCCCGCCTTGCAGCCGCCCGAAATCTGGCAGCAAAGCGGCCGCTACGAAACGGCCCAAGGCGTCTTTTTCAAGGCGCGCGACCGGGCCAAGAAGGAGTGGATTCTGGGCCCCACCCACGAGGAGGTCATCACGACCCTGCTGGCGGGAGAACTCAGTTCCTATCGCCAGCTGCCCAAGAATTTCTATCAAATTCAGACCAAGTTTCGCGACGAAATCCGCCCCCGCTTCGGCCTGATGCGGGCCAAAGAATTCGTGATGAAGGATGCTTACAGCTTCGATGTTTCCGACGAAGCCGCCCAAGTCAGTTATAAAAAAATGTATGACGCTTACGCCCGCGTCTTCGCGCGTTGCGGATTGAAGGCGATGGCCGTCGAAGCGGACACCGGGGTGATGGGTGGGAAATTCTCCCATGAGTTCATGGTGCCGGCGGAAACGGGAGAAAACGAAGTGGCCTACTGCGAAAGCTGCCAATACGCCGCCAACGTTGAGAAAGCATCCAGCCGGGTCGCGCCCGCGGGTTCCGGGCAAACGAGCGGCGCGCTCGAGAAGTTCCCCACTCCGGGTGTGGTCACGATCGAGGCCTTGACTCGCCCGCCCTTTGCCGTGCCGGCCGAACGCCAGATCAAAACCCTGGTGTGCATGGTCGAAAACAAACTCGTCCTCATCCTCGTTCGCGGCGACCACCAATTGAACGAGGCCAAACTGGCCGGCGCGCTCGGCACGGCCACCTTTCGCCCGGCGGAGGCGGAGGAAATCTTCGCCGCGCTGGGAGCGCATCCCGGCAGTCTCGGCGCGGTGCATGCCAAGGATTTTCCGGTGCATGCGGACGAAACCCTTCGCGGCGCCCTCAACATGACGACGGGTGCCAACCAGGACGGTTTCCATTGGCGGGGAGTGGAGATCGAACGCGATATTGCTGTCAATAAATGGAGCGATTTGCGGCTGGCGCGGGCGGGCGAGCCTTGCTCCCGCTGCGGCCATCCGCTGAAAATCCGCCGCGCCATTGAGGTGGGCCACGTTTTCAAGCTCGGCACCAAATACAGCGAAGCCCTGCACGCCTTGTTTCTTGATGAATCCGGCAAAAAGCAGCCGGCGGTGATGGGGTGCTACGGGATCGGCGTGACCCGCACGATGCAAGCCATCATCGAGCAGTGCAATGACAAAGACGGCATCCTCTGGCCCATCAGCGTCGCCCCTTATACCGTTTGTCTGACTCCTTTGACCGTCGCGCCGGACAGCCCCGTCATGAAACTGGCGGAGAAGATTTACGCGGAGCTGGGCGGGCGCGGGGTCGAAGTCATCCTGGATGACCGCGACGAGCGCCCGGGTGTCAAATTCAAGGATTCGGAACTGATCGGTTTTCCCGTCCGCGTGGGTCTTGGTGAAAAATCGCTGGCCCGCGGCGAAGTGGAACTCAAGACCCGCGGCGGCCCCTTGCTCGCGGTCAAAGCGGAGGAGGCCGTGGAAAGAGCTCTGGAGAAGCTCGGTTCTTCCTTAACGGTCTAATTCACAAAGACGCTCAATGCTGGGCGCCATTGGCAGCGGAGGACAAGGTAACGGTCCGCCCGTGCTCATTCCGGCCGCCGTGAAAGTAATCGTGCTCACATTGTGAAAGCTGCTGGTCCATCATCTTGATATCCACCTTCGGAGGCACGATGGACGCCGCCCAGGCAGGCCGCGTGGGCATTCGGTCAATGCAGTCGAAAAGAACCTCGCCCCCGGCAGTGGCCAGGGCGCAATCCAGGGAGTTGAAAGCGGCGCATTTCACGCTGGTTGCCCATTCGCTCGAGCTGATGAAGTCATTGATCGGGGCCTTATTTCCTTCCGGGATTTGCGCGGCGTATTTGCTGTAGTGGGCCAGATAATGATGGGAAAGATTCAGGGCCAAAGTGAGGCCGATCATTTGATTGAACAAGCTGGCCTGCTCCACCAGAACATCGTCTTTCCAAAATCGGGGATTGTCCAGATGCCGCGGCGCCGGCGGGCTTTCGCTTCCCCTCTCTTGCCCCAGATCCGCAATGTATTGGCTGAAATAGCCTGGTTCAATCCGGTCGATGGCTTTGGCGTGGGCAATGTAGTTGAGCAACGCGATGAATCCCGTTGAGACCGCGACCTGCCCGCGCGCGCCCTGGCGGTTGTCCGGAACGGGCGCGATAAACGCCTCGTTCGACGCTTGCAGGGAAACGGCCGTGGGGGAAAGCGCCTTCTTCTGCGCCGGGGCGAGCGTGGCGTAGAGATCGTTGCCAATTTTGACCACAATTTCAGCGTCACTCAGGTAGCGGGCAGACTCGTTAGCGGCGAAGGCTGGCGTGAGCAGAGAGAAGCAAATAATTGCGAGAACGTTATTGATCTTCATCTTCCAGCACCGAGAATCGCACGTTATGTGCCATTTGTCATCACGCCAAGTTATATGTCTTATAATGTCCCCCTGGCGCGGAGGGATGGTGAAACGGGGTCCAGACTTGAGCGGATCCGGACCCCGTCCCAAGCCGCACACGCGGCTCGGTAAGACACGCAACTTTGAGTAAACGCAGGAAATGTGCCGATTGCAGTTCTGAGGGCCTTTGATAAAAAGCAACGCCCGCTTACGCGGGCGCCGAATGGTTTTTAAGGGAGCGGAATTTTCCGCCGCAAAGTTTGCCAGGCAGAATCAATACAGCGGAGGGTAGCCGCCGCACTGTCTGTCTTTCTTAGTGTATAGAAAGTTTCATGCCATCTTCCAAAGAGAACAATGGGAACATGCTAAACAACTCTGCCATAACTGCTTGGAAATTCCCCCCAATTCGCCTCCAGGAAGGCGCACTGGCAAGAATGCCGACAGGTCTGGATCATTCTCTGCTTTTCAGTTATTTCTAAGAACTCATGTCCTCGACCGAAACCGTTTGCGTTGCAACAGGATGCGCAACGATGAACATTAAGGCGTTCGGCCTCGCGCTCTTGCTGTAAACATATCCGACGCAATTGCCCTTCATTTCTGCCTGGCCCAATAAATCCCCTTTCCTTTCCGCCGGGTTGTGCTACATAAAACGCGTGGCTGCTGAGGCCAATCAAGGCGTCGTCTATTGTATTTGGGCCGCCGACAACGTCGTGTATGGCCCCGTTGGACTGTCCTCCTTGATTGAGTGGGTGAAAGACGAGCGAGTGTTGGCGGAGACATGGGTATTCGATCGCCGTAATGACCGGTGGAGCAAAGCGGCCCGGATGCCGGAACTGCAATCCCTCTTTCCCCAATCGGGCGAACCTGCCCCGCCCGTTCCCGCGCCAGCACCCAGCGTTGAGGTTCCTGCCCAGAAACTGGGAATTACCCCCGGAATGTTGCGCCGGGTCAAAGCCCTGGCTGAATTAAAGGACGATCAACTGTCCCGGTTCATCAGTTTCATGGAGCCGCAACTGGCCAAGCCTTTTGCGCAAATCGTCAAGCAAGGGGACCACGATGACGGCATGTACCTGGTCTTGGAGGGCGAATTGCGCGTCCGCATCCTCATCGGCGGGAAAGAAACCACTCTGGCCACTCTCTCAACGGGTGACTGTTTTGGGGAAATTGCCCTTTTTGACCAAGGGTCGCGCTCGGCTGACGTCATCGCCAATACGGACAGCATTTTGCTGAAAGTCACAACCGGAGCCTTTGACAAACTTCGCCGGGAAGCACCTGAATTATCCGCTCCCATTCTCTTTTCCATCAGCAAGACGCTCGCCAGCCGCATCCGCGCGGACAATAAGCGGACCAAGGAATCCGTCCATTTGGCTCGCGCGGCGGGACATTAAGGAGCCGTCAAGTTGACACCAAGCAGGGGCTATCTCTTTCTTGCTGCTTGGTGATGTTTTGTCCAACTTGCATAGAAAACGCCATAAAACCACACCTGTCATCTGCACGGGGCAAATCGCATCTATTTCAGGCCAAATAAGTTGCGATGACGGTGACACTTCTTCCTTCCCTAATGGCACCGCCTCTGCTTATATCGGTTCGTTCAACAATTATGGACGCCCAAAGCTTGTCACTACATGAAAAAGATCGAAGCAATTATCAAGCCATTTAAACTGGAAGAGGTCAAGGATGCTCTCAGTCAAATAGGAATCGAAGGCATGACGGTCAGCGAAGTCAAAGGCTTCGGACGGCAAAAAGGCCACACTGAAATTTACCGCGGCAGCGAGTACAAAGTGGATTTCCTTCCCAAAATCAAGATCGAAATCGTCCTCCCGGACAACCGCGTGGATGGAGCCATCGCCGCGATTGTAAGTTCGGCTAAAACGGGAAAGATTGGCGACGGAAAAGTTTTCGTGTCCGATGTCGAGGAAATCATCCGCATCCGCACGGAAGAGAAAGGCGATGCCGCCATTTAGGCCGAGCATTTGAAACCGGCAGCCCGTTTCAGGAGTTCTGTTTTTCCTTCATGAAAAAAGCCATTATACTATTAGCCCTTACTTTTTCCGCGCTTCTGACGGCGTTAACCGTTCGGGCTGCTGACCCCGCTCCGGTCAAACGGGCTGCTCCCTCCCTGGAACAGCGGGTGGCGGATTTGGAAGCTTATGTGAACAATAGCGGACGCGGAGCCGACAATACCAACAACGTCAGCTCCTATTTGGGCACTTACGATGAGAAAGCCAATTCATTTACTCCCAATCCGGGTCCTGGCCCCAATGCATGGCAAATGACCTCGGCCGCCCTGGTCCTGTTCATGACGTTGCCTGGGCTGGCCCTTTTTTACGGCGGTTTGGTGCGGCGCAAGAACATCCTTTCCGTCATGGCCCAATGCCTTTTGATCACGGGCATGGTCACCATTCTCTGGTACATCTGCGGCTACAGCCTGGTCTTTCATCATGGCAAGCCGGACAGCGCGATGGGCAGGTTCCTCGGTGATTTGGGCTATGCCTTCCTCAACAACGTCGATTCCAGCCCCAACACAGATTATTCCTTTTGGGTCTCCCAAAATGTGTTTGCCATGTATCAATTGATGTTCGCCATTATCACCCCCGCGCTGATCCTTGGCGCCATCGCGGAACGAATGAAGTTTGCCGCCATCTTCTTGTTTATGTTGCTTTGGATGCTGGTGGTCTATTTCCCCCAGGCCCACATGATCTGGGGAATTGACGGGATGATGAACGGCGTTTCCAACCCGAACGCGAAAATCCATGCCATCGACTTCGCTGGCGGAACGGTTGTTCACATGACTTCCGGTTGGTCGGCGCTCGTGCTCTGCCTGATCCTGGGCAAGCGCCTTGGCTTCGGCAAAGAGAACTTCAGCCCTCACAGCATGGTTCTTTGCATGGTCGGCACCGGCATGTTGTGGGTCGGTTGGTACGGTTTTAACGCCGGCAGCGCGGTCGCGGCGGATGTCATCGCGGCCAACGCCTTTACGACCACCACCCTTGCCACAGCCGTCGCCTCTTTCGTTTGGCCGATGATGGAATGGATGGTCCGGGGCAAACCGAGCGTCCTCGGTTTCTGTTCCGGCGCGGTGGCGGGGTTGGTCGTGATTACGCCGGCCTGCGGCTTTGTCACGCCGACCGGGTCGGTCATCATTGGCATTGCCGCGGGACTGGTTCCCTGGTTCTTCTGCTACAAAGTCAAGGGCTGGTTCGGTTACGATGATGCTCTGGACACCTTCGGCGTCCATGCTGTGGGCGGGACGCTCGGGGCACTGCTGACGGGGGTTCTGGCCCGCAATTCCGTCAATGCCAATCTGGCCACCAACTTAAAGGGTTATGTGACCGATTCTCCTTTGCAACCGCTGGTTTTTGAGCAACTCAAGGCCATCGGTGTCACTCTTTTGCTGGCTATTTCCGGTACAATTGTGATTGCCTATATTGTTAAGGCCGTGGTGGGACTGCGGCCTTCGGAAGACGTGGAAAGCGTCGGCCTGGATCTCGCCGAGCACGAGGAAGAAGGCTACCACGGCTGATTTTGACGCGCCGTTGCGACAATAATTGCGCCCGAGAGACGCATTTAGCGCGACGGCGCGTCTTTAACCCTGAGCATAAACAACAGAAAAGATAAAAGCATGAGCACACCAAAGAGCGTTATAGACATGGCCCTCAAACAAGGGGCCAAGATGGTCGATGTGAAATTCGTCGATACTTTCGGAACTTGGCAGCATTTTAGCGTCCCTATTTCCGAATTGACCGAGGAAGTTTTTGAAGACGGTATCGGCTTCGACGGTTCCTCCATTCGCGGATGGAAATCGATCGAGGCTTCCGACATGCTGGCCATGCCCGATCCCGATACCGCCTTCATCGACCCCTTTTGCAGCATTCCCACCTTGTCGCTGACCACCACCATCGCCGAAACCGGGACCAAGGAACGTTATAACCGCGACCCGCGCGGCATGGCCCAGCGCGCGGAAGATTACCTGGCTTCCACCGGGCTGGCCGATGCGGCGG
>JBKQWF010000071.1:0-24725 GCA_052139695.1 Limisphaerales bacterium
CAGCAACGTTTCCCCCGAGAGCCTCTGATCGCCTACAATTTGGCCTGCTACGAGTGCCAGTTAGGAAACCTGCCCCAGGCGCGCGACTGGTTGCGTCAAGCCTTCAAGTTGGGCAACGCCCGCCACCTGAAGCAAATGTCCGCCGAGGATGCCGATCTGGAACCGCTCCGCTCCGAAATCGCGCGCCTCTAGCGCGGCAGGGAGACAAAAATCGGTCGGGCGGCAACGCGACAGTGCTCGCCGCTTTAGATTGCATCTCTGTGCCTCGGTGTCTCTGTGGTTAAAAACAAAGAATCAAAGAGCAATTTTTGGTGGGGCGGAGCCGCTGCCTGCACCTTACACGCATCTTGCTTGAGCGCGCACCGCTCAGCGCCGTAGGCGCGGCCTATTTGTAGGACTATCATGGCCTGAACCATCGACGGCAGCCAGTGCCGCAAAAAGTCTTAACTCGTTATGGGTTGCTCACTGAGAAGTTCTCGACCCAATTTACCGGTGTGGCGCTGTTGTTCTGATAGAAGAACCCTTGGCCAACATACGTCAAAGTTAGGTCCGACCCCCATGCACCAGTCCTTCCCGCAGTGATCGTCTGGAAACCGCTTCCAGGTGTGAAAACAAAGATTCTGTCCTTGGGATTGCCATTTGGCAGCGCCGAAAGAATGTTTGTCACCAGATCGCCCGACACGGGCACCATGGAACTCACCAGGTTGAAGCTGTTCGGAACCATGGTGTTCGTGGTAGGACCCGACACCACTGAGCCGACAAAGGTCAACGTTAGGGGAGTGGCAAGAGTGTTCTGAATGAAGGCCGCTTGGCCGGGATTGAGGGTGTTCGTGCCAGCATCGCCGCCGGTCTCAGACTCATGGCCCCAACTGGTCTGTGTGCCGGTGAAGATCGCGTAACCGCTTTCCGGGCTATAAATGCAAACTCTTACCTTGGAATACGTGCCCACGATGTTGCTAAACAGGGTATTGAGGGTGTTGTCGGGAGAAACCACCAGCGGGCAGGAGATAATGGCGAACCCGCCAGCCGGAACGGTCTCGTTGATGTAACCAACTACGTTTTGGGAATAAACATTGGCGGATGATTGGTCCATCAATGAAACACTTCCAAGGGTGGCGATGCGGTAGTAGCGCTCAGCGTAGTTCGTCCACTGGGGGTCGCTGAAATCAAATGAACCGTTGGCCAGAGTGTTGGTCTGGAGCGAAGTCCAAACGGGGCTGGCCAGGTCGGTGCTGGCTTCCACCACAATCGGAATATTGGTTGTGCCAGTGATGTTGAACCCAAAGTCATTGCTCCCCACGCCAAAGTTGGTTCCGCTGGCTTGGATGAGCGGGTTCCACGGCACGGGCGTAAGCCCGGTATCAGCGGAGAAGACACTCCAACCCGTAGTCCCCGGCAAGTAGTAAACCACTGCCCCAGTGTCGCCAGAAAATTCAAGCGGACCAACGATTGGCGCGTTGCCTTGGAAATAGACGCCCTCCAGGTCATAGCAGTCCGAGAATGCCCTTCCCCGATGTTGGTGACACTGCCCGAAATCGTGACATTACTCAGGCTGTCGCAGAGAGAAAACGCCCCCTCCCCAATATTGGTGACGGTGCCGGGAATCGTGACGCTCGTCGGGTAGTGATCCGGCGTAGGGCTGGGCAAAGGGAAAGCGACAATTTGTCCCGCGAATGCGTTGTCCCCTATGCTGACAACCGTCAGACCGTTGATATTGGTTGGAATGTTCACCGGCCCGACCGAAGGCGTTCCGGCGTAACCGGTGACGGTAAGCGTAACGCCATCGGCGTTTGTTGTGTAAGTGAATTGGGTGGCCAAGGCGGATGCGGATTTGGCTGTAAACTTTCAACATTACCAGGCCAGCGGCAGTGCTCCAGCCCGTTCCCCCCCTGTGGGCGGTGGTTTAAGGCGGTGCGGAGCGCGCAACAGAGGGTGGGGCTGAGCTGCCGCTCAGCCCTAATTTCGGCCTTTTTAATTCCCGCTCCGTTCTCTCGGTTTTCTATAAAATCGCCGTTCGTGAGCCACGCCTAAAACCTGTTCAAAATCCTTCCGTAGGATTTTGATCTTGACGCACTCCTGCTATCATTGCCCCGCATGCAAACAATGCCACGCTCTCGAAGACCGCGATGACCCGCAACGGCAAAATCGCCCGCCTCCCGCTGGATGAGGCCGTCCGTCAGCAACTCAACCAGCGCCCCCAAAACGGCGAGTTGGCCCAGGACCTCCTCTCCTGGCTCAACCAGATGCCGGAAGTCCAAGCCAGGCCCATCGACCAATCCAACGGCCCCGACGCCGCCCCGGAGAGCCTGCTGCCGCCATAACCCGAACCCAATTGAGGTAAATTGAACCAAATTGAGCCGCTTTTACCCCCCCCCGGGGGGGTGCCGCACGGGGTGCCCCGCCCGCCCCGCCCCGCCGCAATGCCCCCCGTTTGCTTTGCGAGTGCAACAAATTCACGCACCCCGCCCCGCCCTGCGCACGGGCGCCTCTTCGTCTCTCCCAAATCCTCGCCTAAGACGACGAATTTCACGGTCCGGGGAGCGCGACCGTCTCGGTCGCTGTGGTCGGCGTCTCGCCGTCCACATGTTGCCAGTCCTATACAATTCCTATCGAAGCATTCAGGTGCAGAGCGAACATTAGGCGAGGATTTGGGTCTCTTTCCACAGCTTGACGCGGAAGGGGAGGGGCCGCATGATGGCCGCCGCAGTGGACACTGCCTTTTTATGATTCTCGACCAACTTTATTCAAAACTGACAATCGAAACCAAAGCCAAGCTCGCTTTGGTTGTGCTGGATGGTTTGGGCGATATCGCCACCAAGGAGCAAGGATTTCTCACTCCTCTCGAAGCCGCCAAGACTCCCAATCTCGACAAATTGGCCAAAACCGGAGCGCAGGGACGCGTGATACCTGTCGCGCCCGGCATCACTCCAGGCAGCGGCCCGGGGCACCTCGGACTGTTCGGGTATGACCCGGTGGAATACCAGGTGGGGCGCGGGGTGATTGAGGCGCTCGGCTTGGGAGTGGACCTCAAGGCGGGGGACGTCGCGGCCCGGGCCAATTTCTGCACCTTGGATGAAAAAGGCATTGTCACAGACCGCCGCGCCGGCCGCGTGAAAACAGAAATCACCCAGGAACTTTGCGACTTGCTCTCGCGCAAGATTCAAAAAATTGGAAACGTCCAAGTCCTCATCAAGGCCGGCTTGGGGCATCGATTTGTCGTGATCTTCCGCGGGGCGGGATTGGAAGGGCCGTTGACCGACTCTGATCCAAACCGGGAAGGCTTGCCGGTGCCGGAGCCGCAGCCAACCGATCCCAAGTCGCAAAAGCAAAAGAAAACGGCCGCTCTCGTCGCCGAGTTCCGTCAATTGGCCTTGCCGATTCTGGCCGGGAAAAAACCCGCCAACGGCTTCCTCCTTCGCGGCATCGCCCATCAACCCGCCCTGCCCACCATTGAAGAGCGCTATCATTTGAAACCGGCTTGTCTGGCCATTTATCCCATGTACAAAGGGCTGGCGCAACTCGCCGGGATGAAGAAAATCGAAGGGCCCAAGACCATTGCCGAGCAATTCCAGCGCTACCTGGCCGAGTACGAGAATTATAATTATTTCTTCATCCATTTCAAATACACGGACATGTACGGCGAAGACGGCAATTTTGAGGCGAAGAAAAAGGCGATCGAAGAATTCGACGCCGCGCTCCCCATCCTGCTGCAAAAACAGCCGGACGTCCTGGCCATAACGGGCGACCATTCCACTCCGTGCAAAGTCAAAGGGCATTCCTGGCATCCGCAACCGGTCCTGCTGGTTTCGGAGTTGAGCGGCTGGGACAAGTTGGAGAGGTTCACCGAAACCGGGGCAAACCAAGGCTCGCTGGGCGTTTTTGAAGCGAAATACCTGATCCGTCTGATGCAGGCCAACGCCCGGATGTTCGACAAGTTCGGGGCCTAAAACGGCAGGGAGCGCGAACGTGGAAGCTTGGCCGGCCAGATAAAGGGTTGCACGATGGCGGCGTTTTTGCACCTGCGGGACGTTTCCAAGTCCTACCATTCTGTGGTAGGCGGGCCGCCGGTGACGGTTTTGCGGGGGATTAACCTCGAGATTCAGGCCGGCGAATCCGCCGCCATTGTCGGACCTTCCGGCTGTGGCAAAAGCACGCTTTTGAACATCATTGGAACGCTGGACCGTCCCACCAGCGGCCAAGTGCTTTTGGCAGAGCAAGACCTGGCGAAACTGGACGAAGCGCAACTGGCCGCCACGCGCAACCGCCAGATTGGATTCATCTTCCAAGCCCACCACCTCCTGCCGCAATGCACTGTCCTGGAGAACGTCCTAGTGCCGACGCTGGCCCGTGGCGACAACCCTGGCCGCGCCACCGCCCCGGAACGCGCCCGCCGGCTGCTCGAACGGGTCGGCCTTGGACAGCGGCTCGATCATCGTCCTGGCCAGCTTTCCGGCGGCGAACGTCAGCGGGTGGCGGTCGTTCGCTCCCTTATCAATCAGCCTCGCCTCCTGCTGGCCGATGAACCCACCGGCGCCTTGGACCGGGTGGCGGCGGGTGAGTTGTCACGATTGTTGGGCGAGCTGAACCGCGAGGAAAAAGTCACCCTCATCCTCGTCACTCACGCCGAGGATTTGGCCCAGCAAATGGGCCGCTGTTTCCAACTACTCGATGGCCAGCTAAAGGCCGCCTGATGGCGCCATTGCAAAATCTGGTGTTAAGACTAGAATGTTTTTATGACAACCGAGGCCTTACGCGAAGCGATCCGAACGCGGCGACCATTCAGAATCTCTATGGCGGACGGTCGAACGCTTGATGTCCCGCACGCGGAGTTTGTCTCAATATCCCCATCCGGACGAATTCTCTACATCGCTGAGGAAAACGACCGGCTTGAGGCGCTCGATGTGCTCTTGATTACCGGCGTCCAACAGGAGCGGAAACTGCCTAACTGACGCCGTGCCGGCGAAAATTGGTGGGGCGGTGCAGCTGCGCCGCCCATTCTTTTTTTGTGCCAGGGTGCATGAAATCCGCCGGTGAAGAAACTGGTGAGCGGAGCGGCAGCTCCGCCCCACCAATTTTGTCCGACACTTTGATCGCAGCCACTCTAAAAACAGCGCTTGACAGATTCAGACTACGCATGTAGTCTTGCGCGGATGAAACAGCAGCGCCCTCACAAAAGCGTGCCGCGCATCAGCGACGCGGAATGGGAAGTCATGCGGATCGTTTGGGCCAAGTATCCCCTCACCGGCAATCAGATTATCGAGAAGTTGGACGCCGCCGCTTTGGATTGGCACCCTAAAACGGTGCGCACGCTCCTGGCCCGCCTGGTGCGCAAGAAAGCCCTGAGCTATCAGGCCGATGGCCGCTGCTATGTCTATTCCCCATTGGTCAGCGAACAGCAGTGCGTGGCCATGGTGAGCGATTCGTTTGTGGACCGCGTTTTTGGCGGTTCCTTGCGGCCGATGCTGGCTCACTTCGCGGAGACGCAAAAAATCACCAAAGCTGACCTGGCGGAACTGAGGGAATTACTGGAAGGACAGACAAAAACCAGTGGCCAAAAATCTGGAGGAAAAGAATGAACCCGACCCCCATTGGCAATTTTTTATTCGCATTAGGACGGTCATCGGTTGAAGCCGGCGTTGTTGTGGCGTTGGTCTGGGCAGCGCAAGGAATCTTCCGCGCGCGATTGTCGCCGCGCTGGCGCAGCAGCCTATGGCTCTTGGTGGTGGTGCGGTTGCTCCTGCCTTTCTCGTTCTCCAGCATGACCAGCGTGTTCAATTACCTGCCGCATTGGGCGCCCCAGCCTCACTCCAGCGCCGTAGCGCAGGCATCAACGGGTCTGCCTGAAGCCAAAACGCCGGCGCCGCCTTCAGACGCCGCCGTTGCCCCCGCATTACCGCTGACGCGAAACCATTCCGAGAGAAGCCGCGCACGGGCGTGGCCATATTGGGTTTTAACGGCATGGCTCTGCGGAGCCGTTTTTCTGATCTGGCGTGTCGTGGTTTCCTCCGTTGCCTTTCGGAAACACTGCGCGAGGCTGCGGCCCTGCACGGCAGCCGCGGCGTTAAACGTCTTCGCGGAATGTTGCGGGCGATTTAGGATTAAAAGCCCTCCGGCCCTGCTGGAAAGCGCTTCGATTGGCAGCCCCGCCCTGCATGGGCTTTTTCGCCCGCGCCTGCTCTTGCCCAAGGGATTCGCGGAGCAGTTTTCTTCCGCCGAAATGCGTTTTATTTTCCTGCACGAGCTCGCCCACTTGAAACGGCGTGATTTGGCCCTGAACTGGGTCATGGCCGTGCTGCAAGCGGCTCATTGGTTCAACCCGCTTATTTGGTTCGGATTTGCCCGCTGGCGGGCCGACCGGGAACTGGCTTGCGATGCCATCGCGCTTGAAATCGCCGGTCCGGCGCGGAACCGGGACTACGGCCGGACTATTCTGCGCTTGATGGAACTCGTCGCGCCGCCTGTCTCCTCGCCCGCCGTAGTGGGAATTCTCGAAGACAAAAGCCAGTTGCACCGGCGGATTGACATGATTGCCAATTATGCCCCGGCGCGGGGACGGTCGCGGCTGACGCTATTCTTGACTGTCGGGTTGGCAGTGGTCGGCTTGACCGATGCCCAAACGCCGTCCAGCGATTCGTCCGCCGGAACAGCCGCCGTCACAGGCCAGGCGCAACTTGCCCAGGAACTCATTGGAACCTGGATTCTCGTGGGGGAGCCGGGGCATATTGGCGAAGCCCCGTCCGCTGGCGGGCGCTACAAGTTTTTCACCGGTTCGCAATGGTGCATCACTGAGGCTGATGCCAAAACCGGGGTGGTGATTTTTCATCACGGCGGCGGCTACAAAATCGAGGGAAGCGAATACATTGAAAAGGTGGAGTACGCCAATCCTACCACTCTCAGCCATATCGGACATACGGGCCGGTTCAAGATCAGCATCGCTGGCGACACCCTCACCAGTATTGGCGAGGACAATCCCTGGCGCGAAGTCTGGAAGCGCGTCGGGAGGAAAGAAGATGCCTCCTCCTCCCTGGCCAAGGGCCTGGTCGGGACATGGGTCAGAGAAATGAGCGCGGAAGAAAAAAAGGAGGAGCCAGGGGCCAAGCCGCCATTAAAACTTATTGCCGGCTCCAGTTGGTGCGATACGCAGGCTGACCCCAAGACAGGCGTCGTGATAGCCCATCACGGCGGAGATTTTACCCTTAAAGGAAGCCGTTACGTCGAGCATGTCAAATATGCCAATCCCAGCACCATGCCGATGATCGGTCATTCATTCAAATTCGATATTCAAGTGGACGGGGACATCCTGCGCCTGACCGGCATCGGCAATCCCTGGAATGAGACCTGGAAGCGGGTAAAGTAAGAAATGGCTCTATTCTGCTGGCGGCCAAAGTGCGCCAAAAAACCGCTGCAAATTCGTCTGGCCCAGCATCACCCCGCTCGCGATCAAAGCCATGGAGACCCAGAAGGTATGAGTGACCGGTTCGCCCAGGCAAACATTGGCCCAGCCCATATTGCTCAACGGGATGAGGTTGTTGAAGAGATAGACCTGGCTCGTTTTCCAATGGCGCAAGCCGCTGTTCCAGAGGGCAAACGCCACCACCCCGCCGCCCAGCACGCAGAAAAGTTGCGCCCAGACCAGGTCCATGCGCCACGGCACGCTGGCGCGCGACAATTCAGCGAGCGCAAACGGCGCCAGAAGCACGCCCGCGCGCCAGAAGGTGTGCGCGGAAATCTCGGCCCCGGAAAGATCGCGTCCCAGGGCATGGCACTGCACGCCGAAATTGGTCCAGAGGATGCCGCAAGACAGCCCCAAAATTTCGCCCGGCCAATGGCCCCTGGATTCCCGAAGCGAGGGCAAGAACAGGAAGAGTACACCCGTCAAAGCCAGCGCCGCCGCCGCATAACGTTGCGCCGAGCGCCAGTTTCTTTGCGGCGGCCCTTCCCAAAGCAACGCCCAAACCGGCGCCGCGCCCAAGTAAAGCGCGACGTGCGAGAGCGCCGTCAATTTGAGCGCCCAGTTGAAGGCGACGATATACGCGGCCAGGCTCAAACCGGCGCGGGACCAGAGCTTCCGTTTCAGAGCCGGCGAAAGCGTGCTTTGCCCGCCAAAGAGTTTGGTCCAGCGCAGCAACGCCAGGAGCACCAGCCCCGCGGCCAAAAACCGGGTGCTGCCGATGGCGATGGGCGGCCAGTATTTGACCAAATATTTGACCGCGGCGTTGTTGGCTCCCCACAGGAAAACTGCGAAGACCAATCCCGCCGCTATGGCCCCGTTATTTGCTCTCGGCTGCACGGCGGAGACTCAAGCAGAGAACGGCGGCCCGCGCAATGGTTCTCCTAATGGCGGCTACGGGAATTGCTGACCCAAAAATAAGCAGACGCTACCGCCCGCTGGTAGGGTAAGACCTTATGGTGATCGAGAGTGTTCACGCCTAACTTGGTTGCGTGAGAACGACAAACCCTCAACCGACTCAATAAAGAGAGAGTTTTATGTCGAGCAAATCCGTATTTTGCATTGCCACGTCGCTGCAACAAGCCGAACAGATCGTCGGTCAGCTTAAAAGGGCCAACTTTTCCGACTGCGACATTTCCGTTTTGTTTCCGGACAAAGACACCACGCGCGATTTTGCCCATGAGAAGCACACCAAAGCTCCCGAAGGCGCCGTGACCGGAGCCAGCACGGGCGGCGTATTGGGCGGGGCGTTGGGCTGGGTCGCCGGCATTGGGGCGCTGGCCGTTCCCGGAGTGGGCCCCTTCATCGCCGCCGGCCCGATTATTTCCGCGTTAAGCGGGGCCGCCGTGGGCGCGGCTTTGGGCGGCATCGCCGGCGGCTTGATTGGCCTGGGCATCCCGGAATTGGAAGCCAAACGCTACGAAGGGAAGATTCGCCAGGGCAACATTCTCCTATCCGTTCACACCCAGAATTCAGAGGCCCTGGACCAAGCCGAGGATATTTTCACCCATGCCGGGGCCCAGGATATTTGCGCCACAGCGGAAAAATTCACGCCGCACAGCGAGAATGAACCCGAACCGGCCCACACTGCGTCGCGCTAAGGAAGTTCTATTTCTATCTATCAACGCAACTTACAATAACAACAAATCCTATGAACGAAGAAATGCAATCGTCTGGTCATGACTCCGGCCAATTGGCCCAGGACGCTCAAAACCTCATTGACGCCACGGCGGACATCGCGGGGGACAAGGTCGAGGAAGCCCGCAATCGTCTCGCGGCCGCGCTGGACCGGGGCAAGCAGATTTATGGCCGCGTGCGGGAAAAGGCCGTGCAGAGCGCCAAGGCGACAGATCAGGCGGTCCGCGAGAATCCTTACCAGGCCATCGCCATCGGTGTCGGCGTGGGGGTGATTATCGGGTTTCTGTTGGGACGCCGCGGTTCCAGGGATTAGAGGGTTATGCCGGCATCCAATGGCACGCATCGTCCGCTGTCGGCGACTTCGAGACACTTCGGGCATCTCCTCTTGACGATCGGAGAAAACCGCCTCGAGTTGCTGACTCTGGAGTTGCAGGAGGAGCGGGACCGCTTCCTGCAAGCGATCTTGTACGCCATGGCCACCGTCGCGGTAGGTTTGTTGGCAGGTGGAACGCTGACGGCGGCGATCGTTGTCCTATTGTGGCCCTACACGCATGTCGCCGCCCTGCTGGGATTAACCGTGATTTATGGGGTCGGCGGATATGCTTTGAGCCGGCGCGTCATCGGGTTGCTGCACCGGCAGCCCCTGCCCGCCACAGTTGAGCAATTACGAAAGGACCGCGCATGCCTGGCCAAAATCTTCGCCTGAGCCCTTTAGAATTGCAGAAGAGGCTCTTGATTGCGGAAAGCGAATTGAACCGCGCCCAGATGATGCAGGACCTGCATGATTTCAAAGGCGGCGTGCTCCTGGTAGGCGAAGAAGTCAAGAACTTGGGCGGCATTGCCAAATCATTCGGCGGGATTGCCTCAACGGCTGCCGCCGTCGTGGCGGGCTTGTCGGCCTTCCGCCGTCGGCACAGTCCGGCTGGAGCGGCAAAAACCTCGTGGCTGCAACTTCTCCTGAGGAATGCCGGATTGCTGTCATCTCTCTGGCTGGCTTTGCGCGCGCCCAAGCGCAAGCAGCTCACGCGCGTTTAACGGTTGCCAGCCAAGCGCCGTCCCGCCGAAGTCTGGACATTTTCTCAACCAAGAAGATTTGGAACAGAGAGCAAACGAGGAAACAAAGAGAGACTGGACAGGAGGGAACAGAGGGTGGGGCTGAGCTGCCGCTCAGCCCTAATTTCGGCGCCTCGGCGAGGCGCTTGCCTGCTCAGGGAAAATGCCCATAGCGACGAAGGCAAGAAGCGGTTAGATTAAGGCAACAAAACATTCCCAAGTTTTTATGTTGCGAAGCATCAAACAATTGGTCGGAGACAAGCTCGGCGCCTCGGACGGCGAGATCGGTCACATCAAGGATTTTTATTTTGACGATCAGGATTGGGTCATTCGGTATGTCGTGGCGGACACCGGATCGTGGCTGCCGGGGCGGCAAGTCCTCCTTTCGCCGCACGCCTTCGGGCGCTTTAACCAAACCGATAAAGTTTTGCGGGTCAATCTGACTCGGCAACAGATTGAAAACAGCCCGCCGATTGAACTGCACAAGCCAGTGTCCCGCCAGTTCGAGGATGAATATTTTCAGTATTACGGCTGGCCCGTCTATTGGCAGGGCGACGCATTGTGGGGGATGAGCGGCTTTCCGGTCGCGGGCATGCCTCTCACGCCGTTGCCTGGGCAGCGGCCTCCAAACGCGCGGCGAACCAGTCGGGCCGACGCTCATTTGCAAAGCGCGAACGCGGTGAAGGGTTATAGCATCGAAGCGCGGGACGGGACGGTGGGTCGCGTTCATGATTTCATGATGGACAACGAGAGCTGGGCGATTTGCGAACTGATCGTCAAGACAAGCCACCATTTTTCCGGCAAGGAAGTGCAACTCGCGACCAGCCATGTCACTCGCGTCAGTTACGACAAGTCCGCGGTTTTTGTCGATTTAACCGGCGCCGATTTCGAGCAAAGTCCCGAGCACCATCTCGTTACCCCTTGAGCAGTCAAGCCGTTGTGGATGTCAGCGCTTCGTGGCCTTGTGGAGAGGTGGCATTGCTTCCGATTTTCCATTCGACAAAGTGCTCATTTCGGTCATCGAGCAAGGGCAGGACGGCTGTTCCAGTTTCTTTTCCGTCGAGCAGCAATTGCACTGGGCCAGACCAGTCCGCTCCTTGCCTGGTCATGGTGATGTGATAAATGGTTTGACGATAGCGATAGTGGACTTCGCACTTTGGCCAGCTTTTCGGCAGGGATGGCGCCAGGCGTAATTTCGTTCCTTCCAGATGAATGCCCAGAAGGGTTTCGATCAACAGGCGATACATCCAGCCCGCTGATCCCGTGTACCAGGTCCAGCCGCCCCGGCCCGTGTGTGGCGCCATCGCATAGACGTCGGCAGCGACGACGTACGGTTCCACTTTGTAGATGGCAATTTGCGCCGCAGTGCCTCCATGATGCACGGGGTTGAGCAAGTGGAAGGCTTCCCAGGCGCGTTCCGGCTCGCCCATCACGGCCAAGGCCATGGCGGTCCAGATAGCGCCGTGGGTGTATTGGCCACCGTTCTCGCGCACTCCTGGAATGTAACCTTTGATGTAACCGGGGTTGAGCGGTGATTTGTCGAAGGGCGGATCAAACAACTGGATTAAGCCGGCATCACGGCGGATCAGGCGCTGATCGACCGATTGCATCGCCTGGCGGGCGCGGGACGGATCGCCGGCCGCGCTCAGGACAGACCAGCTCTGCGGGAGTGAATCTATTTGACATTCCGGGTTGCTCCGCGAACCGAGGGGTTCGCCATTGTCGAAGTAGGCCCGGCGATACCATTGGCCGTCCCAGGCGTGTTGTTCGATGTTTTCCCGCAATTGACGGGCCTGTGTCAGGCAGCGTTGGGCGAAGGCCGGGTCGCGTCGCCCCTGGGCCAGCTCCGCGAAGCGCGTCAGCACGTCATAGAGAAAGAACGCCAGCCAGACGCTTTCACCGTGGCCCTGGAGGCCCACCCGGTTCATGCCATCATTCCAATCGCCGCAACCGATCAGGGGCAACCCATGTTCTCCGAACTTAAGGCCGCGCTCGATGGCGCGGACGCAGTGCTCATAAAGCGTGCCGGATTCATCCGAGCGATGGGGCAAGTCGTAATAGGATTCTTCGTCTGGTCTCAGCGGCCGGGCCTGCAAGAAGGGCACGACCTCGTCCAGCACCCCCGTGTCCGCCACGCTGCTGACGTAGCGGGAGGTCACATAAGGAAGCCAGAGGAAATCGTCCGAGAAATGCGTGCGGACCCCGCGGCCCGTCGGCGGATGCCACCAATGCTGGACATCGCCCTCCGAGAATTGGCGGGCCGCGGCGCGGAGAAGGTGTTCGCGCGTCAGTCCCGGTTCCGCATGCACCAGCGCCATGACATCTTGCAGTTGGTCGCGGAACCCATAAGCGCCGCCGGATTGATAAAACCCGGTGCGCCCCCACAGCCGGCAACTCAAGGTTTGATAAAGGAGCCAGCCATTTGCCATGACATTGACCGCCGGGTCCGGCGTGTCCACGTTCACCGCGCTGAGGGTGCGATTCCAGTATTCGAAAACACCCTCTAAGGTGGCGCGTCCGGCATCAGCCCGGCGAAAACGACGGATCAGGTTTTGCGCTTCGCCCGCATTGCGGCCCGCGCCGAGGCGAAAGCTTGTCTCCCGCTCCTCTCCTTCGGGCAGATCAAAGGCCACCTGGAGTGCTCCGCACGGATCCAGTCCGGCCCCCACTTTGCCGGAAAGACGCGCGCGCTTCATGGCCTCGGGCTGTGCCAGAGTGCCATTGCGTCCAAGGAATTCCTTCCAGTCGCCAGTCAGGGTGCGGGTGGCGTCCGTCACGTCAAGAAAGGCGATGCGATCCGGAAACTCGGTGTTGTAGTGATTGCGCGCCAGCAAGGCCCCGGTCTTGACATCGACTTCGGTTTGGACGTGCAAGAGGCTCTTTGCCCGAAGCTCACCCAGAGTCCATTCCCAAAAACCGGTGACCGACAGACGCCTCGGGCGGCCGGAGATGTTGCGCAATTTCAGGACGTTGAACTTGACCGGCGCTTCCATCGCGACATAAACCCACAATTCAGAAACGATGCCGTTTTCAATGTGTTCGAACACCGTGTAGCCGAAGCCATGCCGGATGGCGTAGGGCGTGGCCCCACGCGCCGGCAGCGGGGTGGGAGACCAAAACTGGCCCGTTTGCTCATCGCGAATGTAAAGGGCCTCACCCGTCGTGTCCTGGATCGGATCGTCGCTCCAGGGAGTCAACCGAAATTCGTGGGAGTTTTCCCCCCACGTGTAGGCGGCGCCGCTCTCGGAAACCACCGTGCCAAAGTTGGGGTTGGCCAGGACATTGACCCACGGCGCGGGCGTCATCTGCCCCGGTTGAAGAGTAATCACATATTCGTGGCCGCCGCGAGTGAAGCCGCCAAAGCCGTTGCGGAAAATCAAGTCGCGCGCTGGCAACGAGACCGGCCTGTCCGCGGCGGCAGACTTGGTTGGAACGAGCGCGGGGACCACAGGCTCCAGCGCGCCCCGCTGTTCCACTTGCTGGGCGAAGGTCCCCTTTTCATCGTCCAGGACAATGCGGGCCGCGGCCTGGAGGAGCAGGCGGTCGTCGTTGGGGATTTGTTCCAGGCGCCGGACAAAGATGCCGCCAGGCTTGTCAAGCATGTGAGCCTCTATTCCGGACGAAATCAGGCTGGTGATCTGGTCTTGCAACGCTTGGCGATAGACGGAGGAATCTTCGTTGAGAATGACCAGGTCCACGGTCAATCCCTTCGTCCGCCAATAGGCGTGGGCCTGAATCAGCTGGCGCACGATTTCAATTTTCGATGAATCACTCATGCGCAAGAGAACGATGGGCGCATCGCCGGAAATGCCATAGCTCCAGAGGCCGCTTTGGCCGCGGCGGTTGGCCAGCAAAATGGCCGGATTGGCCCGGCGGGCGGGGTCGGCATAAATCAAGGCGCCGGCCAGACGGCCATAAAGTTGTGCTTCCGCCTCCGTGGCATTGAAATGGCGCAACATTACTTGGCTGTGGGTCCAGGCGAGATCAAAGGCGCGCTCGGCCATGCGGGCGCTCTGATATTTTTCCACCAGCGTCAGCGCTGCGTCCCGTGTTTCGGTCACGCCGGTCACAAGATCTGCCACCACCGTTTCGTGCGGCGGCAACGTGACCGTTCGCCGGAGCGAAATGATGGGATCCAGCACTGAACCGACCGTGTTGGAGAGAGGCCCCAGTTTTTGCATCGCCTCAGGTTTGGCCAAGGTTCCACCGCGGCCGACAAACCGAAACCGGTCGGTTTCGCAGGAGACTTCTCCAATTTGGTCTCCCTTTCCGACCATCAAGTGAAGAAGCCACGGTGGCCGCTCCTCCGGCGAGCGCGCCCGGCGGGTGCAAAGAATGGCGGAACACTTCGGAGCAAATTCCGTTTGCACGAAGAGATTGCTGAAGGCGGGATGGGTCGCGTCGGCCGCGGGCGCGGCCAGGACGACTTCCGCGTAGGTTGTCAATTCAATGGTCCGCGTGACGGGGGATCGATTGGTGATGGTAATGCGGCGCAGCTCCACGTCGTCTTCCGGCGACACGCTTATTTCCGTGTGAATCTCGAGATTGGAATGGCTTTGGCGGAACTCGGCGCGGGCCTGCGTGAAGATGGCTTCGTAGCCTTTGGTCGCTCGCAAAGCAGGCTGATGCGCCGCCGACCAAAAACTGCCGGTCTTCACGTCGCGCAGATAGACGAAGGACCCCCAGCAGTCGCGTGTCGCGTCCTCGCGCCAGCGGGTCACGGCCAGATCGCGCCAGCGGGTGTAGCCGCCGCCCGCGCTGCTGACCGCCACATGGTAGCGGCCGTTGGACAACAGATGCACTTCCGGCACGGCCGAAGAAGGGTTGGTGAAAACACGCATGACGCTTTCCGTTTCGGCCGAGGAATGGCGCGCGTTTTCCAGTTCCAAATCGCCGGAATAGACGCTGGCCGCGGTCTTCGGCACTCGCTCTTGCAAGAGCAGGCTGGCGGCTTTCAGCAACGGGCAAGCCAGGAAACGGCGCGGCATCGGGTTGTCGCCCAAAAGACTGTCCAGCGCGAGCAGGCTCATTCCTTGATGATGCGCCATGAAAGACCGGATGACCGCGCTGGCCTCGTCCGGCGGGAGGCGCGAGGAGGTATAATCCACCGCTTCGTAGAAACCGTAAACACCCTGGCGGCCTTCCCGCGCCAGGCGTTGCAGGTTCTCGCAGGCCGCTCGGGGGGCCACCAGCAGCGCCAACACACTGGCATAGGGGCTGATGACAAGGTCTTCGGCTAGTCCTCTTTTTAAGCCCAGCCCGGGCACGCCGAAGGCGTGATACTGGTAATTCAAGGCCACGTCGGTCCGATTGTAACCCGACTCGGAGATGCCCCAGGGCGTGCCGCAGTTTTTTCCGTAATCAATTTGCCGTTGCACGGCCGCCCTGCAGGTATGGTCGAGCAAAGTGTTTTCGTAATGAGGCATGACCAGCAAAGGCATGAGATACTCGAACATCGATCCGCTCCACGAAACCAGGATCGGCCCGTGCGGCGAAGCGACGAGCAAACGGCCCAGGGAAAACCAATGGTCCTGAGGCACTTGCCCGGAGGCAATCGCGACGTAGCTGCACAATCGCGCTTCTGAGGCCAGCAAATCATAGAAGCTCGCGTCCCGCCGGCCTTCGGTGACATTGAACCCGATGGAAAACAGGTCCCTTTCGCTATCAAATAGAAATGTGAAATCCATCGCGGCCAGTTCCTCGCTTTGGCGGGCCAGCGTTTCCAAGTCCAGCAAACGCTGGCTGGCATGTTCGCCCGCCAGGCGCGCGTTGCGCGCCAGCTCTTTGAGCTGCTGTTCCGTTTCCTGGCGGGCGGGGCTGGAATCGGCCGCCAGATTCCGCAAAGCTCCCTCCAGCGCTGGACAAACCGATTGCCCAAACTTGGAAACTTCCAGCAAGGTGGGAACACGCTCAAGCTGGGCCAGCATATCTTGCGGGACCCCGTTCTCCGCGGAAACCGGCAGCCCCAGCCACGGCGCGAGAAAAAGGATGTCCTCCAGGTGCTCCTGGCAGTTCTTCCGCAAAGCCGCCGCCCATTCCCTGAATTCTTCGCCGGCATCGGCCAGCGAAGCGGCAATTTTGCCGGCTTGTTCCGCGGCTTCTTGCAAGGCGGCCATTCGGAGGCGCAGACTCGACGGCGCTTTCTCCAGCGCCGCCTCGAGTTGGGTCAGGGTGGAATTTTCGCGTGCCAACCCCCGCAAGACTTTCACCGTATCCCGCAGCCCGGCGAAAACCGTTGCAGGCAGGAGAGGGTCCCCGCCTTGTTCCCGGAGGCCGGCGCTCAGCGTCAATAGGTGTCCGGCCAGGTTGCCGCTGTCCACGCTCGAAACGTAGAGCGGCAGCAGCGGACGCAACGTGCGGGTCTCGTACCAATTGTAGAAGTGCCCGCGGTACCGCTCCAACCGCTGCATCGTGGCCAAGGCATCGCGGGTGCGCCGCAGCAAGCCGCCCTGCGACAAATAGCCAAAATCCCGCGCGGCCAAGTTGGCCAGGAGCGACAGCCCCATGTTTGTTGGAGAAGTCCGCATCGCGACGGTCGGGACAGGCACCTCCTGAAAATTATCCCGGCGGCAGCCAGTTTTCCTGCGCGGTGACAAAGTTCTCGAAAAAGTACCAGGTCTTGCGGGCGAGTTGCCTCAGAAAAGTGAGCTGATCCGCTGTCAGTCCTGGTTTTGGCGCCTCAATCGGCTGGCTGATTCGCCAGGCGATCCACGGCGCGACCAGCCACAGGCTAAGAAGCGGGAGAGCAGCGAGCAACGGCCCCGGGTGCGTCGTCGCCATGAACGCCGCTGTTGCCAGCGCCCAAAGGGGCGCGATCCACATGGTTTTGTAAAAACCGAGCAGGTCTGTTTTTCCTTCCGAGTCGCTCGAAGGACGCCATTCCAGGAGCCGTTTTCGCGTTGCCAGCACACGGACCAAGGTCCTTCCGATGGCGTCCAGGCTGACGTAAGCATCGTTCGGAAGAAACGTGAGGTTGACGAGGACCTGGCCTAATTGCCGGCCAACGGACGCCGCAACTCCCTGCAAGTGCATCGGCCAAGGCAAATCAGCCGGTTTGCGCGAGAGGTCCACCAGGGCCGAGAGCAATCCCGGAATGGAAATGATGGCCAGGGCCAAAAGGGAGGCGGCGCCCGCCAGGGCTGGCAAGAGCAGCCAGCTTCCCAGGAGAAAGAACAGCAGCGCCACCGGCACTAGACTGCGCCGGAGATTGTCAAAGATCTTCCATTGCGAGAGCACCGAAAGAGGGTTGGCGATGCGCGGCGCGTCCGACACCGGCACGCGCGCCAGAAGCCACGGCGAGATTTGCCAATCGCCTCGGATCCAGCGATGACGCCGGTCAATGTCCACGTCGTAGCGCGAAGGGTATTCCTCGAAGAGTTCCACGTCCGACACCAGGCCGGACCGTCCGTGACATGATTCCAGCAAATCGTGACTGAGGACGGTGTTTTCTGGAAAACGCCCGTCCATCGCCCGCTGGAACGCGTCCACGTCGTAAATCCCTTTTCCAATGAAGGAGCCTTCCTTGAACAAATCCTGATAGACGTCCGAAACCGCGCGCGTGTAAGGGTCGATCCCGGCGTCGCCGCCGAAAAGCCGGACAAACCATGAGCGGCGGGCCCCCGGCAAACTCGTCCCCACGCGCGGCTGCAAAATAGCGTAGCCCTCGCTCACAATCCCGCGAACCGGATCAAATACCGGGCGGTTCAAGGGATGGGCCATTGTGCCAACGAGCTGGCGGGCTGCCTCGCGCGGCAACTGGGTATCGGTATCGAGAGTGATGACATATTTGACGGAAGACAAAAGGGAAGTGTCGCCCACAATTTCGGAAAAGGCGTTCCGCCCGCGCCCGCGCAGCAGTTCATTGAGTTCCATGAGCTTGCCGCGCTTGCGTTCGTAACCCATCCAGCGGCCTTCACTCGGATTCCAGCGGCGCGGCCGATGAAAGAGGAAAAAGACGCTATGGCCATCGGAAGGGTACTTCCGGTTCAGCATCTGCACTCCGGCCCGCACCCGCTGGACCAACGCCGGATCTTGCGGCATCACCTCCTTGGCCGCGTCGCGGAAATCCGTGAGCAAGCCGAAGTGAAGGTTCGTATCGCGATTGGCCAGATAATGAATCTCCAAGGTATCAATGAGGCGATCAATGGCCGCCGGACTGGAGAGCATGGTCGGGACAACCGCCAGCGTGCGCGATTCTGCCGCGATGCCCGCGCTGTAATCCAGGCGCGGGAGCGGTCGCGGCTTTATTTGCAGGATGGTAAACCAATTCATCAACGCCACCGCCAATTGGCTGGCCGAAACCAGGAAAACAGCGCTTAAACAGAAAAGTCTCCACTCGGAGACGGCCAGATTGAGGGCATACTCGGCAAAACCAAAGGTGGCAAGCAGGGTCAGAAGCCAGATGCCGCCCATGTAATAGGGGAGAGCGAAGCGGCGAACGGTCCGCTCGCAAACGGCATGCCAGGGCCAACGCGCATTCGCCAGCCGGGCCAGGGCGGATTGACCTTTGTCAATCAGGTAGAAACCGACATGCCCGGTCCGGTCTTTGGGGCCTTTTTGCCGGGCGGCCTCGGCCGCCAATCGCACCGCGCGTTGCGCCACCTCTGCTTCCGCGAGTTGCCCGTAACGGGCCGTCGCCTCAATCTCGTGCCGGTAACGGTCTCGGGTGGAAAAATCCATTTCCGTGTAAACGCCGGCCGGGTCCTGGCGCAGCTTTTGATCGACCAGGCTGAGGTCTTCGACGAACCCCTTCCAGTCCAGCGCGCTCAACAACCGCAGGCTGCCGATAGTGTGACTGACAGAGACCTGGTCGGCCGCCTGGTTCTGGCTCTCCAAATGGACCAACTGTTCGATGGAGCGGCCTTGTTCCACAAGCCATTGTTCCAGCCAGCCGCGCGCCAGGTGCAACACCGGGCTTTGCCGGGACAAACGCTGGCAGAACTCGGCCACAAATGAACTGGAAAATGGCAGGCCCGATTTGGCCATGTCCGCCACCACGACCACCAGGTAGGCCGGATTTCTCTCCGCCATTTCCTGGAGGCGATCCACCCACACGTCGGCCAAATCGCGGTCCTCCCGTCCGTTCGTCAAACGCGTGGCGATGCGCTGCAGGTTTTCGATCAGCCCCAAGCGCAACATAATTGGAATGGCCCATAACTCGCCCAATTTCAGCGACGCCACCGTCTGGTACGCGGCCACGAAAGCTTGCAGCAATCCCGGCTCAATTTGCGCGTCCACATGCGAGGTCAATTCAAAGACAATGTCATAGACTCGCGGCAAACCGGCGGATGGTCCGTTGGAAAGGCGGGGCAGTTCACGGCTGTAGCCGCGCGGCAAATGCCGCCGCGCCATGTGAATCTGCTCTTCGATCAAATAGAAATTGTCCAGCAGCCACTCGGAAGCGGGCGTGATATGGCGGCCCGCGCTGACGGCCAGGGTGGCGCGATTAAAGTCGCGCAGAATATCTTCGTTTTGACTCAAGCGCGCCAGCAGGCGATTGAACCCAGGCTGGCTTGAAACCTGGTGTTGCGCGGCGAGAGCTTTGGCATGGCGGGCCAATTGTTCCGCGCTGAACAATTCTCCCCGCAAAGGCGGTTCGGCCGCGCCGGGGCGCAACCCAGGCAGGGCGGCCATCCAGTTTTGGAGGCGAGCCGGCAGCACCTGTATTCTATTCTTGTTTCTAGTGGCGATTTCCACAAATCACGCGCGCTTAAACCGAGACCCAAAACGAAACAGCGTCGCCGCGGTGCCGTTAAAAACCTCGCTTTAACAATGCGTTCCCTCCCGCATCGCTTCCATGAGGTGTAACCCGACCAGCCCACAACCTTTTATGAATATCTCCGATACGTGTCTCGTCTGTTTGCACTAATGACCACTAAAAAAGTTGATGCGTCGTTTACGCGGCGGCGGTTCCTGCTCTCCAGCGGGGCGGCGCTGGCCCTGCCCTATGTCATAACCGGATGCGCCACGGCCCGCAGGGCTCCTTCGGAACAAATCACCGTCGGCATCGTCGGTTGCGGCGGGCAGGGGACCGGCAACACGGAGAACTTCCTCAATCATAACAATTGCCGGGTGATCGCGGCTTGCGACGTGGACCAGAACCACCTGCAAAAGGTGGTCGATCTGGTCAACGGCCATTACAAAAACAAAGACTGCAAAGGCTATCACGACTACCGCGACCTGATGGCGCGAGGAGACATCGATGCGGTTATGCTCGCGGTGCCTGACCATTGGCACGGGCTGATCGCGGTTGACGCTGCCCGCCACCGGAAGGACATTTATGGGGAAAAACCGCTGGCCCGCACCGTGGCCGAACAGCAAGCCATCGTGCAAGCGGTACAGGCCAACGGTTGCGTCTGGCAAACCGGCTCATGGCAGCGTTCCACCGGCGACTTTCATAAAGCGGCGGAAATTGTCCGCAACGGCTTGATCGGCAAAGTCACGCGGGTGGAAGTCGGCCTCCCTTCCGGCGCCGGCAATGCCAGTGAAAACGCTCCCTACATGCTGGCCAGCGATCCACCGGCAGAACTGGATTACAACAATTGGATTGGCCCCTCCAAGATGATGCTCTACGTCCGCGCGCGCGTGCATGGCAACTGGCGCTGGAATTACAACACCGGCGGCGGCCAATTAATGGATTGGGTCGGCCACCATTGTGACATTGCCCATTGGGGGCTCGGTTTTGACAATAGCGGGCCAATGGAGGTCGAGGGTCACGGCGAATTCCCTCCCTACGACGCCGTCTGGAATACGAGCACCAAGTACAAGATCGACCTCAAATACCCTGAGAACATCGCCATGACCATGGCCGGCGGCTACGATGAGATTAAGGGCGGCACCAAATGGATTGGAACGGACGGCTGGGTCTGGGTCGATCGCGGCGGCTTTGACGCCTCCAATGAAGCGTGGCGCGACATCAAGCAACTGCCGGAAAACGAGCGCAAGATCAAACTCATCCACTCCACCGACCACGTGGCCAATTTCCTGGACTCGGTCAAATCGCGTCAGCCGACCATCACCCCGGCCGAAACCGCGCATCATTCCGCCGTCCCCGGGCATCTCGGTCTGATTTCCATGCTCGTGGGCCGCAAAATAAAATGGGACGCCACCAACGAGGTCATTCTGGACGATCCTGAAGCATCGCAGTTGCTGACCCGTCCCTTCCGCCCGCCGTGGAAGCTGGCGTGAGCCAGCAGGCGCGGGGAGCTTTCCTCGGTCAATAAGCCAACTAAATCAGTCAGAAAGATAGGGTCAGAAAGATGAAGACTTTATATTTCTGCCCCATTTTCTGACTGATAAAATTATAGTTTGACGCCTTAGCCAGTTCCCGTCACGGTCGCGTCCGTTAGCCGGAAGAGCAGAATACACGGGAGGAGGGTAAATCGGACCTGTCCGCAGTATTGCTCAGCACGTATTTTTCCATTCGGCACTCGAAACCGCCCATATCAACCATGTGCTGAAACTGTAGTTTTAGCGTCCGCGGCGGCGCTACTTTCGAGCAAGGATTAACCAGCACCAATCTGCCCCCCGGCTTAAGAACTTGGGTCGCCACGCGAAAAAGATCATCGATCAATTGCCTGAGATTTGCCACGGGCACCCGCATGCCCATCGGAGGATTGGTGATGATCAGCGTGACCCTTTTCTCCCCAAAAAACTTCGCCGTGCCGATCTCTCGAAAGTCGCCCCGCTTAAACTTCCCGATAATCGATTTGGCCAGCGCGGCGGCAAAGTTGTTTTGGGCGATGGCTACCGCTTCCTCGCTGAGATCAGTTCCCCATACACCCTCAACTCCCCCCTGCAAGGCGCACTCAATCAATTCCAAACCGGAACCGCAAAAAGGGTCCCAGATCACCTCATGCTCCATCCGCCCGGCCAACCGCGCCAGGCACGCCGCCAGCGGCGGATGCGACGCCGCCGGCACGTCCTTCTGTCGATAAGAAAAACGCGGGTCGGGCGTCAAATTGGGCCGCAATTCCACCAGCCAGCCGCGCGCCTGAGGGAATATATCAATGGTCCAGGTCACTTTCCGCCCATCGTTCAGGATTTCCGGGCAAAGCGCGTAAACCTCGCCTGCCAATCGCGCGATGGCCGCTCTTTGGTGCCCCTTCGAGATAAAATTCAGGCGGTAACGAATGGCCCCTTCCGTGAAGACCTCCAACAGATGCCGCGACAAGGGCGCGGCAATGACTGCCGCCAGGGCTTTGGTGGAGTCCGCCTCGTCCACTCCCTCCACTCGGCCGAGAACAAAACCGACCGAGCCGAAGCAACGCATGGCATAGATGTCAGCCAGCGAAAAAGGCCCTCGCGGCGCCACCATCACCCGGCCGCTCTGAACGTCGGTCACGGTAAATTCCCCCCCCGCCGCCACCTCCGCACCGACGAACTGCTCCAGTCCCCTGCGCCCTCGCAAATGGATCTGGACCCCGTGAAAATCCGCCAAAACGCTCTGCACTTTGACCGCGCTCGGACTTTCCTGCCGGGCAATGCTGGCCTTGACCTTTTGCTCCGCCTCCTCCAACAGCCCATCGCTGAGTGCAGCGCGTCCGCCGATCTTCCCCAGGGTCCGGGCCAGGAACTTTTTCTCCCGCTCACAGGGGGTTGTCCGCAATACCGTCAGCAGTTCGCCTTCTTCTTTCGCTCCGGCGCCCATTTTCGGCATCGCGGTCATGGCATAGCGTCGCACCTTCTCGTCCGGGTCGTGCAGCAAGCCCGCCAGCCATTCCCGCACCTTCCCTTTTTCTTCCGCCGTTCCCTCGTCCGCGAAAACCACTCCCACCGCGCGAATAACCGCCACCCTCTTTTGCCGTTCCGCGGCGGACGCCCCATTGAACCGCGCCACTTCCTCATCCCACAGCCGTTGCTTGGACAACTGCCGCAGTTCCTGATAAAGCACCTGGGCGCTGTTTTTCACGATAGGGTCACTTTTCCTTTCCTTCCCCAGCCCCGCTCCATTTTCTCATGTTAATCATGTTAGAGAATACGCTGGGAAGGTCGCCTCGGCGAGGCGACCCTACCTTTCCAGCACACTGCACAGCTCTTTTTGCTCTCATCCGTGCCCATCCGCGAAATCCGTGGTCTCTCACGCTTCATTGTGAATGAGAATCAAACCACGGATTTCGCCGATGGGCACGGATAAACTGGGAAGACCGTATCGTTTGTCCCGGGTCTGTTCCGGCTTGCATGGAGGGTGCAGCGTGGGCATGGTGGGGCGATGAGCAGATCAGGAGAGGGTTCAGCCCGGAAGGATGCAGTTGAAAGCGCGGAGCGCGACCGTCTCGTTCGCTCCAGTCGGCGTCCCGCCGACTGTCTTTTGGTGCGGTCTTCCCAGTGGGCTGACGCCTTCGGCGGGACGCCGAAGGCTGCGGGCGCGGACGCCCGCGCTCCCCAATCCATCTGATTGCACCGCTGTGTTTAAATCCGTCCAGGTTGCCATTGTTGGAGCGTCCGGTTATTCGGGCGAGGAATTGGTTCGGCTGCTCTTGGGTCATCCCCACGCGGAGCTGGCGGCGGTTACGTCGCGCCAATATGCCGGACAAGGATTGGGGCGCGTCTTTCCCAAATTTGCCAACCATCCGCGCGCGCGGAGTCTGGCCTTCAGCGAGCCGAACGTGGAGGTTTTGGCCAAGCGGGCTGAATTGGTTTTCCTGGCACTCCCGCATGGTGTCGCGGCGGAGTTCGCGCCGCCGCTGCTCAAGCTCGGCTGCCAAGTCATCGATTTAAGCGCGGACTTTCGCTTGAGGAGCGCCACAGTCTATAAAGAGTTTTATGGGCACGACCACCCTGCCCCAGAATGGCTGGGGAAAGCGGTCTATGGTTTGCCGGAAGTTTATCGCGCCGAGATCAAGGAAGCTACGCTCATTGCCTCCCCCGGCTGTTATCCGACGAGCATTCTGCTCCCGGTGCTGCCCCTGCTCAAGCGCGGCTTGATCCAAAGCGAAGGCATCATCGCTGATTCGATGAGCGGAGTGAGCGGCGCGGGCCGAAAAGTCGAATTGGAATATTTATTTGGCGAATGCCACGAAAGCGCGCGGGCCTACGGAATTCCCCAACATCGCCACCTCTCGGAGATTGAAGAGCAACTGGGCCTGGCGGCGGGTCAGCCGGTGGTGATCCAGTTCTCACCGCACCTGATTCCGATCCACCGCGGCATCGCGACCACGCTCTATCTTGACCCGGCGAAGCCGTGCCGTAGCGAGAGTGATGCCGCTTCCTTTGGTGAGGAAATCGCGGCCTCTTACCAATTAGCTTACGGAACCGAGCCGTTTGTCCGTCTGTTGGAAGGAAAAGCGCTGCCCGACACCAAGACGGTCACCGGGAGCAATGTGATTGAAATTGCCTGGCGGCTGGACAAACGCACCGGACGGCTCATTGCTTTGAGCGCGATTGATAATATTACCAAAGGCGCCAGTGGCCAGGCGGTGCAAAGCATGAATATTTTGCGCGGTTACCCGGAGACGGCTGGCCTTTGTTAGTCGCACTCTTATGGACATTCCAGCCAACCTCGCGCAAGTGCGTCGCCGCATTGCCGAGAGCTGCGCCCGCGCCGGGCGCGCCCCATCCTCCGTCACGCTGGTGACGGTTTCAA
>JBKQWF010000072.1:0-16806 GCA_052139695.1 Limisphaerales bacterium
TCCGGAAACTGGTTCGCCTATGGTTGAGCATGTTCGTGAATTTTTCCATCATGCCCTTGCGGCTCAGTCTCCTCATGGGATTTGTGGCCAGTCTATTGGCACTGGGAATGGACCCGCGCTCGGGCAACTCCTCCTTCCTCTCAAACCTCCTCCGCTCGACCTCGCCTCGGCTTTTATTCTACAAGCCGACGCCCTGGGCTTCCACGGCCCTGGTGGTAGTATTGTCGGCGGCCCTTTTGGCAGTTACGCTTACAATTGGCGGGGAGTTGCTTGTCCGCGGCGCGGTGTCCCTTATACAGACGAAGGACCCCAAGCGGCCGACGTTCTTTGATCCCGCTTTCCTCTTCGACCCAGCGCGGCACGGCAAGAATTACAATATCTTTTTTTGCGACGGTCAAATCGCGGGCATGAATCCATGGGTTCTTTTCAACCCCACCAATACCGCCGCGATGTGGAATACCGACCACCAACCGCACCCGGAACTGTGGGTGCCTTAGTTTGCAGTGTTGGCTTATGCGAGTCAGCCGCGCTCAAGACACGGCTTCCAGCGCCTTGCGCTCCGCCGATTTGGGTTCGGTGAGGGCTTCAATCCGCTTGTCCAATGTCGCCAGCACACCGCCCTGGCGAATGGCCAGGCCGAGCAGGTAGGCATCGGTTACCTGCTGATGCCCCAGCAAGCGCACTCCAGCAAAGGCCACCGCCTCGGGAACCGGCAGTTCGTCCGCCCAGAACTCATGGTCTTTGGCCGCGATGTTGGCGGCGAGAACATGCAGGGCTTCGCGGGGCTGGACGGCGTCGCGGGAGAAGGCGGGATTGGAAACGATACGAACGAAGCCAGCCTGCGTGGCCGGACACGTGGCCCATCCTGCGCCGCGTCGCCGGGAAAACCACTTCACGGCCAAGTCGTGCTTTTCGTGGCTTGGCCAAAACAGCGCGATCAGCAGGTTTGTGTCCAACAGATAGCCCTTCATACGCCCTCGGCTTCAATCCGGCGCACCTCCTCGGTCGTCACGGGCGGCGAATCGGCGGGCAATTGGAAAACCACGATGCCTGCTTCTTCCTGGAAAGGCGTCGGGGCGCTCAATCCACGGCGCAAGAGATCTGAAACGGTCTTGCTGAGGGAAACGCCGCGCAGCTTGGCTTGGTGGGCGGCCAGTTCGAGAATATCATCGTCCAAAGTCAGCGTCGTCCTCATGGTGATACGATGTCATATCCTTCGTATGATGTCAATTCTCAGCATCAGCATCATCTATTAAAAATGGCGCTTTGACGTTCTTTAGGTCTGGGCGGAACTCCGAACCCAAATAACTTTGGATAACCGGACAAACTCGTAGCAAGTTCCCTTTGATTTTTCGCCGCAGACTTCTGAATGCGCCTGATTTGGCCCGTCCGCTTCACACTCTTGAATCGGCGAATGTATCACGGCCTGCCGCAGCGATCTGCAGTCCTGAGCGATAAGCGCGACGACAGCGGCAGAAGAGACCTTAGCCGTTTCGTAGGCAGTTGAATACTTTGACCAATTGACGGACATGTTTAAATGTTTAAAACACGCCGAAGATGGTCTTTTTACGTTTGGAACGTTGGAATCGACGAATTGGTCTCTGTGAACGCGAAGGAAAAGAACAGCGTCTCCTGGAATCTCCTCTACGTTGAAGGCCATATCAGTTCATCGGTGGAGAACCAAAGGTAGAACTTCTCCAAAGCTGCGGGCGCATCCAAAGGCGATAACGCGGGATGGTATGGATGCTCCGCGTTAACCAAATTAACCCCCAGTATCGACCACCCTATCGGAGTGTATTCAAATTCCAATGACCGCGAGGCCTTGTGCCATTCAAGCTGTAAGAAACCATCGAATGTCGGGACGATATTCGGCTCTTGAAAAGGCCTAACAAGACCCAAGCTTTGAAGGACGTTTCGTGCGGATTTGAGAGCCTTCGCGTCGATCGGCAAAGCATCCCCTTCATCCCATCCTTTTTTGAGCAAAGACAGATCATTGAGCTTCGCCACAATTCGTGGGGAAAGATTTGGTTCTGGCTCTTGGTAGGGACTCAGTGAGGAATACCCATTGGGGCTGATTGCGCCAACATTGGTCACGCTCCAGTTCTTGCTCGAACTGACGTAACTCCAATCAGTTTGAATGGAGAGGAAGGAAGAACCAAAAGGACGCATTGTTGGCGGGGCAAACCCTTCTTTCGTTAACGCTCTCATATGGTAGCAAGAGGACCAAATTTTAGACCAAACACCTCGCTGGTTTCGTTCGTGGATTCCTTGATTGCGTTTATCACATCTAACGTCACAGGCCAGCTATTCAGTTTTGTCGTCCAGTACAAAAACAAGCCCGACGGCAGCATCTGGGAGCGGTCAACCTGAAATCGAACTGGCTCACTCCAGGTTTTGGTCTTGAGATAAGCGATGGCTCCCGACAATTCTGCATTGACATTCGTGACGCTAAAAACGGAGAGGTATTCTCCGTAGAGGGCGCTTGAATTAAAACTGGCATGGGCATAAAGGTTGGTGGTCATGCCAGAATCAGGAAGGGGGAAGCATTCTGAAAAACCGATCAAAGCTCTGGCGATTGTTTGAAGGTCAGCGTGCGTGCGCCCATTTGCAAAGGAGAGATTAAATCGCTCCGAATTCAACAGAATTTTAACACTTTCACCATAAACCGCACAATTTAACTCGTAGGAATATAATGAATCTCTTTTATAAAGCTCCAAACGGGTGGCTTTAAGATTACACGAATGCAGAAAGTTGACAAGTTTTTCCGCGCAAGTCTCCGGCTGGGCCTCGCGAAAGGAAACCGGCTTTTGGAATACCGCTTCAACCGAAACCCCAAAGTTCTGTGTCTGAACTTCGAACATCAAGTAAAGCTAACGGCCACAATTTGGGATTTCAACTTGAATCGAATCATTTTCAGGAGGTCCGGCGGGCCCTGAGGCTTGGCATGCTCTGCGATTTTTTTCTGTCGATTTTTTTCTTTCCATGCCAGGGCGGGCCTGGCTACCTTGCCTCAGAAACTCGGAACCTCTCAACCACGATCAGCTTATGCCAGACAAACCTGCCCCCCGCGAAAAAGCTTTCGGACAAAAACACCAAACAAGAAATGCTGGAGGCCTACCAGACTTTGGCCAGGCAACTCGAAGAGAAACGCGCCGCCGATCTGGCGCCGGAGCGGCGCACGGAAGAGAAACGCACCGAGGAAGCCCTCAAGGTGGCGACGGCGGTTGATCCCGAAGGCATTGATCGCGACATCGGCGCATTGAAGTCGGAAATTGGCAAGATGCTGGCCGTCGTTTCAGACCGGCTGGCGGCGGAGTCGAGCAAGTTCCGCGGCGTGCAAAAAGCGGTCGAGAGCAAAGAGCGGGACCTGCAAGAGCTCTATGGCATTGAAAAAGCAGCGGTCAGCCTGGCCGCTTTGATTGAAGCGCAAAACCAAAAGAAATCTGAATTTGAAGAGCAGATGACGCAGGAACGCGAAGAGTTGGAAGGTGAAATGAACACGCGGCGCGGTGCCTGGGAACTCGAGAAGAAAGCGCACGAAGCGGAGTTGAAGGAGCGCGACGCCACGGAAAAGAAGGCGCGCGACCGGGAACGGGAGGATTTCACTTATGCCTTCAAACGCGATCAGCAGGCCATCAAAGATAAACTCAACGACGAAAAAACGGCGTTGGAGAAGGAGATCAAAATAAAACGGGAAACGGCTGACAAAGAATTGGCCGACCGCGAAAAGGCCATTTCGGAAAGGGAACGCGAGCTGGCCGAATTGCGCGGCAAAGCGGCGGCGTTTCCCAAGGAACTGGAGAATGCCGTCAACCAGGCAGTCAAAGAAGTCAGCGACCGGATTCGATTGGAGGCCAAGAACCGCGACGACCTGGCGCGCAAAGAGTTCGAGGGAGAACGGAACGTGCTCGTAGCCAAGAACGAATCACTGGAAAAATTCGCCAAAGACTTGAACGCCGCCAATCTGAAACTGGCCCAGCAACTGGAGGCCGCCTATCAGAAAGTTCAGGACATTGCCGAGAAAACCGTGGAAGGAACCTCCCAGTCAAAATCGCTGGCCGACTTGCAGAAGCTGCTGATCGAGCAAAGCCGCAAGACTGGGGACAAAGCGTAGCCGCTTTCCATGCCAGGAGGGGAAAAGCGTCGGGCAAGGTAGGGCGCGTCACTCCGTGCGCGCCGCCTCGGCGGGCAAGGGACTGCCCCCCGCCTTAAATTGGCCGACAGTTTGAATCGCACCTGCCAAGACGGACGCCAGCCGACGCTTGCCAAAGCGGGTGCAGTCTGGTACTGATTAAAGCAGCCCGTTTAGGGCGGAACACCCTTATGCCTCATGAAAACACTGACCACTATTTTTGCCTGCCTCATGGCGCTCGCTTCCGTTTCCGCGCCCGCGCAAGCGACCCGGCAACCGTCTGAGGACGTTGACAGCGCCCAGGTGCGCCAAAGACCAGGGCTGGCGCCGGACAAGAATTTATTATTCAACGGCTGGGGCGTCACGCCCGCTGGCGAGCACGTTGTCGTCAGCGATCTGCCGTTGCGGCTCGTCGTCGCTCCCGACCAAAAGCACCTGGTCGCCGTGCATGGCGGCTACAATAAGCATGGCGTGACCTTAATCGACGCGACCACCCGGCAGCAGACGCAATTCATTCCACTGGGTGAAACCTGGAACGGCCTGGCTTTCAGCCGCGACGGCAGCCGTTTTTATGTGACAGGCGGCGATTCGGGATTGATCCGTGTTTTTAGTTACGAGGGTGGGACGGCCACATTGACGAACTCGACCGCGCCAGCGCCAGGAACGGCCTCAACCTTTTTGGCCGGCCTGGCCGTTCACCCGCAAACCGGCAAACTTTTTGTCTGCAATGAAGGCAACGAGGAAGTTTGGCGCGTGAATCCCGAAACGCTTGCCCAGGAGGGCGCGATGGCCGTGGGAGAGCATCCGCACAGTTGCGTTTTCGGGGCTGACAAGCGCCACCTCTACGTGAGCAATTGGGGCAGCCGCACCGTCAGTGTGATTGACACCGAGCGATGGCGCAAGGTGCGCGACATCGCAGTTGGACGGCGGCCCAACGAAATGGCGCTTGCCCCCGATGGACGCCTTTTTGTCGCCTGCGCTGGAGACAATACGGTGCATGTCATCCAAACGCGCGCCCTGGAAAAAGCCAGAGTCGGCGCGGACGCCACGCGGCGCCCGGACGAGACAACGCGGGAGATCATCGCCACCTCTCTTTATCCCGACGCTCCGGAAGGCAGCACGCCCGATGCGGTCGCCGTTTCACCGGATGGCCGGACGCTTTTTGTGGCCAATGCCGATAATAACGATGTCATGGTGGCCGATATTTCCAATTCCGGCTCGGAGGCCGCGCGGGGGGCTGACGAGTCGATCTCCGTCGTCCAAGGGTTCATTCCGGTGGGATGGTATCCGAGCGCGCTGGCAATTAGTTCCGACAATCAAACGCTCTTTGTCGCCAGCGGCAAAGGCCTGGCGTCGCGGGCGAATTCTCCCGCCCAGATTGCTCCTCCGGCGGGACGCCGGGCCAGAGCCTTCGACTATATCGGCAACACGTTGAGCGGAGCGGTTTCCTTTATTGGCAAGCCCGACGCCGCCCAAATGGCGGCTTACACGGCCCAGGTGCGCCGCAACTCGCCCTACACCCCGCAGCAGTTTGAAAAAACCTCCGTCTCCAGCGATTCGGTCATTCCCGATAAAGTGGGCCAGCCTTGTCCGATTAAATATATTCTTTACATCATCAAGGAGAATCGCACCTACGACCAGGTGTTCGGCGATTTCCGCGACGCGCAGGGCCAGCCCGCCGGCAACGGCGCCCCGCAGCTCACGATGTACGGCGAAAAAGTCACCCCCAATCATCACGAACTGGCCCGGGAATATGTGTTGTTCGACAATCTCTATTGCAATGGAGAAGTCAGTGTGGACGGCCACAGTTGGTGCGACGCCGCCATCGCCACCGACTACAACGAGCGGTCCTGGATCCTCAGTTATTCCAACCACGGCAAGCTGCCCGGCAATGACGAAATGGAGACCCCCACTTCCGGCTATCTTTGGGACCTTTGCCGGCGGCATGGCCTCAGTTCCAAAAACTATGGCGAGGCGGCTTACCGCGTCCCCAACGCCAATCGCGGGCACTGGGGCAACGGCCGCGATATGGACCGGGTCCAAGGCTGGATCGACGATCTGCACGCGGCGGAAAAGTCCGGCGTCATGCCTCGCCTGGCCATTATGAGCCTGGGCGAAGATCACACCCGGGGCACCAGTCCGGGCGCGTTTACGCCCGACGCCTCCGTGGCGAGCAACGACCAGGGCCTGGGCCGGATCGTCGAAGCCGCCAGCCGCAGCCGCTTTTGGAACGAGATGGCCATTTTTGTGATTGAAGACGACGCCCAAAACGGGCCGGACCATGTCGATGCCCATCGCACGGCGGGATTGGTGATTTCGCCTTACTGCAAACGCGCTTTCATTGACAGCACTTTCTACACGACAGCCAGCATGGTGCGGACGATGGAATTGATCCTGGGCCTGCCGCCGCTGACGCAATATGACGCCGGGGCGACGCCGATGTTTCATTGTTTTGGCGCGACGGCTCGGCTCGATCCTTACACCTGCCGCCAAGCCCAGGTTGATCTCTATGCCAAGAACACCGCCAAATCCCCGGGGGCCAAAGAATCGTCCAAGATGAATTTCCGCGATTACGATCTTGCGCCTGAAGACCAACTGAATCGCGTCTTATGGGCGGCCGCGAAAGGGCCAGATGTTCCGTACCCGGCCCCAATTCACCGCACCATCTTAAGCGGGCAGGAAGCCCTCATGGACCGCTGACGGCGGAATCCGCATCCGTCGATTCTAAGCGAAGCGAAGGCAGCGGGCGAGGACGCCCTCGCATCCCGATCCCTCCGCATGCATACGGTTGGTTTCTTTTGGAGGGCCAATTCCGAGCCTTGCCTTACGCGCCTGGGTAAGAACGCGCAGGCAGCCATCAATGTTGAAAAATCTCGACTCGGTTTCGAAATGGGCGTATCCAGCTAAAATTCACATGGGCAATCTGTCTTTAATTGACGGGCTTCCGGTTCGTAAAAGCGGCGACTGGGCGGAACGTAAGCATCATTATCTGAACAATTATTGCGGCATCACCACCGTCTCCATGCGGAAAAAATTCAAGCTGGTTTATGTGGATGTCATGGCCGGGCCGGGCCGGTGCAAGATTGAGAAAACACAGGAGGAATTTCCCGGCTCACCCGTAGTCGCGTTGGATCACGATTTTGAGGAATACATTTTCATTGAGGAGAATCCGGGGCTAGCAGATGCCTTGGAAAAGAGGATTGCCAGTCATCCCAAGGCCGGAAAAGTTACCATCCTCGCCGAAAACTGGATCAAGGTCGTGGAGGACCGACGGTTGAAATTTAACAGTTCGACGCTGGCCGTCGTTTTTGTTGATCCGATAGGAATCTCGGAGGTGCCGATGTCGGCAATGAAAAAGCTGGCAAAAAATATCAGAATTGATTTGCTCGTCACCATCCAATACCGCCTCGGAATTGTTCGCAACCTGCCGCAATACCTTCATGCCAAAAGCAACCAGACGGCGCTGGATAATTTCTTGGGCGACCCAAGCTGGCGCGGATGGAAGACTGGCGACTTCGGTGAATTCGGACGCCGGGCTGTTGAATACTTTTGCGAAAAATTCCAGAAAGACGAGGGATTCATCGGCACGCAGCATATTTCGGTTCCAGAGCAAAACCCGCTATATCGCTTTACATTATTCAGCCGCAATGCCCGCGCCAAAGATTTTTGGGACAAAATCTTGAAGATTGACGAAAAAGGCCAGCGGAATTTGCCATTATGAGGCATGGACATGGACTGCATTTGTCCTACCCATTATGCCAAACTGGATTATTATTTGAACTCGTGAGCGCGAATTCAAAAATCGAATGGACGGATTCGACGTGGAATCCGGTGCGCGGCTGCACCAAGATCAGCCCCGGCTGCCTGCACTGCTATGCCGAGACCTTTGCCGAGCGGTTTCGCGGCGTGCCCGGCCATCCGTTTGAACAGGGATTTGATCTGCGCCTCGTCCCTGAGAAGCTCGGCGATCCGCTGCGCTGGTCAACCCCGCAACGGATTTTCGTAAACTCCATGAGCGACCTGTTCCATCCCGGCGTGCCAGATGAGTACATTGTCAAGGTGGCGCGCGTGATGATGGCCGCTAACTGGCACACATACCAGATTCTGACAAAGCGCGCCGGGCGGATGCAGAGCCTTTTGCAAGGTAAATTGAAGTTCGCGGCGGAGCAGGCGCATATCTGGTGGGGCGTGAGCGTGGAAAACCGCCAGTACGGATTGCCACGCATTGATTTGTTGCGCGACGCGCCCGCGCTTGTCCGCTTCTTGAGCATTGAACCACTACTGGAGCATCTTGGCCCGGTAAATTTGAAGGGCATCAACTGGGTGATTGTGGGTGGCGAAAGCGGGCCGGGTGCGCGGCCAATGGCAGCCGACTGGGTGCGTGACATTCGCGCACAATGCCACCGCGCCGAAGTCGCCTTTTTCTTCAAGCAATGGGGCGGCGTCCGCAAAAAGGAAGCCGGACGGGAATTGGACGACCGCACATATGATGAATTCCCGGAACGGCCCCAAGTGCCCGTGCCCGGTTTGGAGTTCCGGCGGAAGGCCTTAGACAATTGGAAGCGAGATGAGTTTAAGCATACTTATGGCTGATGATTCCGAAGAAGAGGAATGGACGCTCACGCAATTGCTGAAATTTGCCGCCGAGGACATGGCGACAAAACTTCGCCGCAAGTTGCTTAAACATCCGGGAGAACTGATCCAGCAGTTCCAACAGCACTTCATCGGGCCATTCGGAGACTGAGGCCCATTTTTCTGTAACAACCAGCGTAAGATCTTTAATAATGGGGCAATGGCAAGAGACGAAAGCGACGATCCGACGGCAGATCGTGCAGGACCGCTGTTTGTTACCACGCATTGGTCGGTCGTGCTGGCGGCCGGACACGGCGACGCCACCCGCTCCTGCGACGCCCTGTCTCACCTCTGCCAGACTTACTGGTATCCACTTTATGCTTACGCCCGCCGTCGTGGCTGCCCGCCGCAAGATGCCCAGGACATGACGCAGGAATTCTTTGCCCGGCTCCTGGAAGGGAACTGGCTGGCCAAGGCGGATCGGCAGCGGGGGCGATTCCGTTCCTTTCTGCTCTCGGCCATGAAGCATTTTATGGCCAACGAATGGAACAAGGCCCGGGCGCAAAAGCGCGGCGGCGGACAACCCATCCTCTCGCTCAACGACGATTCTGCCGAGCACCGTTACCGGCTTGAACCCGCGGAAAAGGCCACACCGGAAAGCCTCTATGAACGAGGCTGGGCGCTGACGTTGCTGGAGGGCGTTCTGGCCCGATTGGAAGAGGAGTATCGTCTGGAAGGCAAGCAGGCGTGGTGGGAGTCGATGCGTCCCGCGCTCGCATCGGACCGGGAGTCCATTGCTTATCAGGAAATGGCGCAGAGTTTGGGTATTACGGAGACCGCCGCGCGCGTGGCCGTGCATCGCTTGCGGCAGCGCTATCGACAGCTTATCCGGGCGGAAGTGGCTGGAACGGTCGCCCCGCCTGAGGAGGTCGATGAGGAAATGCGCCACCTTTTTCAAGTGCTGACGAATGGTTGAGCAGAGGGCGGATGGAGCGGGCAATGTTGCTGATGAAGTAATATTCTGTAACAAGCTCTGACGATTCTTTCAGTAAGGGGTGGAAGGAAGAGAATATGGACGCACAAAAGATTTGCCAAAATTGCCAGGCTCCGCTGGCCGCCGATGCCCCGCGGGGTTTTTGCCCGGCTTGTTTGATGAAACTGGCAGTGGCTACCGGGACTGTAGCCGGCCAAGAGACACCAGGCTTCACGCCGCCGAGCATTGAGGAACTGGCGCGGAAGTTCCCGCAACTCGAACTCATCGAACTGATCGGACGCGGTGGCATGGGGGCAGTCTATAAAGCGCGGCAAAAGGAACTTGACCGCATCGTGGCGCTCAAAATCCTCCCGCCCGGGATTGGAGACGACGCCGCGTTTGCCGAGCGGTTCGCCCGTGAAGCCAAAGCCCTGGCCAAGCTCAACCACCCCGGCATCATCACCATTCATGATTTTGGCCGGTCCGATGGGCTGTATTTCTTCGTCATGGAGTTTGTGGACGGCGTGGATTTGCAACAACTGCTCGCCAGCGGTCGCGTCAGCCCGCGCGAGGCGCTGGCCATTGTTCCTCAGATTTGCGATGCGCTCCAATTCGCTCATGACCACGGGATCGTCCACCGCGACATCAAGCCGGGGAACATCCTGCTGGATCGCAATGGACGCGTGAAGGTGGCGGATTTTGGATTGGCGAAGATTGTTGGAAGATCCGACGGTCCAGGGAAAGAGACGAGCACGGCGTCGGAAGCCCTGCCACCTGGCGAACTTACCGGGGTGGGCAGAACCATTGGCACGCCCTCCTATATGGCGCCCGAACAAGTCAAACATCCCGCCGACGTGGATCATCGCGCCGACATCTATGCGCTGGGTGTGGTGTTTTACCAGATGCTCACCGGCGAATTGCCCGGCAAACCCATTGAACCGCCATCGCGCAAAGTTCAAATTGATGTGCGGCTGGACGAAGTGGTGCTGCGCGCGTTGGAGAAAAGGCCCGATCTTCGGTATCAACAAGTGAGCGCGTTTAAGACCCAGGTGGAGTCGATTGCCGCAACTTCCAGCCCGTCTGACGAGTCTGCCCCAAAGCCGGACCTGCCGAAGGTCTCCCTGTCCTATGTCAGCACGCCCCAATACCTGCGCTCGCTCCGAGGCCGGCTCCTCTTCATCTACCAAGGCAAAGGAGAACTGCGCCTGGACAACGAGACTCTCAGCTACCGCAGTAGCTGGCCGACAGCGACCATTCCCTTGACGTCGATCCGCACGCTCGCGCTGGGCGACTATCCCTTGTCGGCCAAGCCAATGCCGATTCATTACATCGCGGTAACTTTCATGGAGGGCGAAACCTCCCGCACTTTGTTGTTCACTCCGGTCCGAAGCTGGGTCATGTCCCCGTGGGAGGCCAACAAGGTGGTGGCGGAGTGGTTATCCGCCTTGCAGGAAGCCATCCGGATCCGCACCGGGCGCACCCTTTCGGTGGATCATTCGGAAGAGGCGGCCAACTTGTCCTGGTGGGATTTGGTAAAGACGTATTTCCTGACCGCGGCGGGATGCACCATCGCTTTCTCAGTGATTCCATTGGTCGTTTATCGCCGGTTGCCAAACCAATGGAGCGAATTTGCGCCGGGTCCTTTTTTAGCGGCTGCCTTGATGGCTGGATTTCTGGTCATGCGATGGTGGCAGCGCCGCTTCGCCGGCGTGGCCAAAGCCGGTGGGACCTTGCTGTGCCTGGCGGTCGTCGCGCTTTTCGTCCTGTTTTACAACAAAGCGAGGCCCGTTCCGGGAATTCCAAAGGCTTGGTCGGTTTTGAGCGGCCAAAGAGACCAATGGAGTTGGGTTAATGATACCATCAAAGGGCACAGCACGACGGGTGACAGCATTCTGGCCACCAACAAGAAGTATAGCAATGTGACACTCTCGGTCATCGCAGGTTCCACCAATCGCGGCGCCGATTTGGCCATCCGTATGCAGGACGCCAACAACGGCTACCTTGTCATCTTCACTCCCGATGGCACCCCGTGGGCGGCGGACAGTGGTAGTCTCGTTAAAGTGGTAAAGAGAACAGATGGGGAGGAAGTCGAGCTTGCCAAATTCGTTAGGCGAGATCTGCCACAGTCGGCCAAAATCACGGTGATCGCGCGAGGGCCGTTGATTGAGGTCCGCTTGAACGAGGACCCCGTTTTGACGGTCCGTGACTCAACATTCGCGACCGGCTTCATTGGTCTTCGAGTCTATGGCGATCCAGTCAAACCAAGCGACGCCACATTCTCTCACTTAACATTCGATGAGGTCGAAGGTCCAAGCCAAGCGCTGCCAGATCATAGCCTGAAAAAATTCGAGCCCGCGGCGATTCGCCACGGGCTCGAGCGTCAAACTTGTAATCGACGGCCCGCTACAATTTGAGGCGGTAGAACATTGCGGCGCTCGTCGTGGGCGCCGAGTACGGCGAGGTCGCGCTTATCACGTTTGCCCACGGCCCGGCCAAGCTGCTGGCTTGCTGCAACGTGCCGCTCGGCCACGTGATGACTGGTGTGCCCGTTGAAAGCGAGATATTCAACCTAATCCCGCCGGCGGCAACCGTGCCGGTCTGTGCTACGGAATAGTGCGTGGCGATGGCCGTTTGACTCAGGGCCTTGTTGTAAATGGCCACTTCGTCGATGTCGCCCGCGAAAGCATTTGTCCAGCCGCAAGCCGCCGAGCCGATAGCCCATTCGGCATCGGTCACGGTCACGGCGGGGACAGCGTCCACTGAGTTAGTCACTTGCACGCCATTGCGGAAGAGGCGCCAGGTTGTTCCATCATAGGTGCCGGCCAGATAGACCCACAAGTTGGTGGTCAGATCATTCCCCACCGGGTAGGCCACGCCATGATAGTTGGTTCCATCATAATAGGTGAAAACATATTCGCTGCCAGCATTGGTAATGCTGAGAGAAACATCGTTGGTGAACAACTCCGTGCCGCTGAGCTGAACCGTTCCCAGAGGAAAATCGCTGGGTGTATTCGGGCCGTGCGTAATGATGATCGCCGGGTCGGGTTGAGTCGCGTTGGGCAAAATCCAAGCCTCCAATGTGAGCTGATTGGAAATGGCCAAGCCAGGCGGGTCCCCAAGGCTGACCCAGCCTTGCGGCTGGCTGCCCGCACCGGCTGGCAAGCCCACCGGCACGGCCAGATTTCCTGTTTCAAAACCTGGAAAGAGCGGGCCCGGCACGTTGTTCGTGTCATAGACTAAGGTGGCAGGAGCGGCGTCGCCTAACGTGCCGCTGTTGGTTGCGGGATAGAAGGCCGGTTCGTTGAGCCGAAAATAGGTCGCTGGTTGCAGCCCCTGCGTCCCGGAGCCGTCGTACTCCGCCGTGAGCACCAGCGTAGCATAATTGGTGGCCGGATGCGCATTGGTCCTGGCCTGATAGTGGGCGAGGATCTGGTTTGTGCTCAGGTCGTAGTTGCTGTAAAAAGCCACGTCCTGGATTTCCCCTTCAAACGGATTGCTACCGATGCCAGAGGCCATGTTATAGGAGCCGATCGCGAAATCGGAGGGCATTGAGCCGTTGTCGGTTGGGTCGGTGTTCGCGCAGTAAAAAGCGGAGGCGTTCGTAGCGACGGGATTGCCATCAACGTAGGCGGTCAAAGTTCCCTGCCAATAATCATCACCGTTGGCGGCATTGGAGCCCATGTCGAGCGTGGGCAGCCAGGTAAAGACGAGGTGTTGCCAATCGCTCACATTATAGTTTGTGCCGGTCAGCACATCCTGCCCGCCGCTGCCGCTGCCCGAATACATGCGGAAGGTCCAGCCGACGCCGGAAGCGCCCGGTTCGCCATCATAACTGTCATTAGGGTTGCGCTGGAAGATGACCCAGCCGGTGCGGTTGCCCGAATTCACATAACGGTTGTTGATCGGGGCTTCGCCGTTGTTGATTTGGTCCCAAGTGGGGCGCACCCACAATTCCAAGGTGAACGGCACGCCGGCGGGAGGATTGTTGGCCGCTTGCCAGGTCGGCAAATCCGTCGTGGAACTCCCATTGCGGTAATGGTAAGCGTAAGCGCTGCCGGTGCCATCGCCGAGCGTGGAGGTGTCTGGATGCAGCACTTGCGCCGTGCTAATCGCCTCGCCCGCGTTCTGCAATGTGCCCCAATTCATTGCCACGTCGCTGGTGCTGCCAGGCAGGTCATCCAATCGCCAATAGCCCACGGGGCCGTCGGATCCGATCAAGACATTGTAAGGCTCGGAGCGATTGGCATTAGTGGCGTTTTGGTAATGCGCCAGAATCTGTGCCGCTGAAAGTTGGCTGGCGTAAAATGCCACTTCGTCCACCGCGCCCATAAACGCATCGGAACCCGGATCGGTATTGTTATAAGCGCCAATGGAAAAGCCCGCCGAACCATTGGGCGCGTCGGCCTGGCCAGTTTCGTTCGTGTTGGCGATATAGGCATTCGGGTCGCTCGAGGTATTCCCGCCACTGGTCACATTGGTTCCGTTGATATACATCGTGGCAGTTTGCGCCGCGCCATTCCAGACCACGGCGACATACTGCCATTCGCCCAGGCGATAGGGCACCTGGCTCGTAATAGAGACGCCCACGTCGCTGCCGACGCCGGTATAAGTGCGAAAGTTCCAGCCAACGCCATCCGGGTTGGCGTAGGACGAATCCGGGCTGCGCTGAAAAAAGACCCAGCCGCTGCGGTTAATCGCCGCGCCGGAGAAACGGTTCATGATGGGCGACGGTCCGGCGTACGCGCCGAACGTCTTGTCGCTGGATGGATTAAACCAGCCTTCGACCGTGAAGTCATTGGTTTGATTCGGGTTCAGCGCCGCATTCCACGGCACAATCGTCCTCGCGGTCGAGTCAAAGTAAGTGGCGGCATCACGGCTGCCGACAACCGCGCCGTCGCCGACGGCGTGGGTGTTCAAATTGGTGGCATGGCCCGCCGCGCCGAGACTCCCCTGATTCAAATTGAGGTTCGTCCGCAAGGTGGAATCGTTAAACCGATAATAGGCCAGCGGCCCATCCCCGGCCACGACCGAAGAGTAATACGCGCTTTCGCATCGCCCGCTCAAGGCAAAGAGGGAAAGCCCTGCTGTCGCAAGTGACAAAAGGACGCCGCTCCGGCGTTTGCCACTCATGATAAATGGTGATCTCGCTTTGAACCGTGTCTTCTCATTCATAGGGGCCGCATCCTAAGGCATGTTGCCGGACGCGCCAGTTACGTTTTCGTGAAAAGTGACGCGGCGTGAGGTATATTTGACAGATTCGCTATCCTAGTTCCGGCCCGGCCAGGGCGAACTGTTCGAGAGGATTTCCAGGCTTGCCATTCTCCCCCAGCCACATGCGGGTCAGGCTCCTTTGCGGGCGAAATCCATGGCGCCCCGCCCACTCCATCGCAACCGTATTGAGGTCCGGAATGTCCCAGAAGACGCGTCCTTTGCCTTGCGCGACCAAGGCTGTGATGAGCGCCAGGCCGGCCAGCGGCGAATTCGCCGCAACGGGGCCAAAATACAATGCCTTCGCGCCCTGCCGCGCCATGCCGTAACCGCCCAGCGCGCCCTCGTTCGATTCAAACGCCAGGGCGCAGCAACTCTCCTGCGCCAAAACCGTGAGCAACCCGCGCCGGGACGCTCCGAACGCGCGCGCATCCTGCGCCTCGACCGCCCCAGCGTCGCCCTCCTTCCATGGGCGGACGCTGCTGGGCGGGCACCACTGCGCCGCAGGCGGCAGGCTCGTTTCCCACCGCCGCCAGGTCCATTCCTCTTTAAAACCCAAATTCTTATAAACAAATTGTCCCTCTGGAGTGGCGTCGAGCTTGATGCATCGCACCCCGCTGTTTCGCAAATACTCAATGCACTGGAGGATCAGGGCCCTGGCAATGCCGCGTCGCCGATACTCCGGATGGACCAGGACCATTCCAATCCAGGCCAAGTCTGTTCCGTACGAAAGGGTTGTGGCGGCCCCGGCTGGAGCACCCTCCCATTGGGCCAGGAAGCATCCCGCTGGTTGCATCGCGAGAAAACGCCGCCAATCTCCCAAGGTTTGGTTCCACCCCGCCAACTCCCGCAACGAATCGGCGAAGTCCAAGTCCGAGAGAAGCAGGCGGCGGAGATGTAATGGATTGGCCATGCCTTATTTTCTGAAAATCAAAGTTCGATGGCAATCTGCAAAGTTTGTGGCATTTTGCATGGCGGCTTTGCGGTATGGATGCTTGATTATCAGGAACATGGATGGGTGGCGTGATGAATGCTCTACACACTCGGCTTATGGGCAAGTTATCTGCGGATAAACCGGCCAATCTCAAAAGATTGGCGATTGTGTCTCTTTTGGTTTTAAACGGAACAGCCTTTGCGGCAGCCTTGCCCAGCGCGGGGGCCGATTTGGCTCTGGCGCCTTCTGACCCAGCCCCTGGTTTGACCGGAGAGGTGGCTTCGCAACCAGAAGGTATTTGGCAAGGCGAAGTGGGGGAGGGGTTCCGACCGACACTCGAGACATTAAGCCTGGAACCAGGCGTCTCCTTTGGCGTGCATGCGTTTGGCGGACAACAAATTCACGACCTGGGCATCTTGAGTCTTTCCTACGGGCACATGTGGGGCCAGGTCATGGGAGACGGCCACTGGTACCACGGCAATTGGGAAGTGCGCGCGGAAGTTTTTGGCGCCGCACAGTTCTCGCCCGTTGATGTTCCCGTCGGCGGAATCGCGCCGCATTTGCGCTATGATTTTGCCACCGGCAGCCGCTGGGTTCCGTTTGCCGATTTAGGCGCCGGCGTCTCGGCCTCTGGCATTGGGCCGCCGGACAACAGCGGGACCTTTGAGTTCAATCTCCAGGCAAATGTCGGGACCCACTACCTCTTGCGGGATGACCTCGCCCTGACTTTCGAGCTTGGACTCCTCCACTTGTCCTGCGCCGGCCTCCATGACCCTAACCAGGGAGTCAATACGATCAAAGGTCTGCTCGGCGTCACTTGGTTCTATTAGCCCCGCGCTCATTCAGTCGGATTTGGGAATCGCGACCGTCCCGGTCAATGCCACTAGTTTTTGTGGGCGCAATTCGGGGTTACTTTCAATTGTTGACGCGCTTTTTTTCGGGAACCAATTAAAGGCGGATAGGGCTGGCGCAGGTGCCGTTGCGCCC
>JBKQWF010000073.1:0-13266 GCA_052139695.1 Limisphaerales bacterium
TTCCGGCTTGGGGAGCGCGACCGTCTCGGTCGCCGCGGTCGGCGTCTCGCCGACCGCATCTTGCCGGTGCTATACGATTCCTATCGAAGCATTCAGACGTAGCGCTAAGGTTAGGCGAGGATTTGGGGGCTGAGCTATAGTTTCGGACCTATCCTCTCCGCGATAAAATCGCGAATCACGGGCAACTCCGGCTCTGCGAGAATCGTGTGCCCCTTGGCGAACTCCCGCCATTCGATTTGCAGCCCGGCTTGGCGCAAAATCTCAATTTGCGGGCGCACCCAGTCAATAGGAATAAGAGGGTCCGCCGTGCCGTGGGTGAGGAAAAAGCGCTGCTGGCGCGCCACCGGCGAAAGTTCCCGCGCCAGTTTCTCCGCCTCATGCATGTAGCCGCTGACCCCGATAATCCCTGCCAATCGGTGAGGATAGCGGACGCCAATTTCGATCGCCAGCAGGCACCCCTGGGAAAATCCAAAGACAAGCGTCTGTTCAGAAGGAAATCCCTTTTCCCGCTGCTCATCGAGCAGGGAAAAAAGCAACTGGCGGCTGCGCTCGATCCCGCGGCCGGAATCATGATCGATGTCGTACCAGGCAAAGCCTTCGTAATAGACATCCGGAGCATTGACGAGGAGGTAATTGAGGGAGGGCAGGCCCATCGCCTGTGGCATCCAGCGGTACCCTTCCATGCTGTCGCCCAACCCATGCAGAACCAGCATCAGGCGGCGGTCTGCGCCAACCCTCGCGGGAACAAGTTCAGTGTGAAGCATAATGATTATTTGTCTTTGGCTGAAAAGGGGCTCGGGGCGAGTTTGAAGCGCGGATAAGGCGCGGCGGTCTGGCCGTCAGTGGACGCCATGCCAGGCTGCTCGCTGGCGGTTTGAAGAAACTCCATTTGACCGCGGCGCAGGGCCATTCCCCGCCGGCGGGGCGGGCGGGCGTAGGTTCCATTGGCTTGCAAGAACCGGGCCTTGACGTTGTCGCTCAGGAGCGTTTCCAGGACGCCCGACCGCAGGCGCTCGCGCAAATTGCCGTCCTCAATCGGAAAGGCCACCTCGATGCGGTGAAAGCAATGTTTGGGGGTCCAATCCGCGCTGCTCAGCCAAATTTCCGGCTGGCAGGCATTTTCAAAACAGAAAATGCGGCTGTGTTCGACATACCGGTCCACAATGCAGCGCACGGTGATGTTCTCACTTAAACCCGCCACTTGCGGGCGCAGGCAGCAGACCCCGCGAACCAGCAGGTCTATCTTGACTCCCGCTTGCGAGGCCCGGTAAAGCGCGTCGATAATCCGCGCGTCTTCCAAATTGTTCATCTTGGCGATGATCCGGGCGGGCAAGCTATTCTGGGCGTTGGCCGTTTCGCGCTCGATCAAAGCGAGCGTCCGGCGATGCAAATCGAACGGCGCGACCACGAGCTTGACCGCCCCGGGGAATTGGCAAATGCCGGTCAGTAAATTAAATAAATTGGTCGCATCCTCCCCAAAATCGGGACGGCAGGTGAGGAGGGCCAGATCGGTGTTAAGGCGCGCGGCCGCCGGATCGTAGTTGCCGGTGCTCAAATGCAGGTAGCGCCGGATGGCGTCGTCGTCCTTGCGGACCACCAGGCACATCTTGGCGTGAACTTTGCAGCCGACCAACCCATAGAGGACGTGGACCCCCGCTTCCTCGAGTTGGCGGGCCCAAAGGAGATGCTTCCCCTCGGAGGAGCGCCCTTTAAGTTCCAGCACGACGGTCACTTGCTTGCCGTTGCGCACCGCGTCCATCAAGGCGCTCACAATCTGCGAGTCCCCGCCGGCATGGTAGAGAGTTTGTTTGATCGCCAGGACTTTGGGGTCGGAAGAGGCTTGGCGGAGAAAATCCGCGACACCGTTGAAGCTGTCATAAGGATGATGCAGCAGAATATCGCCATGCCGGATAGCGGCGAAGATGTCCGGTTCGTTCCGCAAGGCGGCGGCGGCCGGGGCCAGGAACGGAGGATAGCGCAGCTCCGGCGAATGGCCTTCCTCCGCCAGGGCCAAAAGGCGGACCGGGTTGACCGGTCCATCAATCATAAATAAATCATCCTCCCCCAGGTGCAACTGTTCCAGCAGAAAGGAGCGCATTTCCACCGGGCAGCCTTCCGCGATTTCCAGCCGGACGGCCTCGCCTCTGCGGCGCTGGCGCAATTCCAGTTCGACCCCATCCAGCGCCGCCGCCACCTCCTCTTCGTCGGCGTAAAGTTCTCCGTTGCGGGTCACGCGAAAAAACCAATAGCCGGCTACCGTGGCTTCGGGGAACAAATCCCCCAAATAGCGTCCGATGATCTCGCCGAGGAAAAGATACGACTGTTCCTTGGGATCGTCCCGGGGCAGTTTGACCAGGCGAGGCAGGACCCGCGGGACTTGCACTACCGCCAGGCGTTTGCGGCGTTCCTCTCCATCCTTTACTTCCAACTGGAGAATCATATTCAACGACTTATTGAGCAGTTTGGGAAAGGGATGGGCGGGGTCGAGGCCTAGCGGCGTCAACACCGGCCGCACTTGCCTGTGGTAAAAGTCGTCCACCCATTTCGCCTCGGCTTTGCCAAGGTCCTTCCAATCCAAAATGGAAATGCCTTCGCCTGCCAGGGCCGGACGAAGGTGCTCACGCCAGCACGCGTACTGCCGCTTGACCATTTGCCGAACGCGCCGGTTGACGGCCCGCAGCGTTTCGGGCGCGCTCAAGCCATCAGGGCCGGGCGGGGCGGGGCATTCGCTTCGCTGTTTGAGGCCCGCCACGCGCGTCTCAAAAAACCGGTCCAGATTGTCCCCGAAAACGCAAAAAAACTTCACCCGCTCCAGCAATGGGTTGCTGGAATCGAGCGCCTCCTCGAGAATCAACTGGTTGAATTCCAGCCAGCTCAAATCCCGATTGATCAGGTGTTGGGTCTCTGGTTTTGGCGATGCGTCTTGCTTCATGTCCTTAGGGCCACCCGCGGGTTGAAATTATACCACGGCGGCGCGGTTGAAAGGTTAAACTTATGCTTCCAACGGTCGCAACCGGGAACGTAATATCGACGCATGCAAAGGAACCGTTGTCTCCTCATCACTCTTTCCTGCGTTTTCTGGCTGGCAAGCCACTTCATTGGGCAGGCCCACGCCGCCGATGCCCGGCTTGAAAAACGATGGTTTTTCGTTTGGCGCGAGATGAACGATCCCAATGAGGTGGAACGGATGATCGCCCGTTTCCCCAAAGCAGCCGAGGAAGGCTACAACGGCGTGGTCTTTGCCTGGAATGTCGCGCCGGAAAAAGCGCCAAAACTGCGGGATGCCGCCAAGCAATATCATTTGGATTTGGTCCCCATTGTTATGGGCGGCTCCCATGACCGCAATGATGCTGAAGGCTTGCAGGCGCGTGACGCGCTTTTTGTCGTGCATGGCCAGCGCGCCGAGTTTGTTCCGGACAACCCAACGGAGGTCCGTAACGGCGATTTTGAGGACACCGCGGGCCATCATTTCAAAGGATGGGGATTCCAGGATGACGAGGGCGTTACCACGTTTGCTGACCATGAGGTGGTGCATGGCGGAAAGACTTCACTGCGGATGGAGAACATCAGCCGCAATCCCAATCATGTCTGCCGCATCATGCAGGAAATTCAGCTTCAGCCCCATCGCCAATATCACATCTCGGTTTGGGTCAAGACGGAGAAGCTTGTTGGGGTTGACCCGGAGGTGAAGGTTTTGGGGCCCGGCGCCAACGGTTCCATCAGCTTTCAAACATTTCACTGCGACGCCACGCAGGATTGGAAGCGCTACGATTTGTCCTTCAACAGCATGGATTATCCAAAAGGGGTGGTCTATCTGGGTTCGTGGGGCGGGACAAGTGGCAAGCTTTGGTGGGACGATCTACGGGTAGAGGAGATGGCGTTGGTCAACGTCCTGCGCCGGCCAGGCTGCCCGGTAACCGTGCGCCAGGAGAACGGGGAACCCATCGAGGAGGGGCGCGATTTTGAGCCCATCGTGGATTCACAGTTGAACCCCTGGCTGGCCTTCCACGAACCTGCCGCGCTTAAACTTACCGCCAACTCCCGCATCAAGGACGGAGCGCGCTTGCGTGTGAGCTTTTATCATCCGATTCTCGTTTACGAGGACGGGGTGACAAGCTGCCTGAGTGAACCAAAGATCTTCGACGAGTGGAGGAGGGACGTTAAAAAAGCGGATGAAATGTTCCATCCCGCCGCGTTCCTGATGTCCCACGACGAACTCCGGGTGATCAACCAATGCGCTTTGTGCCAGAGCCGACAGATGACCCCCGGCGAATTGCTCGCGGACAACGTCCACAGGGCCGCGCAGATCATCCGCGAAATCCGGCCCGACGCGGAGATTTGGGTCTGGAACGATATGTTTGATCCCATGCACAATGCGGTGGACCATTATTTCGCCGTCAATGGCACCCTGGCCGGTTCGTGGAAAGGCTTGGATAAAGGGATCGGAATCATGAACTGGCACGGCGGCCTGAAGGGGAAGAACTGCAAGTTTTTCGCGGACCTGGGGCTGCGCCAGATTCTCTCGGGCTATTACGACGGCGACGAGCACGGCTCCGCCATTACCGAGTGGCTGCAAAACACCGCCAGTGTTCCAGGCATCGTCGGAGCCATGTACACCACCTGGCAAGACAAGTACGACGCGATGGGCCCTTGGGCCGCCAAAGCCTGGGGCGGCCAAGCCGCCTCGTCCCCTTGACAGTGTTCAGGGAATTCAGTCATGCGTATCTGGAATTGACGGCTCCCGTGGGATGGGCTGGAATGGTGGCAGATTTGGAACTAACGCAAAGGTCCATGATTCACCGGCATCTTAACCATCAGGAGTTAAGCCTTGCGGCGATTGACGACGTCATCGCTCGCGGCAAGCGCAAGGATTGGGAAGACTTGCGCCTTGCCATCTTGGAGTGCCCGACATTGCTGGAGAAGATAGAGCGGGTGTGCGGCGCTCATATCGCGGATCCGCGCGCCCAACGCTACCATTTTTGGATGAACTATGCCGGAGAAAACCTCGCTGCCTGATTGGGAATTAGTTCTTTCCGCGGCGGCGCGTCTGCAACCATTGTTGCCGGATGCGGTGCTGGTGGGCGGAACCGCCTCGGCTATTCATGCTCAGCCCCGATTTTCACGCGACGCGGACCATGTGCTGCCGCGCCTGCGAGAGCATTTCGACGAAGTCCTCGCACAACTGGAATCGGTAGCGGGTTGGAAAACGGCCCGTGTGCAACGACCGGTCCAAATACTCGGCAGCCTTGACGGAATCGAGACGGGCATTCGCCAGTTAATTCGGGAGCAACCACTGGAAACCATGGTCGTCAACTATGGCAGCCAGGCCATTACCGTCCCAACGAAGGAGGAAATCCTGCGGATCAAAGGCGCGCTGATCCTGAAACGGAATGCGACGCGCGATTACTTGGATTTTGTGGCGCTGGCGGATCATCTCGGCGCGGAAAGGACCGCCCTGGCGTTGAGCGATTTTGATCGTCTGTATCCCCAGGCCAACGATGAATCCGCTTTGCAGCAGTTGCAGATTCAGTTGTCCAACCCTCTCCCCTATGACCTGGAGCAAACACGGCTGAACGAATACAAGAATCTCGCCCAGAAATGGCATGATTGGAATACGGTCAAGGCCGTGTGTCAACGCTGTGCTACAACCGTCTTTGATCGTGTGGCGGCGCTTGAACAAAAGCGCGTTCAAAAAGAGCCGAAGGGGCCGGAATAGGTTGCAAACCTTTGGCCTGGCCAAGGGGCTTTTCAATTTGTTTCGCAACTTAAGTTGATAAAAGCTCGCGCAATATCTGGCCGATATTCAGTTTACTGTTTTCGACAAATCTAAATTCCGCGCTTGCATTCCCGCCGGGCCGCTGTTTGACTTTCCGCCAAGTCCATGCGGCGGATTAGTAATTCTCTCAGTTTCGGACGGACTGCCAAAGCGGTGACGGCGGTCCTTGCCCTTGTGCTTATCCTTGCGCTGGGGATTTTTGCGGCCAGCCCTTCGCTCCATTTGCGCTTGCATGCGAGCGCTGATCATCCTGACCGTCTCTGCGTTGTCTGCGCGTTCGCAAATGGGCAACTGGGCTGGACGGAAACGATCACGGTGGCCGTCATGGCCTGCCTGGTTCTATTTTACAGCATTCTGCCAAAATCCGCGCCGGTAGTTTCGCTGTTTGATTCCTATTTTTCACCGAATCGGGCTCCCCCGCGGGTGTAGTCTCGTCCCGTCTGTTCCGCAGTGTTCAATTCCTTGCCCGCGAGCATGGAATCGCTTCGTTTGACAAACCATTTAGAGAAAAAGAACATTTTCAGAGCCAGGCCGCGCCCGTAGATGGAGCGGCCGGCAGAATAAGAGCAACCGCTCATGAAAACAGAATCAGGATTCCTGGCAAAGAAGCATCGCCTCTGGAATCCGATCAAAACCTCCGGTGTCAGGCCAGTTTTAAAGACCGGCGCAAGGATGGCGCCGTGTTTTTTGGCATTTCTCGTCATGGCCGGTTGTGCCGCGGGACCGAATTTCAAACGGCCGGCGGCTCCCGTGGCGACCAATTATGTGGCCGTTCCGCTTGCCAGCACCACCAGCACAACAAATCTGGCCGGCGGTGAGGCCCAACGATTTGTTGCCGGGCTCGATATACCGGGACAATGGTGGAACTTGTTCCACTCGGACCCGCTCAATGAGTTAATCAAACGGGCGCTGACCAACAATCCCGATCTCAAGGCGGCCCAGGAAGCCCTGGTTGTGGCGCAGGAGAACCTGCGGGCGCAGCGCGGTGTGTTCTATCCCAATCTCGGCGCATCGTTCGCCGCCAGCCGCCAAAGGCAGTCCGGCTTTCTGGCCCCAACGCCGAACGCGAATGTCTTTCAATATAATCTGTTCACCCCCCAAGTCAGCGTCTCGTACGTCCCGGATGTTTTCGGCCTGAATCGGCGGACGGTCGAATCTTCCCAGGCGCAGGAGCAAAGCGTCCGCTTTCAAATGGTGGCGACCTATCTGACGCTCAGCGCCAATGTGGCCGTGGCGGCCATTCAGGAAGCGTCCTTGCGCGCCCAGATTGAGACGACATATCAGGTCATCCGCATCACTTCCAACATTGTTGAGATCGTGCAATACCAATACACAAACGGCTATGCCAGCGGGCTCGATCTGGCGGCGCAGCAATCGCAACTCGCCTCCGTCACCGCGACGCTCCCGCCGCTCCTCAAGCAATTGGCCCAGCAACATGATCTGCTGGCGGTTTTGGCCGGCGATTTCCCCAATGATCAGAAAGGGGTCTTTGACTTGTCGAAATTGAAATTGCCCGAAGAATTGCCGGTGAGCCTGCCTTCCAAACTCGTGGAGCAGCGGCCGGACATTCTTCAGGCCGAAGAGAATTTGCACGCGGCCAGCGCCCAGGTCGGAATCGCGATCGCGAACCGATTTCCGAACATCACTCTGAGCGCGAGCGCCGGCAGCACAGCCCTTAGCCTTGACAAGCTCTTCAACTCCGGGTCCGGTTTTTGGGCGGTCGGCGGCACTTTCGCCCAACCTCTCTTTGACGGAGGTACGTTGCTTCACTTGCAACGGGCCGCAAAAGCCGCTTACCTGGAGGCGGCGCAACAATATCGCAGCACGGTCCTGACGGCCTGCCAGAATGTCGCCGACACACTCAACGCGCTGGAGCAGGATGCGACCGCGCTCAAGACCGCCGCCGCCGCCGCTACCGCCGCCAAAGCGACGCTCGACCTTTCTCAACAGCAATGGCGGGTTGGGTATGGGAACTACCTGGCGCTGTTGAACGCGGAACAAACCTATCAGATGGCCCAGCTCAATTTGGTCCAGGCTCAAGCGAATCGTTTCGCCGACTCGGCCGCCTTGTTCCAATCTCTGGGGGGCGGCTGGTGGAACAACCCGGAATTCAAAAACAAGTGATCATGAACAACCGATTTTCCGATTCAATCGCTTCGCGGCGGTCGCGATCCAGGGCACGCTTGTTCGAGGCCGTTTTGGCCGGCGGCGCGGCGCTCCTCTTCGCGGGCTGCTCTCCCCACGCGGAAAGCGCTGCCGTGACAACCGCCATCATTGCCAGCAACGTCACGCTTACCGCGGGTCAGCGGCAGAACTTGCGTGTTTCTCCCGTGGAAGCCGGCACTTACCATAGAACGATCGACACTACCGGAACGGTGGATTTCGATAACGACCAGGCCACGGTCATTCTCGCGCCCATTTCTGGTCCAGTGTCGCGGTTATTGGTTTCGCTTGGGGCGCAAGTCAAGCCGGGGCAGGCGCTGGCTGAGGTGGATTCGCCTGATTTTGCCACCGCCATCAGCGCTTATCGCAAGACGCTCGCCACGGCAAAAATAACTCGCCAACTTGCCGAGCAAGACCAGGACCTCTTCGCGCACCACGGCGTCAGCCTGCGGGAAGCGGAGCAGGCGAAGATCGATGCCACCAACGCTCAAGCCGATAGCGAAGCCGCCTTGCAACAGCTTGTCGCGCTGAAAGTGGACAGCGGAGCCATTAAAGCCATCCAGGAAGGGAAGGCGCCAGCCCAGGTTCCGGGCGTGGTTCGCTCGCCAATTTCCGGCACCGTCGTGGACCGGCCCATTACTCCTGGAGAACTTTTGCAGGCGGGCGCGACACCCTGCTTTACGGTGGCCGATATTTCCCGCGTTTGGGTCATGGCCCATTTATTCGGGGCAGACCTGGCCTCGGTCCAGGCGGGCGATCCCGCTGAAGTATTGACCGGAGTGGATGCGCGGAAATTGCCGGGAACGGTGGAGAACATTTCGGCCTTGGTCGATCCCGACACCCGTTCTGTCGCGGTCCGTGTCGTGGCGGATAATCCCGGCGGGATCCTGAAACAGCAGATGTACGTCCGCGTGCTGATTCATTCCAAGACGGACATTCCAGGTCTTTTGGCCCCGGTCTCCGCGATTCTGCGGGATGAGGAGAATCTGCCCTTCGTTTATGTGGCGCAACCAGATGAGAGCTTTGCCCGCCGGCGGGTGACGCTGGGCTATCGTGACGGCGACCGGTATGACATCACCTCGGGCCTCAAGAGCGGCGAACGGATCGTGGTGGACGGCGGATTGTTTGTGCAATTCATGCAAAATCAATGAACGACAACTTTCCCCTTCCTGAATCCACGCCGCGGACCGCCGCGACGATCCACCGCATCGTCGCCTCGTCCTTGCGGCAGCGCTTCCTCATCGTCTTGATGACCCTGGTGCTGATTGGCGGCGGGGCGTGGTCGCTGGATCGCCTCTCGGTGGATGCCTATCCTGATCTCTCGCCGCCGATGGTCGAAATCATCACGCAGTGGCCTGGGCATGCCGCCGAGGAGGTGGAGCGCTTGATCACCGTCCCGGTCGAAGTGGAAATGAACGGCATCCCGCGCACGAGGACGCTGCGGTCGATTTCCTTGTATGGACTGTCCGACGTCATTGTGACCTTTCGTAATGGCACGGATGATTACTTCGCTCGCGAACGCGTGTTTAACCGCATTCCTGACCTCAATTTGCCGAACGGCGTGACGCCGTCGGTCTCGCCGCTCTTTGCCCCTTCCGGTTTGATTTATCGCTATGTCTTGCAAAGTCCGGACCGCTCCTCGATGGAACTGAAGACGATTGAAGATTGGATCGTCGAGCGTCAATACAAATCCGTGCCTGGCGTGGCGGACGATTCCGGATTGGGGGGCGAAACCATGCAGTACCAGGTGCTGCTCGATCCCGTCAAACTTGCGGCTGTCGGATTATCCGTGCCGCAGGTGGAAAGTTCGCTGGCCGCCAATAATGGCAACGCGGGGGGCGGGTTTTATTCGCAGGGCGGTCAATTCTATTATGTGCGGGGGCTCGGCCGCCTGCGCACGCCGGAGGAGATCGGCCAGGTGGTCGTCACCGTCCACAGCGGCACGCCCGTCCTGGTGAGGGATGTAGGCCGGGTGGCGATCGGGCACGCCCCGCGCTTGGGCCAATTCGGTTATCAGGACCAGGACGACGCGGTCGAGGGCGTGGTCTTAATGCGCACCGGGGAACAAACCCAGAACGTTCTGAAACGGGTCGAAGCCAAGACCAAGGAGCTGAATGAAAGAATCCTGCCCAAGGACGTCAAAATCCTCCCGTTTTACGATCGCACCGATTTGATTGCGCTCACGACCGAGGTCGTCGAGCAAAACCTGCTGCGCGGAATGCTCCTGGTCATTGTCGTCCTTATCTTTTTCCTCTACGACTTTCGCGCCGGATTAATTGTGGCGTGCGCCATTCCGCTGGCGTTGCTCTTTGCCTTCATCGGCTTAAATGGGCAAGGCGTCTCGGCCAACTTACTCTCGATCGGCGCGGTGGATTTTGGAATCCTGGTGGACGGCGCGGTGGTGATGGTGGAGAACATTTTCCGCCAGGTTGCCGCGCAACGGGGGCGGCCCGTCAATATTCGCGACGTCATCGTGCGAGCGGCGGGGGAAGTGGATCGTCCGATTTTTTACGCGGTGGCGGTGATTGTGGCGGGTTTTCTGCCCATTTACGCCCTGTCCGGGCCTTCGGAGAAGTTGTTCAAGCCGATGGCGGACACCATGATTTATGCCCTGGTGGGATCTCTCATTGTGACGCTGACCCTCCTCCCGGTGCTTTGTTCCTGGGCGATGCGGAACGGCGCGCGCGAACGCCGCAATGCCGTTTTTGAAGCGATAAAGTCGCTCTATACGACAGGACTGGATTTTTGTCTGGCGCATCCTTGGTTAACCACGTTGAGCTCGGCAATCCTGGTCGCCGGTTCGTTGCTGCTCGTCCCCAGGATCGGCGCTGAATTCATGCCGCATCTTGACGAGGGCGCCCTCTGGGTCCGCGCCACCATGCCCTACACCATCTCATTTGATGAGTCGCGCAAACTCGTGCCGAAAATGCGGGAGATCCTGCGCTCCTTTCCGCAAGTGACTACCGTAGCCTCGGAACACGGGCGGCCTGACGACGGCACGGATCCCACGGGTTTCTTCAACGTGGAATTCTATGTGGGGCTTAAGCCTTACGCGCAGTGGACCGGGCCTTATCGCACCAAGCCGCAACTGACGGAAGCCATCAATGATAAGCTGAAGGTGTTTCCCGGGATTATCTTTAACTACACGCAACCGGCCGAAGACGCCGTCGATGAAGCGGAAACAGGCTTAAAAAGCTCATTGGCTGTCAAGATTTTCGGCACGGACCTGGAGATATTGGAAGACAAGGGCAGAGCGATCAAAAAAGTGCTGGAACAGGTGCGCGGCATTCAGGATGTGACTCTGGTTCAGGAACTGGGACAGCCCAGCCTTGCCATCGATATTGACCGCGAAAAGACGGCCCGCTTTGGTTTGAACGTTTCCGACATTAACGCTTTGATCCAGGCCGCCATCGGAGGGGATGTCGCGACCGAAGTGGTGCAGGGCGAGAAACAGTTCGACCTTGTGGTGCGTTTGGAGCAACCGTACCGCGACAACCCCGAGGAAATCCGCAACATTCTCGTCTCCACGCCGGATGGCCAGCAGATTCCACTGGGTCAATTCGCGGAGATACAAGTGACCAACGGCGCCTCCTTTATTTACCGCGAGGATAACTCGCGATATATCGGAGTGCAGTACTCGGTGGTGGGACGCGATTTGGCCGGCGCCGTCCAGGATGGGATGCGGCAGGTGGAGGCCAAAGTGAAATTGCCCCCGGGCTACCGGGCGGACTGGGGAGGCGAATACACGGAATACACGGCGTCGCGACACCAGCTCGCCATCATTCTTCCGTTAACCCTGGCCCTGATTTTCATGATCCTCTTCGCGCTCTATAGCAATCTGAAATTCCCTTTTATCACGGTCCTTGGCGTCGTGCTCTCCGCGCCAGTCGGCGGAATCATGGCCTTGTGGATGACCGGAACGCCTTTCTCCGTTTCCTCGGGAATTGGTTTTCTGGCTCTCTTTGGCGTTTCTGTTCAGACGGCCGTCGTCTATATTTCCTACGTCAATGAATTGCGCGGCAACGGCACCAGCATTGCGCAGGCGGTGCGCGACGGCGCCATTCTACGGCTGCGTCCCATCATGATGACGGCCTTGGTCGCTGCCTTGGGACTGCTGCCGGCGGCGTTCGCCACCGGCGTCGGCACCGATTCCCAGCGGCCTTTTGCCCTAGTCATCGTGAGCGGCTTGTTTTCGCGTCTTTTGATCAGCGTCTTCCTGATGCCCGCCCTCTATCTGTTAGTGGCCCGTTCCGGAGATCGCCTGGAAGTCTAAAACTGATGTTTGCGGCTGACGATGCACGTCTGCCAGATGATGACTTTCCGACGCTGAGGCTCGCCACTGGCTAATGGGGCGCTTGACCCGTTTGAACGGCGGGCTGGTCCAGCCGTGGCGTTAGCCAGCGCAGGATGCGGCCCGGCAAGCCCGGCATTAAAGAGATTAAGGCATCGCGAAACAATAACTTGAGCAATTATGGCGCAGGAGTTTTGGCCGCTGGCAAGGCGCTCGCGAGGCGCATATCCGCGCGGATCTGTAACGAACGAGCAACGCCGCCAGCGGCCAAAAGACCAAGCCAGAATTGCTCAAGTTATTGTTTCGCGATGCCTAAGGCTGTGCTGATATGACCGTGAGGCAATCGCCAGATCTCGGGCTGCCCCCACGACTGCCAGAGTTCCTCAGTATCGTCCTTCGGGCTGATCATAGAATCATGAGACGCTTCGAGCAATAACACATTCTCCTTCAAGATCGCCGGTCGGGCTGAGGTCAAGTTTAACGGAGTTCGGTCCAGTTCCTCATACGCCGCCCGCCGCCGCAGCATCATCTCGCGAACGCGCCGCCTGCCGACCCGTTCCGCCAGCGAACATAGACTCCCCATCCGCCCGCGTGGCAAGGCCATGACAATCGCGGCCAGACGCGCATCGCGGCTCCCCGTCAATTCTGCCAGGTAAGCGCCGAGCGAAACTCCAAACAGCGCCACGCCCGGGCAACCTTCCTCCAACAACCACCCGCTCAGACTGCGGATTTCGGCAACCGCCTGCGTCAAAAGTGCTTATTTGTGTCAAATATCTTTCTCCCGCGAAATAGAACGCATGCTCGCCCGTCACTTCTCGGAACACCGGGATGTCACGAGCTATGATCGACAGCTTGTGCCGCGCAGCTTCGATGAGCGGCAGGCCGAAGCCCTCGCCCTCGGCTGCCGCGATCAAGCAGGAAGAAGCGGCATAGATTTTTTCCAGATATTCGTCGGAAGGCCCGTTCACCCAGAACAGTCGCCGTCCCCGTTCCGGATGTGACCGCAACCGCGCCACGATCTGCGGGATGGTGCGCC
>JBKQWF010000074.1:0-8931 GCA_052139695.1 Limisphaerales bacterium
TCGCCTCAACGACAAAGAAGAATATCTTTACCAACCGCCGCAACCGGATATGGTAGCTCAAATTAGACAACGAACACGGACTCTTTTGAATCAAGCCTATGAAGCGCAGTAAGAAACCTTCTCCTTAACATTGGCTCTTGCCTGAGTAGGCTCATCATTAAGCAGCGCGATCGGATTTACCCGCATAAACGGGACACCGTCATTTCCGATGCGGAAAAGGCTGTGCCTTTATTCCGTTTCTGCGTATTCGGCGTGGTCTGCGGTTTAAAACTCCTTCTTAGGCGAGGATTTGGGCCCGCCTGGACGAATTGACCCGCGCAACCCGCCTTCGCCCGGAAGCCCAGGCCGAAGCGAAATCAGAGGCTGCCGGTTACAGCAAGACCAAGGACAATAAAATGTAGCGGCTCCGTAGCGGCTTCAAACATCATGCGCTCATCATGGACCTCATGCGGTCATCGGGGGTGTGCGGCTCGTTCCTCGCGACACGATCCCGTTGGGATTGACCGATTGACCGCTGAGTTCAGCAACCTTTTTAATGTTCGAACTGCGCCTCATACTCGGAACTTGATTTTGCACGGGCGCTTATCAGTACTTACTTAAAGCTTCCCCGGCGGGCGATGGCCGGAGCCGGAACGGTGGCTCAGCGCGTCGCCTAAATCGGCGCGCGCTTTTTCGGCTTCGGCTTCCAGGTGGGCGACGATGTCGGGATGCGCGGCGGCAACGTCGGTGGTTTCGCCAATGTCGTGAACGAGGTCGTAGAGCTCCTCCTTTTCAATTTTGCGATGCGCGTAGGGCACGGGAACGCCGCCTTTTCCGCCGGGTTTGCCGGCCAGGGTTTGGTACGTGTGCGGCATCTGCAATTTCCACCGGCCATCGCTACTGGTCACCGCCTGCAGCTCGTTGACCTCGTAGTAAAACCAATAGGCGTCGTGCGGATTTTGTGCGCCGGGCTGCCGGGAGATGATCGGCCAGACATCGAGGCCGTCGAGCTTATGCTTGGGCAACTCAGCGCCGGCGATCTTGGCAATGGTGGGAAAGAGATCAATCGTCATGAGCATGTCCCAGGTATCGCGGCCGGCAGGAATATGGCCGGGCCAGCGCATGATGCAGGGCTCGCGCGTGCCGCCTTCCCAATTGGTGCCTTTGCCTTCGCGCAGAGGCTTGGCCGAACCGGCGTCGCTGCCGTAACACAGCCACGGTCCGTTGTCGGAGGTGAAAATGACCCAGGTGTTGTCGTCAAGGCCGTTGCGATGCAAGGCGTCCAGAATTTGGCCGACGGACCAATCGATTTCTTCAATGACATCACCGTAAAGGCCGCGCTCGGTTTTACCGCGAAATTTCTCGCTCACTCCCAGCGGCACATGCGGCATGCTGTGCGCCAGGTAGAGGAAGAACGGCTGCCCCTTGCTCTTGTCGATGAATTTTACCGCCCGTTCCGTGTACCAGGTCGTCAAATGATTGAGATCGTCGATGGTCATTTCCGGATGGAAGATCTTTTCGCCGTCATAAATGGGCAAGTCCGGGTAACTGCGTTTGAGAGCGACGATCTCCGGCGGGAAATCCGGGATCAAATCGGGATGGCCGGGCCAATAATCATTGGACACCGGCAGGCCGAAATACTCGTCAAAGCCATGCCTCAACGGCATAAAGCGCGGCGAATCGCCGAGGTGCCATTTGCCGAAGATGGCGGTGGCGTAGCCCCGCGTCTTGAGCAATTGGGCGAGCGTCGTTTCCTCATCACTAATGCCGGTTTTGGTGCGCGGCGTCAGCGCGCCATGAATGCCAATCCGGTTGGGGTAGCAGCCGGTCAGGAGCGCCGCGCGCGAGGCGGAGCAGACCGGCTGGGCGACGTGGAAATTGCGAAAAATCGCGCCTTGTTCCGCCATGCGGTCGAGATGGGGCGTCTGAAAACCTTCCGCGCCAAATTTGCCGACGTCGGCATAGCCTTGATCATCGGTAAAGATGATGACGATGTTGGGCTTGGCCGGGACGGCCTCAGCCACGCCGCCAAAAGCCGAACCGGTGAGAATGCCGAACGCGAGCCAACTTGGAACGGTCCATTTCATTTTACGGAGTGAAATCGGTCGGCGCCTGCCCCGCGCTGGGCCGGGTAAACTTCTCGCCGTATTTCGTAAAGTTGGAGGTGAAGCCGCCTGTCGAGAGGAAAAATTGGCCATCCTCCAGGCCCATGAAACGGTCCAGGCGATTCGTCTTGCCGGTCTGGTCATGGCTGAAAGTGGCCACGGTCTGCGCGTGCCATTCGCCATCGGCGGTATGAAACCATTGGTTGCCGTAAAGCGCTTTGCGAAGGATCTGGCCATTGCTACCGCCAAAGTTTTCGCAGAAGCTGTAAAGGCCGTGCAGGTATCCGCCGTCTCGCGGCGCCTTCCAACTGGAGATGAGCATCCATTTCTTTTGCTCGGGACGAAACCAATAGCCGGAATAAATGGTGTGGGTGGCGTCAGTGGGTTTGGCGGTAATGAGAAAGCGCTGTTTCTCGCCGGTCTTCCAATTATAAACCAAATGGCTGTGGCCGCCGGTGCCTTCGTTGCCAAAGTCACCCGCGAAGACTCCTTCTCCCTTGGTCATGAGCGTGACCCGATCCTCCGCCTCGACTTTGGCGCGATCGACGCTTTCGCTGCCGCTGTCCCAAACGCTGAAGATGATGCGCCGTTCGGTGGAGCTGTTGACTTGCATGCCCAAATAACCGCGATGCCAGCCGCAGGCCTCAAAGTAAGTCCAGAGCGGCGCTTCCACGCCCGTCACCTCGCAGTAAAACATATCCACATTGGTGGCGGCGACGGGGTAAAACAAATGCACCGAAGCGGCGTTCCGGCGCTCCACCAGGTTAAAATGCGCGCCCGCCGAAGCGGGCCCATCCAGCACGAGATTCGCCAGATCCCCGGCCGGCTTGCCTGGGGCGTTGAGCGATTCGAGGACGAACCGCTGGTAGCCACTGGCCGGAATATCAAATGAGCCGAAGTCCAACCGTATCGGATCATGGCCGGTTCCTTTGCCCGTGGCCTCGTGGGTTTGGCCCCCCACCGTTAGACGAAGCTTGGTTTCTTCTCCCGCCGGCAAGCGCAGTTCAAGTGAACAAAGAAGCTGGCCTGGTGTTTTGATTTCGCCAAACCAAAGAACTTTCAGAGCGGGATCGGTCCAATCGGAAATGCCCGAAGGCTCCGCGACGCGCGCTCCGTCCGAATCGGGTTCCAGATAGGCGGTGAAGGCCGGAACGCGCAGTTCCGCCTGAGTTTGGCAGAAGGCGAACAGAAACAAGGGCAGGAGGAGTTTTTGTTTCATGTCTATCGCGCGCATTGTGAAAGGAAAACTGCGGACGCGCAAGCGTCCAACATCGGCAATTTGCTGGGGCGGAGCTGCCGCTCCGCCCAAGTATTCCCTTCACCAGCAGGCGGCAGCACCGCCCCACCTGATCTTCGTCGCAAGGCACCATTAGTCGCACGCCATTCTGTTGTTGTCACGGGGACGAAAGCCGCTGCAGCAGTTCCTGCGCTTCCGCATAGTCGGCACGGAGGGAAAGAGCCCGTTCAGCGGCGGTTCGCGCCTCAGACACTCGGCCAAGGCGCGCTAAAACCGTGGCGCGGGAATAAGGAATGCGCGGATCAGCAGGATCAACCATTTCCGCTTGCGCGAGGGCATCGCTGGCGGCGCTCAAATCATTTCGGGCGGCCAGAGCCAGGCCAAGATTCCGCCAGGCGTCCGCGTAACGCGGATTCAGACGCACGGCCTCTCTCAATTCAGCGATGGCCGGGTCCAGTTCGCCGTCGTCGCTCAGGGCGAGCGCGAGGCTGAAGTGATACTCCGCTTCGCGCGGTTCCAGGCGCACCGCTTGGCGCAATTGCTCCAGCGCCTCGCGGTTTTGATTTAATTGACTGTAAAGGACAGCCAGATCGCGGCGCATGGCGGCGGAGGCCGGGTCCCAAGCCACCGCGGTGCGGTAATGTTCCAAGGCTTGCCGCGATTCTCCTCTGGCGAGGGCGAACTGGCCGAGCTGCAATTGTCCGCCCGGTTGATCGGCGTTTGCGTCCAGGAATAAATCCAAATCTCGCCCCGCCCCGCTGTTCGGGTCGAGCGCGGCGCGCAGGCCCCAGGCGGCAGCGACACGAACAGAGCGGACTGGATCTTCCAGCCCCGCGCGCAAGGCGGCCTTTGTCCCGGAGGAAATCTGGTCGTCCGATTCCGCGTCCAGCGCATGGGCAGCTTTGGTGCGAACAAGCGCGTTCGAGTCAGCGAGACTCTGGCGCAAGACCGCCGCCACCCGCGGCTCCGCCGCCCAGGGTTGCAGATAATTGATGATGGCCGCTTTCCAGTAGGAATTGGTCTCGGCCGCGAGCGCTTGAAGCAACGGCCCCATGGCGGCTGGATTCCCGGCGCGGGCGGCGGCAAGACAACGTGTGCGCTGGCGGCTGGGGCGGTCCATCAGTTTGCCATACCACTGATCCATGCGAGCCACGGCCCAATCCACGTCCTTGTCCTGATGGCAGCGGTTGCAGGCGTTGGGAATCCCGCCCTCCTTTGTCAATAATGGATCAGGAATGGTCAGCCCATGATCGTGCCGGGACTGGCGTTGCATATAGACCCTTTGCGGCATGTGGCAATTCACGCATTCGCCGCCGGTTTCCTGGATTTCCTCCGGGCGAAAATGGGACAGGTCAGTGTCAAGTAATTTGCCTTCGGCATTGTATCCATGCACGCGGTGGTGGCTGTGCCTCACCGGGTCGATGACCGGGGCATTCGTATAACTTCCGTTATGGCAACGCAGGCAAAGAAAGTTGCCCGGCAGGCGGATTCTGGCGGAATGCGGCTGATGGCAATCCAGGCAATCGACTCCACCCGCGCCCATCCGGCTGCCGAGGAAGGAGGCGTATTCGTAATCTTCATCACGGATCTGGCCATCCGGGTAATAAAGATCCGTGGCGTCGGCCATCGCCAAGTCGAAGTGGTCAAAGAAATCGTCGCCCGGCATGAAATCACCGGTCAACTCGGAGCGGCGGGCGTGACAGGCCCCGCAGGTGTCGAGTTTTTGGCGGCGGCTGAGCGGCGGAAGCGTGGGGTCCTTTCGGCCGGACTTCGCGTAGCGCTGTTGCCATGCGATATGCGCTTGGGCGGGGCCGTGGCAGGCTTCACAGCCGACGCTCCTCTCCGCCATGGTGGTATGATAAGAGTCTGAACGTGGATCGTAGCTTTTGAGGAGGCGGGTGTTGTGGCAATAAGCGCACATGCTGTTCCAGTTCATGCCGCGGCCTGTCCAATGTCCCCATTCGCCGGCCAGGCGCTTTTCCGGGCCGAAAACGTTAAACCATTCGTGGCGGCGCGTGTCCCATGCGTTGTCGAGCGCCTGCCAGCGCCCGTTGGTCGTGCCGATGAGAAGCTGGATCAATGGCTCGCGTCCAATGACACGGTCCACCTCATAGTTGGTGCCGGAAACGCTGGTGAAACACTTTCCATCGCGCGTCGTCATTCGCAAGCCGGCGGCTGCCGGAAAGCTATTGCTGTCGGCGAGCGTTTCCGCCAGGCCGTGGTTTGATTTCGCCCATTCGCCATATTCTGCCTCATGACATTCGCGACAGGAGGCTGAACCGGCGTAATTGGAATGGACCGTTTTGCCCCCGCTGGAAGGTGATTCTCGATGGCGGCGCACGGCTATCCAGGAAAGCACGGCCAGGGCCAGGAGCGCAAACATTGCCGTCCAAACGGCAAATGAACTGGACCTTGGGGAATTAGACTTCAAACCTGGCATGGCCAACGCACCCATAACTACTCCGGAGAAAACCGTTTCTCCAGCTTGGATTGGCCCAAAATTCCGAGGAGCGCGGTCGTCTCGACCGCTGTGGCTGGCGTCTCGCCAGACACTTTTTGAAGAGCCTCAGGCGGGACGCCTGAGGCGGCGACCGGGACGGTCGCGTCCCCGGAAACGGAGGAATCCAAACAGAATTTGACCGGAGAGCCAAAGTGGGCTAATAGCTATAAAAACAAATGCAAGCGTCGCCCAACTCCCTGTACCCGTTTAAGCGGAATTGTCCGAGGCAGGCGTTCACTCTGATCGAACTTTTGGTGGTCATCGCTATTATTGCCATTTTGGCGGCGATGCTCTTGCCGGCCCTGGCGCGGGCCCAAGCGCAATCGAAGGCCACCAGTTGCCAAAATAACCTCCGGCAGATTGGCATTCTCATGCAGATTTACACGGACGACAATCGTGACATTTTTCCTCCCCACCGGAATTCGCGTTATCCCGATGGCGATTCGGACGCTACGGTATCGATTGACGATTGGTGGGGCACCACCATCACCGGCCATGCCGGAGACGCGACTTACACCAACATACTATTCCAGGACCCCGTTTTAACTGGCACGATCAACACCTACGGTTTGACATGGCACTGGCAATTTAACGCTTACTGGGTTGGTTATGGGTACAACGGTTATTTCCTGGGACATCATCCTTATCTTCCCGACGACCCGCCTTTTACCGTGGGCGGCCATGTTTTCGCCGACACGGAGCGGTTTAAGCGCACCGCGGTGAAGTCTCCGGCGGAGTGTTTGATGGTGGCCGACAAGGATCCTTACCCCACCGGCAATGAATCGGTCGATAGCGTTGCGTGGTCCTCCAGTCTTTGGTTTCCAACCAGTTGGATGGATCCAAATGCCCGGACGGATGGCAGTGATAATGAGGGAGTTGATCCCGTCCGCCATTTGGGCATGGGCAACTGCGACTTCGTCGATGGCCATAGCGAGGCGCGGCATGATAGGAATATTAATGCGCAAGGGCCGTCTTCAAACCCCGAAAAGTTTTTGGTCAATTCCAGGTATTGGGACCCGCTCCAAAGGTGACGGTGAGCGGGCTTGCGACCAGTGGTCGCTGTGGCCCAGATTCTCGCCTGCCGCGACGATTTTCATGGCTTGGGGAGCGCGGCCGTCCCGGTCGCAGCGGTCGGCGTCTCGCCGACCGCATCCTACCAGTATGATACAATTCCGGTCGAAGCATTCACGCAACACGATCATTAGGTGATGATTTAGGTGTGGTCTCCCGACGGACAAAACGTCGCCAAAGTGGCCCCCCACGCCCAGCGTCAGGCGGGACGCCTGACGCGGCGACCGGGACGGTCGCGCTCCCCGGAAAAGCGAGGCCAGGAGTTGCCTAAGATTTGCGCTTGCCAGGCCGAAGCGTGGCGCGGCAAGGTGTTCACGATGACGATTGATTTTGGCCTTGGCCGTTTGGGGGCCGCTCTTTACGCGGTATTGCTCGGGGCCTCCTTGCCGGCTCGGGCGGACGCGCCGGCGCGGCCGAACATTCTCTACATCATGAGCGACGATCATGCGGCGCACGCCATCAGCGCTTATGGCAGCGGTGTCAATCAGACGCCCAACCTCGACCGTCTCGCCGGCAGCGGGATGCGTTTCACCCGCTGCTTTTGCGTCAATTCGATTTGCAGCCCGAGCCGCGCCACCATTCTCACGGGAAAATACAGCCACTTGAACGGCGTGCCGACCTTCAACCGTTTCGATGGATCGCAACCGACGGTGGCCAAGTATCTCCAGCAGGCGGGCTATTACACCGGCATGATCGGCAAGTGGCATCTGGGCAGCGATCCCACCGGATTTGACCACTGGGAAATCCTGCCGGGCCAAGGGGTTTATTTCGACCCTTCCTTTATCAATCCCAAGGGGCGCCGCCAGATCAAAGGCTACGTGACCGATATCATCACGGACCTGTCCATTGACTTTCTCAAGAACCGGCCCAAGGACAAACCGTTTTTCCTCATGTGCCATCACAAGGCGCCGCATCGCCCGTGGCAACCGGAGGAGAAATACCGGGCGGCTTTTGCCGTCAAACATATTCCTGAACCCGGGACCTTGCGCGACGACTACGCCACCCGCACCGATGCCATCCGGCAATGCACCCAAAAAGTCTTCTACGATCTGACGCGGCGGGATTTGAAGCTCACGCCGCCGACGGAATTGCGCGGGCGCGCGCGCGACCAATGGCTGGATGTCAAACCCAACGAGGTGGAACTGGAGGTCAACGGTCATAAACAAGTGCTGACTGGAGAGGCGCTCAAGGACTGGAAGTATCAGCGTTACATGCAGGATTACCTGGCTTGCGTGCAATCGGTGGATGACAGCGTGGGCCGGTTGCTCGATTGGCTGGAGCAAAATGGCTTGTCCGGCAACACGGTGGTCATTTATACGAGCGACCAGGGCTTTTTCCTGGGCGACCACGGGCTCTACGACAAGCGCTTCATGTATGAGGCCTCGGTGACGATGCCGTTTATCGTGCGCTGGCCGGGAGTGACCCAGCCCGGCGCGGTGCAGGAATTCATGGCGATCAATCCGGACTTCGCCCCCACCTTCATGGATATGGCCGGATTGCCCGCGCCGGCGGACATGCAGGGCGTCAGCCTGGCGCCGTTGCTCAAAGGGGAGAAACCGGCCGGCTGGCGCACCAGCTACTACTATCGCTATTACCATGATCCGGGCGATCATAACACCCGCGCGCATTACGGCGTCCGCACCATGACCCATAAGCTGATTTACTTCTGGAAGAAGGACCAATGGGAAATGTACGACCTCAGGAGCGATCCGGACGAATTGCACAATCTCTACAACGATCCGAGTCAACAACAGGTCGTCGCCCAGCTCAAGGCCGAATTGTCCCGTTTGAAAAAAGAGGTCAAGGACGACGACCAATACGCCTGGCAGCAGCCGCCGCCCGGAACGGATTAACCAAGACGATGCAGTTGCGCTCGGGGAGCGCGTCTCGCGCGGCACTCGGGGGAGCATCAGGCGAGACGCCCAATGCCACTAGTTTTTGGGCGGGGGTTTTTGGGTTGACGATTGTCTCGCCAGCACCGCCGGACCCGTTCGTGCAGGGTGCTGGGCGCGATATTCTCGCAGGAGGGCGGGTCCCAT
>JBKQWF010000075.1:0-21883 GCA_052139695.1 Limisphaerales bacterium
ATTCCACTTCGTAAGCCGCCCCGCCCTTGTGGATGTGGATCACCGTGCCAACATCGCCCGTCTCAAGACCTTCGCCGGGCAAGTCCGCAGTTAACACCACACAATCATGTTCGTTGATTTTCATCAATTTTCCAAAGGATACGCGGTAATCAAGCGCGGCGCAACTTCTCTGGGTTCCAAGGTTCCAATTGCCAGACGGAGCGCACGCGAGGCGAGCGGCCATCAGGAGTGTTTAATCTGCCTTCGACCAGGTAACGAGGGCCAAAACCCGTCTCTTGCGCCTTTTTCACCTGGTGCGTCTGCCCGTGACAGCGAAGCGCCTGGGCCAATTGCTCCCATTTCTCCGCCTGAAATCCAAATCTGGAAAAAAAACTGGCCTTGCTTGCGCCGTAGCGATGCCCGCGGTTGAGCAGGTAATCGACGATTTTCTCGCGCTCAACCACGAGCTTGTCTGGATTAGGCAATTTCATTTGGCTCGCCAGCATATCAGCGATGGGCAGTCCCAAGTCCAGAAATAACCCAATCAACCTCGCTGGGGTTTGGGGGCTTGGGGCAGAACAAGTGTCAGTGCTCACTTTTTCAACTGGTTAAGACCGGCGCGTTCTCAAAGCAGTCGGACGCGCCGAATGCATTGGAAGATTACAAGACAACATTACGACAGTCCTATCCCCCATCACGAAAGCCTGCTGCCCATTTTTATTCTCACCCACGCCGCCACGGCGGCGTATCATCACACCATCGCGAGTCTTCTTACCAAGTCCAAGCGTAGGCAAAAATGAAGAAGCCCATGTGGTGAACTCCTGTCTCTGCCCAGCGACCCGCGGCCCCACCGCTGGGCTTTGGGGCGCAGAGTCCAAGTGATGGCGAGAACGAAACCGCGCTAAGGTAAGAGGGCGCTTGCTCTGCGAGCGCACCCGCTCGGGAGCAATAATCTTGACGACCACAGTCCGATCAACGTTAACGGTTCAATGACGCGAGATGGAGATACAGTCATATCCACCTAACCCTCTCCTCCACAAGTGTGTGGAGGAGAGGGTGATGAAGTTGCGCCGCGTGTGTTCATGGGCACAATTAACCAGCTTTTTGCTGGTTGGGTTCTTTCCCGGCCTGCGGCCACCCTCTCCATGAACCTTCCATCGGGAAGAAAACCTCCTCTCCCCGGCCCTCTCCTCCACAAGTGTGTGGAGGAGAGGGTGATAGAACGACGCACAATGGGTTCAATGCGCGAATGGTTTCGGCGAAATCTCTCCCGCGTGCAGCCAGCGCCCCGCGGCGACCTTGCCTTTTCCAAGGCCCGCCTTCACTGACGCATTCCCGCGGCCGCCATTTCGTTCCACCCGTTCAGTCTCCGGGCTCCATATTGACCGACTGAAACTTGATCCCGTACGAGGCCGCGATGCGCACGCAATGCTGGTAAGAGGAAAAGGCGCGATCCTGGCTTTTGTCCATGACGGCTCCCAGAGTGTCGGCCCGCAATTTGTTTTTCTCCAACCACGCGGTCATTTCGGCCGTATTTGTTTGCTGCGTGGCGGAAAGAAGCAGTTCCGTGTTCTCTGCCCGTGCCGCGACATAGTCGTTCCAAGCCTTGCGAAAATCGCCGGGACATTTCGAGGCGTCAATGGCTTGCAAAGCGCGCACATAAGCGTTCAGCCCTTTTCTCTCATCGGCAGCGTCATTCCGTCCCTGAAGTTGAGCCTGGGCTTTGGCGTGTTGTCGAAAAACCCTCTCAATAATGAGTTTGTTGTGCGAGAGGTTCATCTCATGGGCCAGACCAGCGATGCAGGCGAGGGCGATGGCGGCGACAAAGTAAAGATAAGCGTTTTTCATGCGGTTGCCCTCGTGGCCAAAAGCTTGGCTTGTTTTCCAATCCGAGTCAACGAACAAGGCGACCGGGGGTGCGATTAAAGCTGTCGGTCAAGGTAGGGCGCGCACTCCGCTGCGCGCCTTCCCGGCGGCCAGCGGAGTGGCCGCCCTACCTAAAATGGCCCGGCACTTTTCATCCCGCCGTCCCACGTCGCGCCCAGCAACTTCTTGCGATTGGCCCGGCTTTCCCATAAAAGAGAAGACGCTCAGGCAGCATGCTCAGTGACAGCGCTATTTGGAATTCGTTGCGACGCTCAAAGCAATTGACTTTGATCGCCGGCCCCTGCGTGATCGAATCGGAGGAACTTTGCCTCAAAGTAGCGGCCACGTTGCGCAAGGCGTGTGATAAACTGGGCCTCAATTACATTTTCAAGGCCAGCTACGACAAGGCCAACCGCTCTTCGGGCCAATCCTTTCGCGGTCCAGGGTTGGAAGAGGGCCTGGCTGTCCTGGCACGTGTTCGCGCCCGCTTCGGCGTGCCCGTCCTCACCGATGTCCATACCGAAGACCAAGCGCGGGCCGCCGCCCAGGCCGTCGATCTGCTGCAAATCCCCGCTTTTCTGTGCCGTCAAACCGACTTGATCGCGGCCGCCGTTCGCACGGGCAAGATCGTCAATTTGAAAAAGGGCCAGTTTCTTTCACCTCAGGAAATGGGCCAGGTGCTCAAGAAAGCCGCCTCGGCGGGCGGCCAAAAACTTCTGGTCACGGAGCGCGGCACTACTTTTGGCTACAATAATCTGGTGGCCGATATGCGGTCCATCCCCATCCTGCGCCAGTTCGGATTTCCCGTGATATTCGACGCGACACATTCCGTGCAATTGCCCGGCGCGGGCGGCGACCGTTCCGGCGGCCAGCGGGAGATGGCCCCGGTGTTGGCTCGTGCCGCGTTGGCCGCGGGGGCCGATGGACTGTTTATCGAAACGCATCCGGACCCGGACGCAGCCCTGAGCGATGGACCTAACATGATCCCCCTCCGGCAGATGCCGCGCCTCATGGCTGGATTCGTCCGGTTGCATGAGACCGTTCGCGCTTTGCCGTCCGGCGCATGAACATCCGCCCTTCCACCCCGCCCCTCCTGCTTCTCCTGGCCTGGCTTTGCGCGGTCTGGAGCCTCCTGGCAGCCCCGGGGGACCATCTCCCGGGCAATGCCGCGTTCATCGATTCTCAAGGTGGAGCACCGGTTCGCATCGCCAGGTCCTCCGATTGGTACCAAGTGACGGACCGCATCATCATCGGAACGAATTTTACCATGACCCTTTACCGCGCCAGACCCGCCGGTGCCCTGGGCTACAATCCATCCAATCAGGTGCAACTTTATGTCCAGGCGCCGGTCTGCTATTACGATACTGTTACGCACGGCGCTTGGAATGATGAGGGGCATATTGTCCTCTTCACACCGACGACCAATGTCTTCGTGCAGGGCGATGGTTTCTATTTCACCCAATCCAACGAATTGTTGAGCGTTTTTCACAACGTCGAAACGCGCGTGCTGAAGGCGGTGCTCAAGAGCCCTCTGCTCAGCGGTCCCGCTTCCAACGCCGCTCCCGCGGGGCCGCAAATCATGAAGATTTTTTCCGAGGCCGCCCAGTTCGACTATCCCGCCAACCGCGTCGATTACCAGCGCCATGTGCATTTGATCGATCCGCAAATGGACATGACTTCCGTCTTCCTCACCGTCCATTTCAACACCAACGGAACCCTCGAATCGGCCGTGGCGCGGCGCGAGGTCGTGCTCACCACCACCAACAAAGGCCGGGCCACCGGGGGCCGGGGCTATTTTTACGTGACCAACGCCGACGAGATGATGGAATTGACGGACCAAGCCAGTTGGAAAAACGGCGATGAGGAAGCCCAGGCGGATTATTTCCTTTACGACAGCAACCTCCATTTTCTGACCGGCTCCAATCATGTCCAGGTTCGCTGGCCCAACCTCGCCCCCGGCGCCAGTGCCCCGCCGCCGGGCACTCCGCCGCTGGCCGGCACGAACGGCTTTCGCAGGCTCTCGTCGGACTTCATCACCTTGCAAATGCCCCCCACCAATGGCCCGGTTGAACGCATGACGGCCACGGGCAACGTCCTCATGACCAACGAGGCCGACCATAGCAACTCCAGGAGCGACTGCGCCGTTTATTCGCGGACCAATGATTCCTTTGATTTGACAGGGCACCCCGTCTGGTGGAATGACAAAATAGAAGTCAAAGGAACGCTGCTCCGGGCGGAGTTGACAAATCAGATTTACCACGCCCGCGGCGACGCCCAGTTCAAATTGAACCTCACTGCCGCTGCCAGCGCCAACGCTGCCCCTTCCACCCGCGCCACGAATCGCTGGCTCAACATTTTTTCCGATGATTTGGATTACAAAACAAACCTGGCCACCTTTCACGGTCACGTTATTGGACGCCTTCTGGAGAACGAGGTGCTCCGTGACACTCTGACATGCGATGATCTCGTGGTGAGCCTGGAGAATAACCACATCGTTCAAGCCGTCGCCACCGGTGATGTCCACGGCCAATCCGAGCCCAACCCTGCCGGCGTGATCAAAACCATCTCCTGCGCCATCCTCACCGCCGATTGCTGGCCGGCCACCAATCTATTGAAGGACCTCCGGGCCGAACCCGACGCCACGCTGCTCGATTTTAGCACCGGCCAAAAGGGCGCGACGAATCGTTTGACCGCGGCCGTCGTCACCGCGCATTTTTCCGCCGTGACCAACCAAATGGAAACCGCCGTGGCCGAACGCCATGCCGTGTTCGATCAATGGAAGGGCGCGCAAACCGCCCACGTCACCGGCGACAGGGTCTTTTATACCGCGGCCACAGACCGCGCCATCGTCACGGGCTCCCCTTATGCCCGGACGCAGAGCTACATCATCACGGAGTCGGATCTTCTGATTATGGAGCCGAAAACCAACCGCTTTCAGGCGGTTGGCCACTACACCATTACCCCGATTAAGGCCAAGACCCGTCAGCCGCCACCCTAAATCATGGCCGAACCAACACCAGAGTCCGTCCCCGAACCGCAAAATGAACCCGTCGCCAGGACGGTGGCCGTTGATACGACCTCCCGCCTGCTTTCCACGGACCAACTGGTCAAGCAATACAATAAACGGGCGGTGGTCAATGGCGTTTCCATTTTTGTCAATGCCGGGGAGATTGTCGGTTTGCTCGGCCCCAATGGCGCGGGCAAAACCACCACTTTCAATATCGTCGTCGGCATCGTCAAACCAGACCAGGGCAAAGTCACATTCGCAAACCAAGCGATCACGGGCCTGCCGATGCACCAGCGGGCCCGCCTGGGCATTGGATATTTGACACAAGAACCGTCGGTTTTCCGCAAACTGACTGTCGCGCAAAACATCATGGCGATCTTGGAAATCTGCCCCATTTCCGCCAAAGAACGGCGGTTGCGCCTCCAATCGCTCCTGGCGGAATTAGACCTGACCAGCCTGGCCAACAGCAAAGCCTACACCCTCAGCGGGGGCGAAAAGCGCCGCCTGGAAATCACGCGCGCCCTGGTCACCAGCCCCAGGTTGCTCTTGCTCGACGAACCCTTCAGCGGCATCGACCCCATTGCCAAGTATGAAGTCCAGAAGATCATCCGCCGTCTCAAGGAGCGGGGTTTGGGCATTTTAGTCACGGACCATGACGCGCGGGAAATGATCAAGCTGGTGGATCGCGCCTATTTGATTTATCGCGGCCAGGTGGTTTATACGGGGTTGGGGCCGGAGATGCTTAACGACCCCAAAGCCCGTGAGATTTATTTGGGCCCGGAGTTTAACTTGTAATTTTTTTCGGCACGAATGCCTTCTTTTTTTCGCCTGACTTGGCCCCGCCGCGGGAGTTAGCATAGCCTTACATGCAACGCGATGTCGTCACGGTGGAACGGTTTTATACAGGACAGTCTCAAACCCTGCCTTTGAAACTGGTTGCGGGGGCCACTGGCCTCAAACGCATCATCCGCGAACCGACGGTTAACCGTCCCGGTTTGGCTCTGGCGGGCTTCACCCGTTACTTTGCCAACAAGCGCTTGCAGGTCATCGGCAATGCCGAGTCCTGCTTCCTCAGGACGCTTTCCGCCGCCGAGCGCGAGGCCCGCTATGCCAATTTATTCTCGCACAAAATCCCCGGCGTCATTTTTTCGCGCAATCTCACTCCGGACAAGCTTTTCCTGCGCGCCGCCGAAAAAGCCCAGGTCCCGATTTTCGTCACGCCGTTGATCACGATGAAGTTCATCAATCTCGCCACCATTGCCCTGGAAATGCTCTTTGCCCCGCGTGGCAGCCAGATGGGCAGCATGGTCGATATCCTGGGAGTCGGCGTTATCATTCGCGGGGAAAGCGGCATCGGCAAGAGCGAAAGTGTGCTCGCCCTCATTGAGCGGGGTTACAGCCTGGTTTCCGATGACATCACCCGCGTGACCCTGCTGGACGGGCGCGAAGTGGTCGGCACCGGCGCCGAATTGACCCGCAATCACATGGAAGTGCGCGGCATCGGCATCATCAATGTCGCCGACATGTTCGGCGTCCGCAGCATCCGCAGCGAGAAAACGGTCGATTTAGTCATCAGCCTCAAGCAATGGGAAGAAGTGCCGGACGTGGACCGCGTCGGCATGGAGCAGGAATTTGTCAAAATCCTCGGGGTGCCGATTCCGCACATTACCATTCCCGTGCGTCCAGGACGCGACCTGGCGCGCTTAATCGAGGTAGCCGCCTTTCAAATTAAATTGAAGGGCGCCGGTCGCAATCCCGCCAAGGAATTGAACGACCGCTTGATTGCCCACATGGCGGCCAATAAGCCCGCGATATGATTTTCATCGCCAAAAAAGCTCTTCCCCTTCAAAATAGCCCGGCATGAGCAGTGCGAAAAAGCCAGGGGGAAAAGTGAGCCACCACCGTGAAATGGTGGTGATCAATAAGCTGGGGGTCCATGCCCGCCCGGCGGCCATGTTTGTCAAAACGGCCAATCAATTCACTTGCAGCGTCCTGGTCGAACGGGACGGCGAGCAAGTCAATGGCAAGAGCATTATGGGTCTCATGATGCTGGCAGCGGGGCCCGGCTCGAAATTAAAGGTCACCTGTGAAGGCGATGACTCCCCCCAGGCCCTCGACGCCCTCGATGCCCTCGTGAAACGCAAGTTCGACGAAGCTTGATCTCTTCTCATGCCGGGAAACTTCGATGTCAAATATGTGGCGCGTCTGGCGCGGATCGCCTTGACGCCTGCCGAAGAGGAGCAATTCGGCGCCCAACTTTCTCACATCCTCGGCTATATCGAAAAGCTCAATCAGCTCGACGTCAGCCAAATTGAACCGACCGCCCACGCCGTCCCGCTGGTCAACGTCACGCGCCCCGACGAAATCGCTCCTTCCCTCTCCAATGAGGAGGCTTTGCGCAACGCCCCCGCCCAAGCCAACGGGTTGTTCATGGTGCCGAAAATTGTGGAGTAAGCGCCATCGCCATGCTCAACCAACTCACCGCTTGGGAACTGGCAGAAAAACTCGGCCGCCGCGCCATTTCCTGCCGGGAACTCATGCAGGCTTGCCTGGACCGCATCGAGCGCGTCGAAGACCGGGTCCATGCCTTTATCAGTTACAACGCGGAAGATGCCCTGGCGCAAGCGGCGGCGGCGGACGCGGAGCTGGCCCGCGGAACAACTCATCAACAAAAGCCGCTCCTTGGAATTCCCATCGGCATCAAGGACGTTCTCGCCGTGCGCGGCCAGCCTCTCAATTGCGGCTCCCGCATCCTCGGCCACTACGTCTCGCCCTACAGCGCCACGGTCATTGAGAAACTGCGCCAGGCCGGGGCGATTATTTTTGGACGCCTGAACATGGACGAGTTTGCCATGGGAAGTTCCACCGAGAATTCCGCGTTTGGCACGTCGCGCAATCCGTGGAACCCGTCCCGCATTCCAGGCGGTTCATCCGGCGGTTCCGCTGCCGCGGTGGCGGCGGACGAATGCATTGTGGCGCTCGGTTCCGACACGGGCGGCTCCATCCGCCAGCCCGCCGCCCTTTGCGGTTGCCTCGGATTAAAACCCACTTACGGCCGCGTTTCGCGTTTCGGTCTGGTCGCGTTTGCCTCCTCTCTTGACCAAATTGGCCCGTTTACCAAAGACGCCCGCGACGCAGCCGCCGTGCTGGGCGTTATGAGCGGCCTGGACCCGCGCGATTCCACCAGCGTTCCGACGCCCGTGCCGGACTATGCGGCCGCGCTCCATGGGCCGGTGAAAGGGCTTAAACTGGGTCTGGCCAAGGAATACATGATTGGCGGTGTGGACGCGGAGGTCGGCGCGGCTGTGCAAGCGGCCGTCCGCCAATTTGAAAAAATGGGGGCGGAAATCGTGGAAGTTTCCCTGCCCCATACCGAATTCGCCGTCGCCACTTATTATATTATCGCCACCGCCGAGGCCAGCGCCAACCTGGCCCGTTTCGATGGGATTCGCTATGGCCGTCGCGTCGAGGGCGTCGATCCCACCGATCTTTACTGCAAGACGCGCGGAGCGGGATTTGGGCCGGAGGTCAAGCGCCGCATCATTCTCGGGGCCTATGTCCTGAGCAGTGGATACTATGACGCTTATTATTTGCGCGCGCAAAAAGTCCGCACCCTCATCCGGCACGATTTTCTCCGTGCCTTCGAGAAAGTCGATGCCATCATTACTCCGACTTCTCCGACCGCCGCCTTCAAAATCGGGGAAAAGGCCGGCGATCCGCTCCAGATGTATCTTTCCGACATTTTTACCATTTCCTGCAATCTGGCCGGCATTTGCGGCCTGAGTTTGCCGTGCGGCTTTACTTCCAGTCCCAAGCTGCCCATCGGCCTGCAACTGCTGGGCAAACCCTTCGGCGAAGAAACCATCCTCAAATTGGCCCATGCCTACGAGCAGCAAACGTCCTGGCGCAAAGAAAAGCCGCCGCTGGGACAGGGCGAGTAAAAGTGTTATCAGGCACGGCAGGGCGCGTCACTCCGTGCGCGCCTTCCCCGGCGGCCAGCGGAGTGGCCGTCCTTGAACATTGCGGACTTGCAAACGAATCTCTTTCGGCCAAGAATTTAAGGGTTGAATGCCGTCCTTCCGCGCCACGTTTATAATTTAGCCCTTGTCGGTTTCATGGGCACAGGCAAGTCTTCGGTAGCGCGCCTGGCCTGCGAATACCTTCAATTCGACTTCCTCGATACCGACGAATTGATCGAAAGCCAGACCGGAAAATCCATTGGCGACATTTTCGCCCAAAACGGCGAAGAAGCCTTCCGCGGCTTGGAACGGAACATCGTTCAAGACCTGGCCCTGCGGCGCAATACCGTCATTGCCACCGGCGGCGGTCTGATCGTTAATCCAGACAATTTAGCCAGCCTGAAAACTCATGCGCTGGTCGTGTGTTTGTGGGCTTCGCCGGAGATTATCTGGGAACGGGTGCGCTCTCAAACGCATCGCCCTCTTCTGCAAACGCCCGATCCGATAGGCCGCATTCATCAATTGCTGGAAGAGCGCAAGCCCGCCTACCATCAAGCCGACGCCATGATTCTGACCGATCACCGGCCACCCAAGGAAGTCGTGCAACAGGTCCTCCATCACTTTCACCTTGCCCGCAAAGGACAATAGCATGGCCGCAACCCTGTCCGCGAAGCAGGCCCTGCAGCAGCGCGCGCGCGAACTGGGCTTTGATGATTGCCGTTGCACCACGGCAGACCCCCCTGCTCATGCCGCCCGTTTCCAGCGTTGGCTGGACGCCGGCCGCCATGGCGAAATGGGCTATCTCGCCCGTAATGCCCACAAGCGCATTGACCCGTCCCAAGTGCTGGCCCACGCCAGAACCATCATTACCCTGGCCGCCAGTTACATTCCTCCGGCCTCTTTCGCTCCGGCTGAGCCGGGCGTCATCGGAGAAATCGCCCGTTACGCCAGATTTTCCGATTATCACAACGTGCTGGGCCGGCGGCTCAAAAGCCTGGCGGCTTTTCTGGACTCCCTCGTTCCGGACGTCCGCTCCTTGTGGTATGCCGATACCGGGCCATTGTTGGAGCGGGACTTGGCGGAACGAGCAGGGATTGGGTTTATCGGCAAGCATACCAATCTCATCAGCCGCAAGTTGGGCAATTGGATTTTCCTCTCCGAACTCATCACCACGCTTGAACTGGAACCGGATGCGCCGGAAAAAAACCATTGCGGCTCGTGTCGCCGTTGCCTGGACGCCTGCCCTACCGCGGCCATCACCGCTCCATTCCAACTGGATGCCCGCCGTTGCATCTCTTACCTGACCATTGAATTGAAGGGATCGATCCCAGAGGAACTGCGCCCAGCCATCGGCCAGCGGATTTACGGCTGCGACGATTGCCTGGCCGTTTGTCCGTGGAACCGTTTTGCCCGCGAAGGGGCCATCATGCGCCACCATTACCGTTCCGACCTGGCGGCGCCGGTATTGCTCCCGCTGCTCGCGCTCGACGAGGCCGGCTTCCAAAGGCGATTCGCCGGCACGCCCATGCAGCGGGCCAAACGCCGCGGCCTGTTGCGCAACGTCTGTGTCGCTTTGGGAAACAGCCGTGACCGCCAGGCCTTGCCGGCGCTGGAACGGGCCGCCCTTGATCCCGAACCCCTCATTGCCGAACATGCCCGGTGGGCCGTCGAAAAGATAAATCAGAATCCGTAGGGCGCGAGGTGCTGCGCCGCCCATTTTTTTTACGGGCTGGCGCGTGCCGGCATTCCGTTGGTGAAGAGGGCAATTTGGGCGGAGCGACAGCGCCGCCCTGCCGATTTTCGTCACCTGATAACCTTTAATCGTCCTTTGCCGGAACCAATTCGGCCGGACTCTCGAACGTGCGACCCTCTTCTTGGTCAAACTGGTGTGGGACTTAACGTATTGAGGAACCGGCCGTTCCAACGTTTGTTGTCTTTGCCAAGGCCGATGTCTGTTGTTTTGGCTTTCGTGTTGATGGGGTTGATCGGTTCGCTGGACTACGTCACCGGAAGAGATTTTGCCTTGTCGGCATTTTACCTCTTGCCGATTTGCTGGGCCACCTGGGCAAGCGGCCGGACTGTTGGGATTGTGATGGCTGTGGCGGGCGCGGCGACATGGTTTGCGGCCGATTTGCTGGCGGGTTTTGCTTACCCGCATCCCTTAACCCCGTACTGGAACGGGCTGATGTTGCTGGTGCTTTACGAGGTCGTGGTCTTTTTGCTCTCGGCTTTTCAGTCTGCGCATTACCATTTGGAAGAAGCGGTGGAACGGCGCACCGCCGCGTTGCAGAACGAGATTCAAGAGAGGAAAAGGCTCCAGGCGGCCAAGGTGCAGGCGGAACGTCTGGCCATGGTCGGAACGATGGCCGCCCAGGTGGCCCATGAGGTTCGCAACCCGCTCGGCTCTATCACCCTGAACTTGGACCTTATCCATAAGGAGGTGAACAAGCTGGGCGACAACAATGGCCATTCCTCCATCGAGGGGCGGACCCTTATTGAGGACATGCGCAAGGAGGTCTCTCGCATCCAACGGGTCATCGAGGATTACCTTCAATTCGCGCGCCTTCCGAAGCCGCAACGGCAGCCCGTCAACTTAAATGATTTTCTCAGCCAGAAACTCGACTTCCACCGCGCTGTTTTGGAACGCGCCGGCGTGACGCTGCGGACCCATTTCGATCCGGCCCTGACGGCTGTCAACGCCGACGCCGAGCAAATCTGGCAGGCCGTGTTGAACCTGGTCCGCAACAGCCGCGAAGCCATGCCGGAGGGCGGCGAATTGACCATCGGCACCTGGCGCGATGGCCGGCGTGTGCTGCTGCGGGTGAGCGATAGCGGCAAGGGGATGAACCCCGCCCAATTGCGGCGGGTCTTTGAGCCGTTTTTCACCACCAAGAGCGAGGGGACCGGCCTGGGCTTGGCCCTCGTCCAGCAAATTGTTTCCGAGCACGGCGGCCACATCGAATGCGAAAGCGCCAGCGGCCAAGGCACGACCTTCACGATCGTTTTGCCATTGGAGGAGAAATCCTGAAATGGCTCGCATCCCTTTGCTTCAAGGCATTGACCAGCTTATCGGCGACAGCCCGCCCATGCTGGCCGCCAAACAGATCATCCGGCAAATTGCGCCCTTTGATCTCAACGTCCTCATTCAAGGCGAAAGCGGCACCGGAAAGGAAATCGCGGCCAATGCGTTGCACCATTTAAGCAACCGCCGCGATCAGCCTTTCGTCAAAATCAGTTGCGCCGCGATTCCCGAAGCCTTGCTGGAGAGCGAACTTTTCGGCCACGAACGCGGGGCTTTCACGGGCGCCGGCACCGCCCGCCCAGGCAAATTTGAATTGGCCGCCGGCGGGACCCTGTTGCTCGACGAGATCGCGGAAATGTCTCCGTCGTTGCAGGCCAAATTGCTGCGCGTCTTGCAGGACGGGACTTTCCATCGGCTGGGCGGGACAAAGGAGATGCAGGTCAACGTCCGGGTGCTTTGCGCCACGCACAGCGACCTTCCGCGAGCCGTGGCGGACGGCGAATTTCGCCATGATTTATATTACCGGATTAATGCGGTGGCGGTTGCGCTGCCGCCCTTGCGCGAGCGGCGCGAGGACATACCCTTGCTCGCCAGCCATTTTCTGCGCGTCTTTGCCGGAGAAATGGGGAAAGACATCCCCGCCATGGCCCCGTCCGCGCTCGAACAATTGTGCCGTCACTCCTGGCCCGGCAACGTCCGCGAACTCAACCACGTCGTGCAGCGCGCCGTCGCCCTGGCTGCCGGAGACACCATCGAGTCGTTCACCTTTCCGCCCGCCGCCTCTGCCGCCGAAAAAACCGCGCCCGCGCCGGTGATGGATCGTCCGTCCGTTTCCATTCCGATCGGCACGACGGTGGACGAAGCCACGAACCGGTTAGTCCAGGCGACCGTGGAGCAGTGCGATGGCAACAAACGCAAAGCGGCCCGCATCCTCGGCATCCCGCCCCGCACGATGTACCGCCATTTTTAAGCCCCTATCGTGCTTCAGAACCGAGGGGACAGCCGAGGAATTAAAAGGGCCGAAATTGGGGCTGAGCGGCAGCTCAGCCCCACCCTCCATTTCCTCTGTTCCCTGTACAGTTCTTGATCCGCGTTGCCCATTCCGCTGAAGGAAATAATGGCGCATCTCGGCGAGGATGTTTTCGACTCCCTTTCTCCCTTCGTTACCTTCGTTTCCTCTGTACCAAATCTTCTGCTTGAGGCAATGTCCAAACTCCAGAGGCGGGCAGGGGACTGTCCGCCCTTAAAATTGATCGCACCCGTCCCGGCTTGTGGAATTCTCCTGGCCCGGTAGGATCAGCGGCAACATTTGAAACTGAGTTGTCTCCAGACGGTTTTATTGGCGGCTTTCCTCGCGCCGGTTTGGCTGCAGGCCGCCGGCGATTGGCTGGTGCGTCCGGAGCCGTTCATCGCTCATGTCACGGCCAGCGCGGACGGAGGACAAGTCGAACTCAGCAATGGGCTTGTCCGTAGGGTTATTCGACTGCGGCCCAATGCGGCTACGATCGCCTTTGACAATTTGATGACCGGAGAATCGCTTATCCGTTCGGTTCGTCCGGAAGCGCAAATTCAACTGGATGGCGTGAGGTTCGATGTGGGCGGACTTTCCGGCCAGCCGGTTGACAATTATCTCAGCCCGGCTTGGCTGGATCAATTGACCTCCAGTCCGTCAGCCTTTCATTACGTGGGGCTGAAGACGGGCCGAACCGAGCCGCGGTTTGCCTGGCAAAAGCGGCGCGAATGGCTGACCGGCGACCCGCCTTGGCCTCCTCCCGGCGTCTCCGTTACGCTCGAATTCGCCGGCCCAACCAACTTGGGTGCAGTCACAGTGGAAGTTCATTACGAGCTCTATGACGGCTTGCCGCTGGTGGGGAAGTGGTTTGTCCTGCGCAATGGTTCACCGCACGCCATCGTTCTCGATTCCATGCTCGTGGAGGAACTCGCGGCGGTGGAGTCCGAGTCGATGGTCGATGGCGCACCGTCGAATTTTCGCGGAACCTATCGAAGTTTGGACGTTTTTAGCGACTACGCTTTTGGCGGCAATATGAACGTCGCGGCGGACGGGCCGGGTGTTCATTGGACAAATGATCCGGCTTATCCGACCCAGGTCCATTACGAGCGGCAGACACCTTGTCTCTTGCGGTGCGCTCCCACGATTGGCCCGGCGGAGCGCCTTGCCGCGGGCGGGACCTTTGAATCGTTTCATGTTTTCGAATTAGTGCAGGATTCCACCGAGCGGGAACGGCGCGGTCTGGGCTTGCGCCATGCTTATCGCGCGCTGGCGCCTTGGACGCAGGAAAACCCGGTGCTGATGCATGTGCGCAGCGCCGATCCCGCCGCGGTGAAGACAGCCATTGACCAATGCGCCGCCGTCGGTTTTGAAATGGTTATCCTGACTTTTGGCAGCGGGTTTGATATCGAAAACGAACAGTCGGGCTATCTAGCCCAAATCAAGTCGCTGGCTGATTACGGTCGGGCCAAAGGAGTGGCACTGGGCGGTTATTCGCTCCTGGCCAGCCGGTCGATCGATCCGGCCAACGACGCCATCAATCCGGCCACGGGGAAACCGGGCGGAATGCGTTTCGGCAATTCCCCCTGCCTGGGCAGCCGCTGGGGAGAAGACTATTTTCGCAAGCTGCGGCAGTTTTTCGAGCAGACGGGCTGCGGTGTTTTGGAGAACGATGGTTCTTATCCCGGCGACGTTTGCGCTTCCACCAACCATCCGGGCCACGCCGGCCTGGAGGATTCGCAATGGAAACAATGGAGAATCATCAGCGGATTCTACGAGTGGTGCCGGGGCCGCGGCGTTTATCTCAACGTTCCCGATTGGTATTATTTGACAGGCTCCAGCAAGTGCGGGATGGGCTATCGCGAGTCGAATTGGTCCCTGCCGCGCGAAGAACAGGAGATCATCGAGCGTCAAAACGTCTTCGACGGCACGTGGGAGAAGACGCCGAGCATGGGCTGGATGTTTGTCCCGTTGACGGAGTATCAGGGAGGCGGCGACGCCGCGACCATCGAACCGCTCAAAGACCACCTGGCCCACTACGAGACGCGCCTGGCCAATCTTTTCGGAGCGGGAGTGCAGGCTTGTTACCGCGGCCCGCGCCTTTACGACAGCGACGAAACTCGCGCCGCTGTGCAAAGATGGGTTTCATTTTACAAAACGCACCGCGCGATTCTCGACAGCGACCTCATTCACCTGCGCCGCCCGGATGGGCGCGATTGGGACGGCTGGCTCCATGTCAACCCGCGGTTGGCGGAGTGCGGTTTGGCCGTATTCTACAATCCCCTGCCGGAAGCGATCGAACGCCGTATCCGGGTCCCGCTTTATTACGCGGGCCTGACGGACCGCGCCCGCGTCCGGCGGGAGGACGGCTCTTCCGAGGAAATCCCGCTGGCCCGCGATTACATTGCGGAATTGACCGTGAAGATCGCCGCCAAAGGGCGGACCTGGCTTGTCTTCCAACGCGCAGAATAGAGCGTCAAAGCTGATGGATTGGGGAGCGCGGGCGTCCCGGCGAAGGTTTGGTGCCCTGCGCCGGTCGGCGAGACGCCGACTGGAAGCGACCGAGACGGTTACCGAGACGGTCGCGTTCCCCGCGCCCCCTAACGAGAACAGCTTACCGCCTTCTTGCAGGTTTCTTATTCTGAACTATCATAGTTACAGTGAAAGAGAAGATGAATACTGCAACTTTATTTAAAGAAAACAGCAGGGGAGGATGGGTCCCGGTGTTGAGCGAGGCGGAGACCGCGGGTGTGGAATCCCCGGCGCAACCGCCGTCCGGCGACGATGAATTGCTGGATTGCTATTCCAAGAGCGTGACCCGGGCGGTGGAATTGGTGGGTCCGGCGGTGGTGAATATCCGGGTGCATAAGGCGGCCCGCAACGCCCGGCAAGGCTCGGAACCCAGCGGCGCCGGTTCCGGTTTTGTAATTGCGCCGGACGGTTTTATTCTAACCAATAGCCACGTCGTTCATGGCGCGGACAAGTTGGAAGTGACCCTGGCCGACGGCCTGGTCTGCCCCGCCAACGTGGTGGGGGAAGACCCGGAGACCGACCTGGCCGTGCTGCGCATCAACGCCTCTCCTTTGGCGCATGCGCATTTGGGCAATTCAAAGTCCATTCGCGTGGGCCAGATCGCCATTGCCATCGGCAGCCCCTTCGGCTTTCAGCGCACGGTCACGGCCGGGGTGGTCAGCGCGCTTGGCCGCTCCATGCGCGCGCAATCCGGACGTTTGATTGACAATGTCATCCAGACAGACGCGGCCTTGAATCCCGGCAATTCCGGCGGCCCGCTGGTCAATTCCCGCGGCGAAGTCATCGGGGTCAACACCGCGGTCATTCTTCCCGCGCAAGGGATTTGTTTCGCCATCGCCAGCAACACGGCGGAATTTGTCGCGGCATGGTTGATCAAGGAAGGGCGCATCCGCCGCAGTTGGATTGGAGTCGTTGGGCAGGATGTGCCGATTCACCGGCGGGTGGCGCGTTTCCATCGCTTGCCAGCGCCGCACGGCGTGCTCGTGGCCGGCATTGAACCCGGCAGCCCAGCCCGTCGCGCGGGTTTGCGGGAAGGCGACGTCATTGTCGCTTTTGCGGGTGAGCCCGTCGCGAGAATTGATGAGTTGCACCGGCATCTTGTGGCCGGGGTCATTGGCGTTCCCTCTGTAGTCACGGTGATCCGGCATACGGAAAAGCTCGATGTCGTGGTGACGCCGGAGGAATTGGCGGGGGACAACCAGCGAAATTAGTGACAGCGGGGTTGGGATGTTATAACCGAGCGTAAGCAATTCGACATGCAATGTTCTCTTACGGCACCCTGTTATGATGGGACTCGCGGCGCTCGCCCCTCCCGAAATCAAGACCAAGCCTCACATGAGGCGGTCGTGCCATCCGGGAAATCTGGGGCGAATTCCGGTTCCACATCCCCCTAAAGGGACGGAGCAGCCGCCTTTTGGGCGGCAAAGACGTTTTCGATGGCGCTGAGCAATTGCGGCGTATTGAGAGGCTTCTCCAACACGGCCGCCGCTCCTTGCTGCAGGCATTCCTCCTTTACGGCCGAGCTGCTAAATGCCGTCAAAACCATTATCGGCAGGAAGGGGAAAATCTCATGGATCGCGTAAAGGAGCGTCATCCCGCTGACGTAGGGCATGCGCAAATCCGTAATCACGAGATCGACGCGCTGGCGCCGGGCCGTCAGAATTTCAATCGCGTCTTCCGCCGTTTCCGAACAAGTCACCGCCGCGCCCGCCCCGCCCAGCACTTTGTGCAAAGCCCGCAGCATGCCGGCGTCGTCATCGACAATCAGGATCGTTTTTTCATTCAGGTCTTTCATGAGCTTTAGAAGCGGCAGGTTTGATGCCAAAATTCGGCTTCTAGCCGAAACGGCTGACATGGCGGCGGTTGCGAATCGTCGCTATGGCCCTCGTTGCAAAACGCCTTATCTTGTCCGCCAGAATGGCAATGATTTGCTGCCAGTCTGGCAGCGCGGCATGGAGCAGGGTGCGATTAAAACTGTCTGACAAGGTAGGGCGCGCACTCCGCTGCGCGCCTTTCCGGCGGCCAGCGGAGTGGCCGCCCTACCCTGGAAGTATCCGGCACTTGTGATCACACGCTTGGAACATTCGAGGGTTGATTTTGAGGACGAGGCGTTGTTTTTTGCTGCGTGCTTGGAAGATTTTTAAAATATTGGTTTCCGCTGGTGTTCTGGATGTCTTTGATCTTTTGTGCCTCCACTTCCCTTGGAGCGCCCGTTCATACTTCCCACTTTTTGCGGCCTTTCTTATTTTGGCTGGACCCGCACATGTCCGAAGAGACTTTTGAACGATGCCATTATTTTGTCCGAAAAACCGCCCATTTTGTCGAGTATGCGGTTTTAGGCATTCTGGCGTGGCGAACCCTTCGCTTTGATCCATCGTTTCGTGCTTATACCGGCAGGCATCAGTTTTGGTTGGCGCTTTTGCTGGCGGCGCTTTATGCATCGACTGATGAATTTCACCAAAAGTTCGTGCCCACGCGGGAACCGTCCGTTCGTGATGTCATGCTCGATACCTGCGGCGCGGCGGCGGGCCTGTTGCTCATTTGCGGCGCTCGGCGTTTTAGCGTGAGCAAGGCGAGATAGATGTTCCTATGAAGCGGCCGCTTCTGCCCGTGGCATTGCTTTTTGTCGTGGGCATTCTCCTTGCGGAAAGAATCCGCCTTCCTTTAACGGTTTTGTTTGCGGCCTGCCTTGCCACGGCCCTTGCCGGCCTGGCGTGGGATAAAGGCCGCCTTTGGCTGCTCGGATTGTTAATAGCATTGACAGGATGGACGGACGCCGCCTGGCATAACGCCATCCTGGCTCCGGGTGATTTGCGCGTCACGCAGGGGGACAATGTGAGCGAGACGGGGCTGCGCGGGTGCATCCGCGCGCCGCCCGCTCAACGGGTGTTTGAGTTGGGGCGGCGGGAGTTGTGGCGTTCTTCCGCGCTCATTGACGCGAGCGAGATGAGCCAGCATGGGGGATGGCAGCCAGTCTCCGGCAAAGTTATCGCCACCACGGCGGGGGTGTTGTCTCCTGAATTCTTCGAAGGCCAGAGGGTGGAGCTTCATGGCGTCTTGCGGCGTCCCAACGGGCCCCTGGCGGAAGGGCTATTCGACCCGCGAGCCTATTACCAAAGGCAGGACGTATTCTATCAGTTGCAAACCGGCGGCACGAATGATTGGGCGGCGGCAGCGGGCGGAGAAGGGGAGTTGCCTCTATCGGAACGGTTCCGGCGGTGGGCGACTCGAACTCTGGAATTGGGGTTTCCAGCCGAGGACGGGGCGTCGCGCTTGACTCGGACATTAATGTTGGATTGGAAGGCCCCCTTGACGGATACCGTGGAGGAACCGTTTATGCGCGCCGGCACCTATCATATTTTCGCGGAGGATGGATTGCGCATTGGGCTCCTGGCGATGATCGGGGTGGGGCTGTTGCGCGGGTTGCAATTTCCGCGGGCCGCCTGTGGCGTGGTTGTGGCGCCGGCTCTGTGGTTTTATGTTTGCTTAACGGGCTGGCCCGCCTCGGCCATTCGCGCGGCGATTATGGCCACCGTGGTCATTCTGGGCTGGGCTTGCCGGCGGCCAGGCGATGTTTTCAACTCCCTTTTCGCGGCCGCTTTCATCATTCTTCTGTGGGACCCGGGCCAGCTTTTTCTTCCAGGGTTTCAACTCTCCTTTCTGGTGGTGGGCGGCATCGCGTTAATCGTGCCGTCCTGGCGAAAACTTCTGCGTGACAAGCTGCTGAAAGGCGACCCCATGCTGGCCGACACACTGAAACCTCGGCTGCCACCGCTGCTGTTTAAGGCCGCAACCTACGCCGTGGACGTCTTCGCGGTTTCTTGCGCCGCCTGGGTGGGGTCCATTCCGTTGGCGGCTTATTATTTCCACCTTTTCACGCCGGTGAGTGTCCCGGCCAATTGCGTTGTCGTGCCGGTGACGGCCCTGGCATTGATCAGCGGGACGGGAAGTCTGCTGACGGGAGGGTGGTGCTCCTGGCTGGCGATTCTCTTTAACAACGCCACCTGGGGGCTCATGCATTTTATCATTTGGTTCAGTGGTTGGGCAGCGCGGTGGTCCTTCGGAAACTTCAACGTTGCTGCCCCTCCTATAACCGTCTGCGTTCTCTATTATGCGGCCCTTTTTCTGGTTGCCAGTGGGTGGGTTTTTCGCTCGCGGCATAAATGGTGGATGAGCGCGGCTTTGCTCGCAGCCGGGATGGTGTGTCTGGTGCAATGGAGAATCGAACGGCAAACCGCCCGCGTTTCCATCCTGCCTCTACGCGGCTCGGCGGCCGTGTTTGTGGATTTTCCCGCGGATGCCGGGACACTGCTTTTGAACTGCGGCGGCGTCGAAGACGCCGAGGGAACGGTCAAACCGTTCCTGTGCGCCCATGGTGTCAATCATTTGGACGCGTTTTGTGTCGGCGTCGGTTTGCGGTCCTACTTCGGCGGGGCAGATGTTATTCGGACGAACTTTGAGCCTCGCCAGGTTTTTTCGGCAAGAGACCCCGGACGTTCCGCGGCAGATCATGAATTAATTGAAACGCTGCGCCAGACTGGCCGCTGGCAAGCCGGGCGGGATGGCGGCGCCTTGGGCGGCTGGGCCGTGCTGCATCCTCCCGAGGCGGCGGAAGGGTTGGCGCAGGCCGACGACAACGCCCTGGTTTTGTGGCGCGAGGTTCACGGGCATTCTGTCTTGTTGCTTCCTTCTTTGGGACGGGACGGCCAGGAAGCTCTGATGCGGCGGCATCCCCATTTGCGCGCGGAAATTGTCCTGGCCGGCTTGCCGGCGCGAGAGGAGCCCTTGTGCGAACCGCTGCTGGATCTGTTGCAACCCCGCCTTATTGTGATTATGGACACAACCTTTCCCGCCACCCGGCGCGCCTCCGGTGCGCTGCGCGCCCGCTTCGCGCGCCGCCCGTCGCCGGTGATTTATTGCCGGGACCATGGGGCGTTGACGCTGGAACTAGCCACCGGCGGCTGGACCGTGCGCAACGCGGCCGCCGCGCCGGTCACGGCAGCGCGTCCAGCGGAGACGCCGGAAGAATGATGTGTTTCGCCAGGGTGGCCTCGGAGAGTCCGCAAGAATTGGTAAAGCGTTCATCATGGACGGTAGAGTCGCGTGAGGCGTTGCTCGTCCGGAGCGGTCGCCTCGGCGAGGCGACCCCACCTTTTCCAAGCCTGCGGTCACCGAGGCATTCCAAGAATTACAATTTTGTTTCTTTTGTTTCATAACGGCGTTGCTAAAATGGCGGCCAGTTTTGTGAGATTAGCCACGGAATTTTTCAGGTTGGATTCGGAGGTTTCGGAGCAGCAACCGGATTTCATCGAAATCCATTCCCACGCCATGCCCATTCATTACCGGCGGCACGCGCGCGCCCGCAATTACGTCCTGCGCTTGCATGCGAATCGAACGGTGGTGGTGACCGTGCCGCGGCTCGGCACCAAAAAATTCGCCCGGCAATTCGTCGCCAGCCGGAAAGCGTGGCTGGAAAAGCAATGGCGTATTCTCGAAGCGCGCAAGCTGCCGCCGCAGGTCTTGCTTCCGGGCATGGAAATTCTGCTGCATGGGCGCGCCGTCGTTTTGGAAGTGCATCCGCAAGGTGCGGCCTGGGAGCTTCGTGCCGGCCCCGAACGGACCCCGCTTCTGAGCCCGGACGGCGACTTGCGGCCCATTCTCGAACGCCATCTGCGAGGGACGGCCAAGGCTTTCCTGGTCAAGCGTGTGCAAGAGCTGGCAGGGCGGCATGGTTCGCAAGTCAAACGGACCGTCATCCGCAATCAGAAGAGCCGCTGGGGTTCGTGTTCCTGCCAGGGAACCATCTCGTTGAACTGGCGCCTGATCCAACTGCCGGAAGGGGTGCGCGACTACATCATTATTCACGAGCTGATGCATCTGCGGCAGTTGAACCATTCGCCGCAATTTTGGGCGGAAGTGGGCAAGGCTTGCCCCGAATTTCGGGCCGCGGAGGAATGGTTGAAGCAGAATTCGGGACAAGTGGGCTTCTGACAAATCGCGGTTGGTTCGGCCTCTGTTTGAACTTCCAGGGTGCGATGTGAAGTGTGGGGGCGGTTTCTGGCTGCTCCGTCCCGTATTTATTCCGATCGTCATAAGTGCAAAAGCGTAAAAACCTTTTACACTTTGATTTATTGGCCTGATGGCATTCGTAAACATCTACAGTTGAGTTCCTTTGACAACAGAGATGGTTCTTCTTAGCGCAAAGGTTGTCGGGATCTATGGCAAATACGTCATTTGATACTCCATATTCATATTTTTCGTTAAATTGTGTAATACGTTAATCCGCACCACATTACACTGAATTGAAGGGTGATCTCTGCTATGATCACAAAACTCCGTTGGATTTGCGTGTTACGCGGCTTTTGTGAACAGGCGGCAAATAGTTTCCGGGAAGGATGGCGCGTGGATGAGTTGACGGATTTTGGAGGGGACCTTTTCCAGAGAGTTTAGGGCGTCGTGTAGTTCTTTTCGTACGGCACCGACTTGGATTTGGGCAAAGCGTTCTGCCA
>JBKQWF010000076.1:0-10228 GCA_052139695.1 Limisphaerales bacterium
GCTTTTGGCGGCTGGCGGCGTTGCTCCTCAGTCGAAGATCCACGAGGGATATTCTCCTTCGTCGCGCCTTGCCAGCCGCCAAAATCCCCGCGTCAACTTGCCACCTTAATTTATTAACGCCTCCTTACAGGAGCAAACAGAAGGAACGGAGGACGATTAAAAAGGCCGAAATTAGGGCTGAGCGGCAGCTCAGCCCCACCTCTGTTTCCTCGCCGGGGCCGGCATTCGGACAATCGGCGCGCTCGGAGAGCGCGCCCTACCCACGCTGCCTGTTCGGGCCCCCTCTTGAGACAGCCGCGCCGAGGCGACCCCGGACGGCTCGGCGAGCCGTCCCTACCTTCCGTTTGCGATCAGAGCACATTACCCTCTAGAATGCGCTCGTTGATTTTCAGTAGGTTACGGAAACTTAGACGCGCCTGCCCCTGTGGATTCCGCCGATGGAGCCTCGCGCTCCTGGTGGTGGCGGCCCTGGAGACGTTGCAGGCGGCGGATGAAATTCCCTTCGCGAAGTTCGCCGACATCACCAGGGAAGCCGGGATTGCGTTTGTTCACAACAACGGCGCCTACGGCGATAAATTGCTGCCGGAAACGATGGGCGGCGGGGTGGCGTTTTTCGATTACGATGGCGATGGCCATGAGGACTTGCTTTTCATTAACTCGACCTGGTGGCCGGGCCATACGCCCGCAGGCAAAGCGCCCACAACGATGGCGCTTTATCACAATGACGGTCATGGGCATTTCACAGATGTCACGAAAGATTCCGGTTTGGATGTGAGTTTTTATGGCATGGGGGTGGCCATTGGAGATTATGACAATGACGGCTTGCCGGACGTTTTTATTACCGCCGTGGGCGGAAACCATCTCTTCCACAATGACGGCCACGGCAAGTTCCACGAAGTGACCCTGGAAGCGGGCGTGGGCGGCGCGACCAACGGCTGGAGCACTGGCGCCGCCTGGATCGACTATGACAACGATGGAAAGCTCGACCTTTTCGTCTGCAATTATGTGCAATGGTCACCCGAAATTGATCGCGCCAACGCCTACGTGCTCCCTAACATTGGCCGGGCCTACGGCCCACCTCGCAACTTTGCCGGCACCTACCCGTATTTGTATCACAACGACGGCCGCGGCCACTTCAGCGATGTCTCACAGCGGGCGGGAATTCAAATCAGGGACCCTGCCACCGGGCTGCCCATGGCCAAATCACTCTCGGTCGCGCCGATTGACGTGGACAACGACGGCTGGATTGATCTGGTGGTGGCCAATGACACCGTGGCGAATTTTCTTTTTCATAACGAACACGACGGCACGTTCAAGGAAATCGGCGCCCGCTCCGGAGTGGCTTACGACGCCTATGGCCTGGTGCGGGGCGCGATGGGCATCGATTCCGCCCGCTTCCGCAATGACACTTTGGGCATTGCCATTGGCAATTACGCCAATGAAATGAACGCACTTTATGTGGCCCAGCGCGATTCCCTGCTTTTTGCCGATGAGGCCATCAAAGAAGGGGTCGGGCCGGCGAGCCAGAAGCTGCTCAAGTTTGGCTTGTTCTTTTTCGATTACGATCTTGATGGCCGGCTGGATGTGCTCACCGCCAATGGCCACCTTGAGCCTGAAATCAACCGCGTCCACGAGAACGAGCAGTACCGCCAGCCGGCGCAACTCTTTTGGAATCGTGGCGACAGCAAGGAGATGGGCTTTGTGCCCGTGCCGCCAGAGAAGTGCGGCAGCGATCTTTTTCAGCCCATTGCCGGGCGCGGCGCGGCTTTTGCCGACATTGACGGAGATGGCGACCTGGACGTCGTGTTGACACAGGTGGGCGGGCCGCCGCTGTTGTTGCGCAACGATCAGAACCTGCGCCACCATTGGCTCCGTCTCAAATTGGTCGGCACAAAAAGCAATCGCGACGCCATCGGGGCGTGGCTCAAGGTGCGGGTAGGCGGACGCACCTTGTCGCGGCAGGTCATGCCCACGCGCAGCTACCTTTCGCAATCCGAACTGCCGGTGACGATTGGTTTGGGCAACGCGGACAAGGTGGAGAGCCTCGAGATCATTTGGCCCGGCGGTTTCCGCCAAAACGTTGAAAATATTCAGGTGGATCACCCCATGACCGTCACGGAAAGCCGATAGCGCCGCGGCTCCAGCTTGGGCAGGCTACTATTTCAAAGGCTTCCGGTAATCTGTTGCGCAATATCCTCGGCGTCTAAAGCTTTGAGATAATCCAGGTCCATGGGAGCATGGACAAATCCGCCGTCCTGCGCCGCATAATCGGCGATGTAAAGCGCCGTGACGGGCGTGAAGGTATCGCGCCGGGAGGATTGCCAGGGGCTCTCTTGGAACTGGACGGCTTCCGAGACGATGGAAGGCACCCCCCAGAGGCGGAGCATGAAAGCAGCCAGCTCCATGTGCGTGGTTCCAAAATAGTTCCGCTCCGCTTCCGTCAGGGCAATTTCTTCTCCGGCCGCGTTCTGGCAGACCCGCAAGTAATCTTCGGGCCGGTTGTCAATGAGAATGAGCCGCCCGAGCTCATGCACGAGTCCGGCAAAGTAGGCCTGGGTGCAATCCATGGGAGGCAACCCGCCCAGGCGTGCCGCATTCTGCGCCAGGTTGGCCGTATTCAGGCAATGCGACCAGATGCGCCGCACCGGCCAGGGTGGAAACGCGATCTTCTCATAAGATTGAAAGACGTGCAGAGACAGGACCATGGCGCGCACGCTCGCCGTGCCCAGCTTCAGCAAAGCCTCCTGACTGTCTTTGACATCTCCGTTTCCGAACATCGGAGAGTTTGCCATTTGCATCAGCTTGGTAAAAATGCCCGCATCTTTGTTGAGCAGCTCGGCCACGAAAGAAAGATCCGCCTGGTTGTCATCCAAGATTTTGAGAAGCTGGGCGGCGGCGGTCGGGACCACGGGAAAGGATTGAAGCCGGCTGATGATACACCCCAAATTTGAATTCTTGAGCGCTTCTTGAGCTTCCAAAGCGCATTCCAATCTCCGCAAGATCTCCTCGCTCCGCAGGGGTTTTGCCAGATATTGATGAGCTGCGCTTAACCTCCCCGCTTTGACCACATAACCGGAAACCAGAATGCGCACAGTTTGGGGAGAAGCCTGCCGGACCCGATCCAAAAGCTCGCTGCCGCGCATCGCAGGCATCATGTCGTCGGCCAGGACCAAATGGGGTGGCGCCCGTTGGACGGCCTCGAGCAATTTGTAGGGACAGGAAAAGGGATGCACTCGCCATTCTTTGTTGAGTTCCTGCAACAGCAAATTCATCAGTTCCAATTGGTCGAGTTGGTCATCTATGATGTAAATTTGCTTAGGCATTTTCCTTGGCAGTGTCGGCAGCCGGAGGCGCTCACCATAATCGAACTGCTTTGAGCGTCTGAAAATCGACAAACACCTTGGCATTCCATCGCCGCCTTTGCAACACAAACCCGTTCGACACACAAACCCGTTCGAGCCAGTCACGGACGGTAGAGACGCCTCGCCGAGACGTTCGGGGGATTTTTAGCCGGAGCGGTCGCCTCGGCGAGGCGACCCGACCCTTCTTAGGCCCGCGGTTGTGCCACGCTCCCGCCCGCTCGATGCGAGGAAACCGCGCCATCTCCAGCCATCTTAATTCCTGCCCGAAACCGGCGTCCGCGAATTCTTAACCGCTCTGACTATAACTTGTCTGGGCAATCCAGACTCCCGATAACACCAGCGCCGCCCCGGCCAGGAATGAGTTGCCGGGATGCTCGCCCAGAACAGCCATCGCCAGAAGCGTCGCAAAAATGGGCTGCAGGTACGAGACGCTCGCGACGCGGGAAGCCGGGAGACGGCGCAGCGCGTAAACATAGATCAAATACCCCACGATGGAGGGAAATAAGCTCATGTACAACACACTGAGCCACGCTTTGAGGCTGACGCCCTGAACATCCACCCGATGCATTTCCCAGACGGTGTAGGGGAGCACGAGCAATCCAGCCCCGGCAAAGGCAAACGTATTGACTGTAATGATGCCGAATTCCGCCGCGGCGCTCTTCCCAAAAATGCTGAACGCGGCAAACATGGCTCCTGAAACAACAACCAAGCCGTCGCCCAGGAACGACGAAGTTCCTCCCTTGGCATAGCCCAACTGAAGGACCACCACCCCCGCCGCCGCTAAAGCCATTCCGAACAGCTTCAGCGCGCTCAGGCGCTCGTGGCGAGCCGCCGCCGCGCCCAGCAACACAAAGATGGGCGCCAACGCGGTGAGGAGAGAGCTGTGAGCCACCGTGGTCTTGCTGACGCCGAGCACAAATATGATTTGGTTGCCGACCAGCCCCAGCACGCCGATCGCCAGCAGCATGGGGACGTTTTTCCACCTGAGGTTGCCTCCCATCGATGGGCTTTTGCGAAAGATCAGGTAAAGGGGAACCATGAAAACGCCCGAGCAAACCGTGCGCAGGCAAGCCACCAGAAAAGCCGGCAGTTCGGCAGTCGCTATCTTGACAAAGGTGAAGTTCGCCGACCAACACGCCAGCATCACGCCGAGCAATGCGTACAGCCCAAAACCCGGCGTCTCGCCCGCCGCCACCGCCGCCCGGGGCGGCCTCCCAGACTTGTGAATCGCTTCCCGCATCCCCGACGCTACAATAAGCGCGCCCATGAAACAAAACGATAAGCGCGAGTCCCGCAACTCCGCTTTTTGTCCTGTTTTGCTCGAGTCCTTCAACGTCACAGGCAGCGCCGCGAACAACCCGTTTGACAATATATCGCATTACGATATATTGCAAATTAAATGTGTTTAAATCCGGAAAACGCATTTCTTCCATCCCGCGAAACGCTTCAGACAGAGGATGCGGGAACCTGATGGAGTTTTTTGGTCTGGCGACCAGCAAAGGGGAAAAAGATCAAAACTCGCCAGGAATCTTGAGTCCAGGCTTGATTTATAAGGGAGGGAACGCAGGATGGGTGCGCGGCGAACACGGCAGGATCACGGGCACGGGCGGATATGCCCCCAACAACATCTTGCATGCCTAAACGAAAGCAACATACCAGACGTCGCGAAGCCTCCGCAGAGGGAAGGCGGTCCTCACTCCCTAAGGACGGGAGCGCCGGAGCGGGGCCTCGACGCGTCAAAAAGTCCGTTGTGGAACCGGCTCCAGGAACGGAACGCGTCCCTCTTAGGCCGGGATTTCCCATCGTTGGAATTGGCGCTTCGGCAGGGGGCTTGGAAGCGACGGAGGAGTTGCTGGCCAATATGCCGGTGGACACGGGGATGGCGTTCGTGGTTGTGATTCACCAACATCCCGGCCACATCAGTCTTTTGCCGGATTTGCTGCGCAAGACCACGCAATTGCCAGTCGTGGAAGTGACCGATAATTTAAAAGTCGAGCGCAACCATGTTTACATTAATCCGCCTGGAGGCCATCTGGCCATCCTCAACGGCGTCTTTCACCTGATGGCGGCGGGCAAAGAAGAAGGGGCGCGGCTGTCGATTGATTTCTTCTTGCGTTCGTTGGCCCAGGATCAAAAAGAGAGGGCGATTTGCATCATTCTTTCCGGCACGGGCACCGACGGCACGATCGGCCTGAAAGCCATCAAGGGCGAATCGGGCATGGCGATGGTGCAACAAGTGCAATCGGCTAAATACGCCGGCATGCCGAGCAGCGCGGCGGCCACCGGCTTGGCGGATTACATTCTGCCGCCGGAGGCCATGCCCAAACAGTTGACCGCCTACGCGCGGGGTCCTTATCTGGCAGCCACACCAGCGGGGAAGGGGCCAGCCGAAGCTCCCCCCCTCGCACAAGAGCCCTTACAGAAAATCTTTGTCCTGTTGCGTTCGCGCACAGGCCACGATTTTTCGGCCTACAAACCCAGCTCCATCCGACGGCGCATCGAACGCCGCATGAACATGCATCAAGTCGATAAGCCCAACGACTATCTACGTTACCTGCAGGAAAACCCGCAGGAAATCGACACCTTGTTCAAGGAGTTGTTGATTAGTGTGACGAGCTTTTTCCGCGACCCGGAGGTGTTTCAAACGCTGGCGGACTCGTTGCTGCCCGACCTGCTGGCGTCCAGACCGGAGAACCCGACGCCGCGCTTGTGGGTGCCCGGATGTTCCACAGGCGAGGAGGTTTTCAGTTTAGCCATGCTTCTCCGGGAATGCATGGACAAATCCAACCGGCGTTTGGAGCCGCAGTTTTTTGGGACGGACTTGGACAGCGCAGCGATTGAAGTGGCGCGCGCCGGCCGGTATCCGGAGGGCATCGCGGTGGACGTTTCTCCGCAGCGGTTGGAGCGGTTCTTTGTCCACGACGACGGCTCCTACCGCATTCGCAAGGAAATCCGGGACATGGCCATTTTCGCGGTGCAAAACGTCCTGCGGGACCCTCCCTTCACCAAGCTGGATTTGGTATCCTGCCGCAACTTGCTCATTTACCTCAACAGCGATATGCAGCGGCGTCTGTTGCCGGTTTTTCACTACGCTCTTAAACCCGGCGGCTTGTTGGTGCTCGGTCCCTCGGAGACGATTGGGAGCGACGATCAACTATTTGAGGTGATGGACAAGAAATGGAAGATTTTCCGCCGAAAGGAAAGTCCGCTGTCCACGCGTGCGGCGTTGGAATTGCCGCGTCCGCCGGTCAAATCCGGGTTGGAGGGAAGCGCCCCCGCCGCCGCGCGTCCCGCCAAGAACCCTGGACTGGCGCCTCTAGTGGACCAATTGCTTCTGACACGTTTCGCCCCGGCGGCGGTCGTGGTCAACGACCGCGGGGATATTGTCTTCATTCACGGTCGCACCGGGGATTTTTTGGAACCGGCAACCGGCCAACCGCGGTTCAATGTTCTGGACATGGCCCGCGAGGGACTGCAATTGGAACTGGCCTCGGCCATGCGCCAGGCGGCAGGCCGCAACACCGAAGTCATCCGCGAAGGCGTGCGCTTCCGCGTCAATGGTGGGTTCCGCTACGCCGACCTCAGCGTCATCCGAATTCGGGAGCCCGAAGCGATGCGCGGCCTTTTGCTGGTGGCTTTCCGCCTTTGCCTGGCCCCGGCGGAAGCAACCTCGGCAGGGTCCCGGCGCCGCCCGCAGCCCGGGTCCAGCCGCACGGACGAATTAGAGCGGGAACTCCATTGCACCAAGGAATCCCTGCAAACGACGATTGAGGAATTGGAGACATCGAACGAGGAGCTCAAATCCGCGAACGAGGAGCTGCAGTCCACCAACGAGGAATTGCAGAGCACGATCGAGGAGTTGGAAACCTCGAAGGAGGAAATGCAATCGCTCAATGAAGAGTTGACGACGGTCAACACGGAGCTGCAGTCCAAAGTCGAGGAATTGTCCCATGCCAACGACGACATGCAAAACCTCCTCAACAGTACGGAGATCGCCACGCTTTTTCTGGACAACGAACTGCGCATCAAGCGTTACACGGAGCAAGTTCGTTCGCTGATCAAACTCATTCCCACCGATGTCGGCCGGCCGCTGACGGACCAGGCATCCAACCTGCACTATGACCGGCTGGAGGCAGACTGCCGCCAAGTGCTGCGGACACTGGTTGTCAAACAAGCCGAAGTGCGGACACACCAGGGATATTTTTATCTCATGCGCATCATTCCCTACCGGACGGCGGAAAACACCATAGACGGACTGGTCCTGACCTTTGTGGACATCAATCCCATCAAAGAGGCGCAAAAGAACCTGCGCCGCATGTCCCAGGTTTTTACAGACGGGCGCGACCCCATCATTATTGTGGATCTGGCGGCGCGGATTCTCGACTTAAATGATGAAGCGGCACGCGTCTGCGGGTGGTCCCGGCCGGAGTTGCTGGGCCGGCCCATCGCGATGATCCTGCCTGAGGCCCGGCAAAAGGAACTTGAGCAACAGCTCAATCGCTGCAAGGCGGGCGAAACATTGCGGAACATCGAGTGTGTCTGGCTGGACAAACCCGGTCGCGAATGGCGCTCTTTGGTTACTTTTTCGCTCCTGACCAACGAGCTCGGGGAGCCGGAGGCCATTGCCATGATTACCAAACAAATCAACGCATGACACCGCGCCTCCAAAACCGCGGCGCACGCAAGGATGAGGCGCCCGACGGAAGCGGCAACGGAGTCCACGATCTTAAGGGCTGCTGCAAAATCTGCAACTTCATCAAGCGGAATTGGAGACGCAAAACGAGGAACTCCGCCTCGCCCAGGCGGAACTCGCGCAGGCCCACGACCGCTTTCAGGATTTGTACGATTTTGCCCCGGTGGGGTACCTGACCTTCGACAGCAAGGGTGTCATTCTGGAGATCAATTTGACCGGCGCCAGGATGTTGGGCGCGCCCCGGCAGAAACTAGTGGGCCAGAGGTTGTCCCATTTCATCGCTCGCGAATCGCAAGACAATTTCCACCTGCATCGCCAACAGGTCTTTTCGGCCGGCACCCCTGGCGAGTGCGAACTGGCCTTGCGCCGGGCCGGCGGGGAATCTCTGGTGGTGCAGATGAAAAGTGTCGCGTTCCCTAGTCCAGCCAATCAGGCGCAGCAGTGTCGCGCGGCGCTGATGGACCTGGCTGAACGCAAGCGCGCGGAAGCGGCTCTTAAGGGAATGGCGGCGCGATTGGAAGAGCGCGTCGCCGAACGGACCGGTGAGCTGACTCGCGCCAACGAGCGATTGCGCGCGAAGATGGCCGAACACAAACGGCTGGAGCGGGAAATCCTGGAAATCCGGGAGCGCGAACAACAGCGCATCGGCCGTGATCTCCACGATGGCCTCGGCCAGCACCTGCATGGAATCAGTTATTTTTGCGGTCTGCTCCTGGCAAAACTCAAAGAGAAGTCTCAGCCGGAAGTGGCGGAAGCCGGCCGGATTGTCAAGCTCCTGGCGGAGGCCATGAAACTCAGCCACGACGTGGCGGTGGGACTCGAGCCAGTCCAGCCTGGCCCGAAAGGATTGGTGTCAGCCGTGCGCCATCTGGCCGGTCATTTCCGCTCGGTTTACGCGGTTGACTGCAGCTTCCATTGCCCGAAACGACTGACGGTCGCCAACCACGCGGTGGCGACCCATCTCTACCGCATTGTCCAAGAGGCTCTGCACAACGCGGTCAAACACGGACGCCCGTCGCGCATCCGCGTCAGTTTAGTCCCCCGCCGCGGACAAGTGTTTCTGCGCGTGGCCGACAATGGCGCCGGGTTGAAGCGGGTGCGACGGCGTCCCAAGAGCATGGGGATTCAAATCATGCGCTCGCGGGCCGATGCGCTGGGGGGCTCGCTCGTGGTCCAACCGGCGCGAGGCGGCGGGACCGAAGTGGTCTTGACTCTTCCCAACACGATCGCGGGCTACGACTTTACACCGCCGCCGGCATGAAAAGGCCCTCGCAACCTCCCGTGGCGCCGCCGCGCCGCCGTATTCTGGTGGTGGACGATCATCCTCTGATGCGCGAAGGGATTGCGAAATGGATTGAACGGGCACCGGATTTGGAAGTTTGCGGTGAAGCGGGCACCGCGGCGGCCGCAGTGACCCTGGCCGGCAAGCTGAAGCCCGATTTATTATTGATGGATCTTTCGATGCCGGGGCGGGCTGGACTGGATTTGATCCGGGACCTTCGCGCCCTCCACCCCGACCTGCCGGTCTTGGTACTGTCTATGCACGATGAAACCCTCTACGCCAGCCGGGCATTGCGCGCAGGGGCGCGCGGGTACCTGATGAAGGGAGCCGGGGGCGGTCATGTGGTCAAGAGCATCCGCAATGTCTTGAACGGAAACATTGCCGTAAGCCGCAAGATGGTGTCGCATCTGCTGGAAGATCTTTCCGCTCGTCCAGGCCGCGCCAGCCATTTGAAATGGCCGCGCTTGAGTGATCGTGAATTTGAAGTCATTCAACTGCTGGGCGAAGCCCGATCCACCAAGGAAATCGCCCAACAATTGCGTCTCAGCCCGAAGACGATCGAAAGCCACCGGCTGCGTCTCATGCGAAAGCTCAAGCTCAAGACCGGCGCCGAGCTGCTTCGCTATGCCGTTCTTGCCCGCAATGCGCAGCCTTTCGTGCGCCCAGTTGCCTGACGTTCCCCCGGAACACGCTGCCTAACCCCGCCAATTTTCCGGGCCAACCGCACATGAGGGGGTTGAGCATTTTGGTTTGAGAACGGCCACAAAGCCATAGCTTATCTGCAAGAGACCGCGAGCAAAGCGGAGGCGGAGCCCGGCCTGATTCCGCGGATGATTCTCACAGACCTGAACATGCCTGTGCTGAATGGGTTTGGCCTGTTGAAATGGGTCC
>JBKQWF010000077.1:0-18445 GCA_052139695.1 Limisphaerales bacterium
GAAGCGGAGTTTCGATTCGGCGGTGCGCACGTCGAGCTTGCAGTATTCCACTTTGAGTTCTTTTTCAGTCATAGCACAGGCGATTGCTCTGTTCGTGACGAAAGTATCTTCCCTGCAATATTTGTTCAAAGGAACAGAATGTCCCCACTCCCTGTCCGATGGCACCGGAGAAAAGATTACTTTGCCGGCACCATCAGCGGCTTGTTTTTGAATTCCACCCGGAGCCGGCTAATGCGTTTGGGGCTGGTGCCCGGCACCCAGCCGAGTATAGTGCTCCCGGAAAACTGGACAGGTGGTTTAGATGGTGAGTCAGAAGAAACAATAATACCATCAGGAGCCATAGATGAAACGACCACGTAAAAAGCACAGCGGGGCCTTCAAAGCCAAAGTGGCTTTGGAAGCCTGTTCCGCTGCGCGAAAATCACTGAAGTGGGAGGCTGATTAGTGCATGATCGGCTGGGAGGTGCCGGACGGAGTTCCGTCCATAGCCTGAAGCCGGCTCATTCATTTGGAGGCCGTCGAGTGGCGTGAACGGGGGTTTTCCAAAGGGGGCCAGTTCGGCTATGGATGATTTATATGCAAAGAATCTATCCGACCTCACTGCCCCCCGAACAATATGCCGAACAGGAATATCACAAGCAAGTCCAACCGCCGGAGAACTGTCCTAATTGCCAGCGGGCGCACGTCTTGGAAGCGCTGGCTTATTACCACCGTTATATCACTACCGCCACGGCCCTGGTTTTGATGATTTGGGTGCGTCGGTTTCTGTGCCGTCATTGTCGCATTAGCGTCAGTTGCTTGCCGCAGTTTGCGCAGCCCTATCGGCCGGTGAGCACTCCGACCGTCGCGGCTGGGTTTAGCGGTCAGGACGCCCGTCCCGAGGTTCGGCGCTGGAGCTAATTGATTAAAAATTATTGGCGACGGTTTGAAACCCATCTGCCCCTGCTACTGCGCCAGGTGGGCAACGCGTTTGGCCCGGTGCCACTTCAACCCATCGCCACGGATTTCTGGCGACAACTGCTGCGTCAGTGCGGCGATCTGGCCGAGGCCACGCGCCAGCTGGTCCATCAATTTCACACCTGCCTGTTCGGTAATTACCGCTGCCACCAACGCCGGCAGCTTCAGGCTGCATAAGGGCAGCCCGCGCCGGAACACGGTGCCGGTTGCCCCCCACAGACCTTTTGTATTCAAACTTTGGGGACCCGGACGGAAGCTCCTGCGCGTATGAATGAACCTTCCGATTCGGATGCTTTGGCCTTGGCCCGGCACGCTGCGGCGAGCTGGATCCAAGAGGCTTTAAAGCAAAACTTCACGCTGGCCCGAGCCACCGCTCTGGCCAGTGAACGGACTTGGGGCGGCAAAAGCTATTCAGCTTCCACGCTGGAGAGCTGGTATTATCTTTTGCGCGACCAGGGTTTTGACGCACTTCATCGCCAACCTCGCAAAGACAAAGGCTCGCGCAAGGCACTGAGTCCGGAGGCTTGTCAAGCATTGCTGGAGTGGCGTCAAAAATATCCCCAACTCACGATCAAGGCGCTGGTGCGCCAGCTCATCGAGAAAGGCATTCTCCAATCGGGCGCTTTTAGCATGCCCTCGGTTTATCGCTTGCTGGCGGCTCATCAGTTGGACGCCCGCTCGATCAAACACAACCCGCCCTCTCCGTTAAGCGGCCCGACCAAGGCCTTCGAATGCGCCCTGGCCAACCAACTGTGGATGACCGATATGATGTTCGGCCCCACCCTCAAACTGGCCAGCGGCAAAGTCATCCAGACTCGCCTCTTCGCGTTGATCGACGACTGTTCCCGGCTGATTCCCCACGCCCAGTATTACGACTCGGAAAAGCTGTGCTGGTTTTTAGATTGCTTCCGGCAGGGCTTGGCCCGCCGCGGCTTCCCCGAAAAACTCTACACCGACCAGGGCAAAATTTTCACCAGTTACCATCTGCAAATCGTCTGCGCCAATCTGGGCGTGCGCCTCTGCCACGCCCGTCCATTTTCCGCGTGGTCGAAAGGGAAGATTTCATATTGCACCTCATTAGTACGATCTAGGACAAGGCCTCAGTTGGATGAAAGCGCGTGCGCATTTTGATTTGTTTGACCGCTTCCGGTTCCGGCCGTTCATACATGTATTGGCCTTTATCGTTCAGTGGGACTCCTCGGAGCAAACCTTGCTGACGCCAGTAGTCGACCAGGAGGGGCTTGCTGCCGATAAGTTCGGCAATGCCGCGCGCGTCTAGCAGCCCCTTTTCGTGCAATCGTTGCTGGCGGTTTTTAAAGCCGTGGGAGCGGCGTAAGCCGCGAATGCGCCGCGCCGAAAACGGGAGATTGAGGGAAGAGTGGCAGCCCCGCCGGTTGAGCTCCGCAGCGAGTTGTCCCTCTGTGAACTGGTCGAGCAACCCGTCGATCTGGTTGAGCAGATCGGATTGAGTCAAACGCATTTGCCAGCCGTTGAGCGGCAAGGGCAGATTCAAGCAACGGGTCGCGCCGCCTTTGAAGCGTACTTGGGCCGTAATGTTATTATTGCCTCGCAGCAGGGTCACGTCCTCCAAGAGCAATCGGACCATGCGCTTACGGTCCTTGGCGGCGGTGGTGGGTGATTGCCATAATTTGGGAAAGTTGGAGGCCAGGTTCAGCACTTGCGTTCGTTGTTCTTCCGTAAGCTTTTGCGGGTCGGTCTGGCGATGCTTTTGGTATTCCTCCTGGGCCTGGGTCAGGGCACGCAATTTGTTGTTCCAGTCCGCTTCCAACGTGTCGGCCACCAGGCGGTTGTTGGGGTCCACCCGCATATAGCGAAGCTGGGCCTGCTCGGCCTCATAACGGGCCCGCTGGACTTGTTGTTGACGCAGACGGTCCACTTCGTCCAGGCGATTTTGCAACTCTTGCTGCACGTTCAAAGCGACCTCCAGGGAAAGCGGCGTCACGCTTTCCAGAACCAGTTGGCCGACCGCCTCGTCAATGCCGCCCCCGGGGATGCATTGGCAGATGGGTTGTCCGGTGGCGATGCCTTCGCGCTGGCAGACGTAAACCGGCACGAGACGACCCTGGCGTTCATGATAACGGACGGTCATCCGCAGGCCACAGCGGCCGCAGAGAACAATCCCTTGCAGCAGTGCGCAGCCTTCGCGCGCGGGACTTTGCCGGCGATCGGCTCCGCGAGCCTGGGCATTACTGCGCAGCCGCTGCTGGTTTTCCTCGTACTGTTCCCAGGTGAGGTAAGCCGGATGGGCGTCTTTTATGAGAACTCGCCATTGGTCCGCAGGCAGCTTTTGATAGCTGACTCGGCCCTCGGGCGTGTGCCGAATCCGCGTGCGGCCAAAAACATAAGCGCCCGCATACTGCGGATTGTGGAGCAGATCCAGCGCGCGCGGATGGGTCAGGTCCTCCCACTGCATCGCGCCCGAACCGGCTTGGTGATGATGGGGGAACTTCACCCCTTCCCGCCGGAAAACCCGCACCGTCGAACAGGCGGAACCTTCTCGCCGGAAAACCTCGAAAAAATGTTGGACCGCTTGGCGCACCTGCTGGTCCGGGTCGAAGATGACGCGCTGATTGGGATCGTAAACCAGTCCTGGCGGCAAGGGCAGTTTCAACTCGCCACGGCGGGCTTTGCTCAGAATGGCCCCTTGCAATCGGGCCTTGATCAAATGCAACTCGGCTTCGCTCATGGCCCCTTTCAAACCCAGCAACAGGCGGTCATTGAACTGGTTGGCGTCGTACATGGCCTCGTCGTCCATGATCAGGGTGTCGGTCAGCGCGCACAGTTCCAGGAGGCGATGCCAGTCGCTGCAGTTCCGGGCCAGGCGCGAGACCTCCAACCCCATCACTAAACCGGCATGTCCCAGCCCCACTTCGATCACTAATTGCTGGAAGCCCTCTCGACCGGCGGCCGTGGCGGCCGTGTGCGCTTGGTCCCCGTCCACGACCACGATCTGGTCCTCGCGCCAGCCCAGCGCGACCGCGCGTTGCCGCAGTGCATATTGGCGCCGGGCACTCTCGCCATTCTCCAGAACTTGACGCAAGGTGGATTGGCGGACGTAAAGATAAGCCGTTCGTTTCAGGTGATCGGGGGTGATTTTTTGTTCAGGGTTCATAAAGAAAGGCCCAGGCAACGCAAGGACATGTTGGCTAAAAGTAGAGTGGCTTCCGGGACATTGTTCAGCGACCGATTGAAGGTGTGCGCTGGCGCGGTTGGCTCGCGGGCAGGGCACGCCGGATCCTGCCAAGCGCGCATCCATCCCCGCATGCCTTGCTGAACGAAAACGACCAATCCCCAAGCCTGGGATTGGATGGTCGCCAGGGAGCCGAGGGTGTGCGCGCGCAAATCCTCGTAGCGTTGGGTCCAATCTGCCGCGGTGGTGTTGGTCATGGCTTTGAGGGTGGTTGGTTCGGTCGCCCCCTTTTTTCTTGGTGGCGAACCAAGGCGCGTCCGATGCTCCGAGGGTGGACCGCGACGCGGAAGCGTTGTTGGACCTGCCGCGACAACTGCTTGGCCGGGATGGCGGGCTCTTGGGCGCGGGCGGCTTGGAGGTATGCCAAAACCTCAGGGGTGAATTTGTGGGCGGTTTTGCGGCCCGACTTGCGCGGCACCAGACCATCCAGACCCTGGAGGGCAAAGAGGCTTTGGGTTTCGTAAATGGTGGGGCGCGACAATCCGAAATCCCGCGCGACCTGGCTCAAGGAGATGCCTTCGGTTTTGAGGGCTCGGATCGCCTCGTATTTAACCTGCAGCAGGTCGCGCGCATCGAAAAACCCGCCGGCGAGGAAAAGGGAATGGCGGACTTTGTCGGGGTGGGGATGAAGGGTGTGGCTGGTGTGGAGGGCCTGGAGCTTCGGGTTGTCAGGTGGCGTGGTTGGCATAAACAATAGGCATATGTAAACTAGTTGTTGTGAGTATGAGGGCGGCACCGCCTTCTTGTCAAGGGCAATATGTGCTTTATTATAAGCGTCGTTACGCACATTGTTTGCCCGCATTGCACGCTTATGACACATATTTGTGTTTACATTATTCACATATTCCTCTTTACAACCTTGCTCTCTAAATCCGCCCCTAATCGCGCCAGCTCCAGCAAGTCCTGCACGCGCGCGTGGGCGCGCCCCTGCGACAGGGCCACAAACGGGTCCGCGGGGCCCAGGCTGGTCCACGTTTCAGGCAATGAAATCAACTGTCCGGTGTCATTATAAAACCAGACTCGATGGTCTCCCCAAAGGTGATCCCGGCGCAGCAGTTTGAACTCCCGACCGCGCAGCGGATGATAGGGGTGGGTGACCCGAAAGACTTGTGCCAGATCAGCACAATCGGGTGTAGTTGGCGACCTTGAGCAAAGGGAAGCAAGAACGCTGGTTCCGTTCCCTCCAAATGGATTTTGAGGCCCGTCTGATGATTGACCCGGTCCACACTTTGGAAGAACTCAATGGCCGCCTCTGGCGCTGGATCGAAAGCGAATATCATCAGCGACCGCACAGCGCCTTGGAGGGGCAGACGCCCGCCGAACGCTTCGCCCAACGCGCGGTCAACTTGCGCTCCGCCGACCCCCAGACCGACTGGGAAGCGCTCTTCCTGTCCCGCGCGCAACGCCGGGTTCGTCTGGACGCCACCTTCAGCCTGGAGGGCCAATTGTGGGAAGCACCCGTGCATCTGCGCGGCCAACTCATCCAAGTGCGCTTTGATCCCTTCCAGTGGCGCCGCGTCGAAATCTGGCGGGACGACAAATATGTCGGCCCCGCGCGCCGCTGCGACAAACAACTCAATGCCAAAACCTATACCGACCGCGATTATGACCGCCCCGATAAATCCTCCTGATTTTGATACCGCCCTCAAAACTCTCTGGGGCGCCAGCCAGTTGCCTTTCGGCGCGGCCGTGGAAAAACCGTATACCTCGGACACCTTTCAGCAGACCCGGCACCGCCTCGAACAGTTGGTGGCGGTGCGGGCTTGTGGCTTGCTCCACGGCCCCAACGGCGTGGGCAAGACTCTGTTGATCCAGCACTTTCTGCGCAGCCTGCCCGACAAACGCTACAAAACGGTCGTCCTCTCCCATTCCTCGGTCACCGGCACCGATCTTCTCCGCCTGCTCTGCGCCGAACTGGGCCAGACGGCTCGCATGCGTCGCAGCGACAACGTCCTGCTCATCCGCCAAGGCTGGCAACAGTTGGATCGGATTTGGCCGCTGGTCGTGATTGATGAGGCGCAAAATCTCAGCGCCACCGCGCTGGAAGAAGTGCGTCTGCTGAGTTGCGACCGCCGCGACACCCAGCCGCCCTTTAGTTTGCTGCTGGTCGGCGACGAACAACTCCTGCCCCGCTTGCAGATGGGCATCAACGCCCCCCTCTTGGCCCGCCTGAGCTTTTGCCTCCATCTCCGTCCCTGGTCGGCGGAGGAGTTGACAGGCTATGCCCAGGCGCGCCTGCAGGAAGTCGGGATCCACGCCAACCCCTTTGATGCTGCTGCCTTAGCCTTGCTCCTGCGCGCCGGCAACGGCCTGCCCCGGCTCTTTAATCACTTGGCCCAAAGAGCCCTGGAAGAAGCCGCCACGCAAAACTCCCGAGCCATCACCACAGCCCATGTGCAGCGCGCCTTGGAACTTTTGCCCTGGGTCGCCCAGCTGGTCGCATGAACGGCCCGCCTTCCTCCACCTCGGAGCAGCTGGAACAGCTGCACCAAACCTATTGCCGTCTCACCGGTCAAAACCTTTCCCTCCGTTTTGACCGGGAGCGCCTCTGGTTTGAGTTCCATCGCGCCGGCTTTACTCTCGCCGATTTGGTCCAGGTCGTGCGTTATCTCCAAAAGGAAATCCGTCAGAGCCGACGCAACGTCGGCGCCCTCAAACTATCCAATCTCCTCCAACTGGATCGTTTCGAGGAAGACCTCAACATCAGCCGCGTTCGTCTTCGTCCCGGAACCACCGCCGAAAGTGTCAACGAGCCTGAGCGCCACCTGCTCGCCGACCGAACAGGAACGCGGCCGACAACACGCCTTGGAACAACTGCACGATCTTAAAGACAAGCTCCGCAAAGGGCTGCTCTGAATCGGTGGGGACAACTCGGCGCTTCGGTGCTTCATGCTCATCTCGCCTCAACCCGCTCCTGGCCTATCACGATAACCCTCGGTCCACTCCTCCCTCATTATCACCATAATCTTCTCCCGGATTTTCGTGAAGCGGAACAGGAAGCCCTCAAAGGGGAGCGGACGCTCAACGAATTGGCCGGGCATTTCGAGGTGCATCCGAGCCAAGTTGTCCAGTGCAAGCAACGGTTGGTGGCCGGAGCGGGCGATCTGTTCAACGGCGGCGTCGAGCGCGATGCCGCCCAGGAATCGGAGTTGCGGGACCGGCTCTACCAGGAAATCGGGGAAATGAAAGTCGAGTTGGATTGGCTAAAAAAAAAGCATGAGTTGTTCGCTTGAGCGACGCCGCTTATGGATCCAACCCCACCATCCCCGATTGTCCGTGCGGCGCCAATGCGCGCTGCTGGGCCTGGCTGCGGCCAGCTATTATTACCAGGCGGTTCCGGAGTCGCTGGAGAACCTTTTCTACCAGCGATTGCTCGACGAGGAATATACACGACACCCTTTTTATGGGGTGCGCAAAATGACGATGTGGCTGCGCTTGCAACACTATGCGGTGGGTCCCAAGCGGGTGCGCCGGTTGCTGCGCAGCATGGGTTTGATGGCCGTTTATCCCAAGCCGCGCCTGAGTCTCAACCCCTTGGAACACAAGCGCTTTCCTTATTTGCTCAAGGGCTTGGCCATCGTGCGGCCCAATCAAGTCTGGAGCATCGACATCACTTACATTCGACTGCGGGGCGGGTTTGTTTATCTGGCGGCGGTCATCGACTGGTACAGCCGTTACGTGCTGGCCTGGGAGTTGTCGATCAGCCTGGAAGCCGACTTCTGTGTGGCCGTGGTGGAGCGGGCCATGGCCGCCCAGCGACCGGAGATTTTCAACAGCGACCAAGGGGTCCAATTCACCAGCGCGCCCTTCCAGGCGCCTTTGTTGGCCGCCCAGGTGCGCTTGAGCATGGATGGACGCGGGCGAGCCTTCGACAACATCTTCGTGGAACGGTTGTGGCGCACTGTCAAGTACGAGGAAGTGTACCTCAAGGACTACCGCGATGTGCCGGAGGCGCGCCGCAGCTTGGGTCAGTATTTCCCGTTTTACAACGACGAACGCATCCATCAATCGTTGGATTATCGCACGCCCCAAAGCGTGCATTTCGCGGCCCGATGAAATCCTCTGTCAACTGCAAATGGGGCCGCAGGGGGGCGCGAGCTAAGGCTCGCCGCTCGCCCCCCTGCTCATTTAACTTGCTAATAACGCCACACCTTCACCAAGAATTTCACCATCTAAGGTCACTTAAAAAATTGTCTAGACAATGGGGAGCACCTCACGACCATCGTTCCGTCCGGCTTGAGGGTGAAATCAATTTTATGCACTTTCGTTAAAAGCCGGAGATTGCCGTTTGAAATAGTTCCGATTTCATGATTCCAACCGGCCTTGAAGTGGTAAGCGGGAGAATCGCCCCACGAATAAATTACATTGGCCGTGCCGTTGGACGAGATTTGTTCGACAATCAAAGCAGTGGGCAGTTCATAACCCCAGGCTCCGAGCCAGGCGCCCGAAAATGCCGCTGCTTGTCTGATTACGGTCGGAGACGGCGGTTCAATCGAAATGTCGTCCGGAAGCGGCGCTTGCGCGTGTAACGAGATTGCTCCCAGGGCGATCAGTGCGCTGAAGATTTCCCATGATTTCATTGAATTAAAAGTTCTTGCCCAAGCTCTGCGTATGTTTAATTTCCGCTCCATTGATAATCGTAGCCATCCGGCGGATCGTAGTCACAAGCCAGCGACAACGCGCCATTCGGATAACGGAACGCGCTGTTCCAATAGATTTTGATGTAATTGACATGCCCATCCACAAAGCTGACGACATCCTGGGAGTTGTTGTAAGTCAGCGCCTCGCCCTGGCGCAGATTGGGCCACTGCGGATGGTGCCAGGACCACGGACCGAGGGCCGCTGCCTCGCAAATGAGAATCGTTCGCGCAGGGTATTTCACGGAACCAAGCTTTAAACCCGTCAAGCCCGGAAACGTGACCGAAAAGCGATTTGTCGTTCCGAATTGACGGGCGGTATTGTCGCCCCCGTTGAAACCATAACTTGAATAGTTGAACACGGCCACATCGTGGAGGCTTGTATGTTCGTAAGCTGGAGCCGAGTTCGAGAGAATGAAACCCGGAAAAAATCTGTCGGCCGGGCAGGCGAAGAGCATGTCCCCAGGCGATGCCGCTCCTTTCAGCCCAAGGTAACCTTTCATGAGTTCCTTGTAACCCGAATAGAATAAAACGCTATTTGTTTTTGTCGCGCTGCCGACGTTCGGCGCGGCGTCGCTCGAATCATCGCAATACATGCGCACACCCAGATTGATTTGCCGAAGATTATTCATGCAAGCCGTTCGCCGCGCATTGGTCTTGGCCGCGCTTAACGCCGCCAGCAACAGCGCTGTAAGAATCCCAATAATGGCGATGACAACCAGCATTTCCATTAGTGTAAAGGCGCGCTTCATTCAGTCTCCGCTCCATTTGAAATTGTATCCGTCCGGTGGATCGTACATGCAGGCGGCGAGCGATCCGTTCCAGAACATTTTGGAGTAACTAATGTGGCCGTCAACAAAACTGAGCACATTCTTCGAGTCACCGAAAAGGTAATAACCTCGTCCGTCCACTTCGGGGTTATGCCACGAAAAAGGAAGCCTCGCGGCCTCTTCATAAATGAGGAGCGTCTTGGCTGGACTCTTGATGCGGCTCAACGGAACGCCCGCAATTCCCAGATTGGCGAGCGATGGAAATATTTCATTATCGAGCCGGGGGCCGCCGTTGAAGGCATAGCTGTTGAAGCCGGTCCAGGCCTGTTCGCAAAGACCTTTATCCAAACGAAGTCCTTTCCAGGCAGGGCCTCCCGTCGAATAAATAAAAGTGTCGGCCGGACAGGCAAATATTTTATCGGAGGGCGAATTTGTTCCCGTCAAGCTGAGATAGGCTTTCACCGAGTATTTATACGAATGCCAGTCGGCATAGTAGCCAAAGCCGGATGGCAGAAAGAGCGCATCCGCGTGGTCATCGGCGTACAGGCGCGTCGCAAGATTGATCTGGCGAACATTGTTGAGGCACATGGTACGCCGGGCGTTGCCTTTGGCGCGGCTTAAAACGGGCAGCAACAACGCGGCCAGAATTCCGATGATCCCGATGACCACGAGCATTTCAACAAGCGAAAAACCTGGCCGCCGCCCGTCTCTACTTTTTGTATTCAACGTGCCCATCAGCATATAAGATAATCCGCGGCTGGCCCGCAGGCTGATTTATCTGTTCGCAGAAAGTCCAGCTTTCGGGTGTGGTCGGCACGGCGGACGTGTCGGGGGCGGTTATCCGCCAATGGTTGTCGTCCATTGCCGAAAGTTCGGGCGGCAAATAGGGGCGCAACTCATCCATGCTTTTCGGGAAATCACCTTTGTGTTCTTTGGAAAATTTCATCAATGCCGGCCAAACCTGCGTTTTCATGGACTGCATTTGCCGCATGAGCGCGGCCTTTCTCTGTTCAGCCGGAATATGGTTCTCGATTTTTTCCGGCAATCTTTTGATCGCTGTCCTGACCGTTGGGAATGAGACTGTCACGCCAACCAAGAGTGCGCCAACGACGCCGGTGATTACCATTGCAGTTTTTTTGTATGCCATAAGGTTTAGTGCGTCTTTGATAATGGTTGAAATTGAACCGGAAGCTGTCGCGCCCTTGGTAACCGCCATGGTCGTTACGGTTTTGGCCAGTGCTGTTGGGGCGGCCTGGACCGAGTTGGCCGAAATGGCGGCCGTCAGAACGGAGGCGGCAATCACGACGCCGCGCTTAAACAAGAATACCCGTATTTTTTCAACGGCTCGATTGATGCGCATCTTGGCTGCATTCTCGCTCCCGCCCAATGCGGCCCCCACTTCCTTCATGCTTTTTCCATCGAAGAATCGCAGCACAACAGCGTGGTGGTCGATTTCATTTAAAGTGTTCATGGCCATCCAGAAGTGGGGCAATTTCCACCCAAACATCGCTTTCATTTTCGTTCAATGCTGTTTGCATGTGGGCCTCCTGTTCGCGTCGGATACGGCGCGTTTCGCTCTGCTAAACGCCAGCGCCGCCAGCCTCGCGGTTTGGCAAAGCCAACCGGAGAGAACAACCCGTCGGCCCAATTGGGGGGATTTTTTTGCCAGAATCACGAAAACAGCCTGTGCGATTTCCTCGGCCTGATGCGAATTGCCAGTATGTCGCAACGCGACCGAATAGACTTTGTTGAGGTGTCGCTCAACCAATATGGCAAAAGCTTCTTCGGAACCGTTCTCGACGTAATTTCGCAACAAAACGATGTCATCCAGTTCTCGCATCATTGTATATCTGCCGCCAAATCGGAAAAGGTAACAGATTTTCTTGGTGGCAAGTTTTGCGCGTTCATTTGCAAAAATGTTGTGCATTTCTTGATCGGGACGAAATGCAGCAAGCCATTGACAGCGGTCGGATAGTGTGTTAATAAGGCGATACGGTTAAATGATTCATTTAAACATTAGAGTAAATCTATTATGCAAATCCGCATCGCTTCTGACGACGGGGTGCCCATCTACCTCCAGATTGTCAATCAAGTGAAGCATCTCGTGGCCGCCGGGCGGCTGGTTCCTGGGAATGAAATCCCTTCAATTCGGGCGCTCGCCGAACAACTCACAGTCAACCCTAATACCGTGGCGCGCGCCTACCTGGAACTGGAGCGATCCGGGATCGTCACCAAACGCAACGGGACCGGCACTTTCGTGGCGGACGTCCGCACACCCATGTTGCAGCGGGAGAAGATCAAAATTTTGGCCAAACGCGTGGATGCTTTGCTGACCGAGGCGAGGCACCTGGATGTGCCATTGGCCGTGATCATCGAACTGCTTCGTGAACGTGATGTGCTGATGCAAGACGAGGAGATTCAAAAATGAAACTGCCTTCCCCTTCATCTGCCGAAGCGGTAGTCGCCATCACGGATTTGTCCCGGCGTTTTGGCGCGAAAACCGCGCTGGCCGATGTTTCTCTCTACGTTCCACGAGGCGGAGTATTTGGGCTGGTTGGTGAAAATGGCGCCGGAAAGACTACTTTAATCAAACACATTCTCGGTTTGTTGCGGGCTGAAACAGGAACAGTGCGCGTGTTTGGCCTTGATCCTGTAGCTGACCCAGTCACGGTCCTGGGCAACGTTGGCTATCTCTCCGAGCAGCCGGACTTGCCGGGGTGGATGCGGGTGGAGGAGTTGATCCGCTACGCAAAAGCTTTTTACCCGAATTGGGACAAAGCGTATGCCGAAAAGTTACGCGCCCAATTCGGCCTCAATCCAGCGCAGCGCGTGAACACTCTCTCCAAGGGGCAAACGGCCAAAGCCGGTCTGCTGGTGGCCCAAGCGCATCGACCTAAACTCTTGCTTTTGGATGAACCCAGTTCCGGCCTTGATCCCATGGTGCGCCATGACATTCTTGAAGCAGTCATCCGCACGGTGGCCGACGAAGGACGAACCGTATTCTTCTCATCCCATTTGCTGGAAGAAATCGAGCGGGTGTCCGATCAAATCGCCATGATGCATCAAGGTCGGATTGTATTCCACGGTTCGCTGGATGAGATCAGGGCGCGGCATCGCCGGTTCGTCCTCAATTTCGAATCAGCCCAATTGAAACCGCCAGCCATAGCAGGCGTCTTGAGCATATCCGGCAACGGGAAGGAATGGACGGTGACGTGCAACGGCGCGTGCGCCGAAATGCCAATAATCGCTGCCGCATTAGGCGCCCGAATCGTTGCCGAGGAGGTTCCGTCACTCAACGACATCTTTGTGGCTCATGCCGGCAAGGTCACCGCCTGAATCGAATATGAGTCACCCACTGGCAGCTTTGGCTTGGGAAATCTGGCGGCGAGGTCGAGCATCCGCGTGCTTGGCATTGGGATGCGTCTCTTTTTGTGCGTTGGTCAACTTGGCCACGCCGGCTGGATTTGGCGCCTCGCAGGCAGGGCTTGCCCTGTATTGGTTGCTGATGGTTGTGTCGTTTTTGCTCGTGGCCGGCATTTTTAATTATACCGAATTCAATTCCACCAAGGATTGGAACGGTTTTCCCTACCGTATGTTTGCTCTTCCAGTCCCTACCTGGCAATTGGTGGCGCTGCCGATGTTTTTGGGAGTGGTCGCCGTGGAGTTGGTTTATGCCGCTTGGATAAAGCTCGTCTGGTTGCACGAGCAGGTTCCCTTACCGGGATGGTTTGCGGTTGTCTTGGGTGCATACATGGTTTTTTACCAGGCAGCATTATGGGGACTGGCTGGATTCCGCATCGTGCGTCTCCTAGTGCTCAGCTTGGGAGGCATGAGCAGCGTCGCCGTCATGTGTCTGCCCTCGTTTGGTAAAATTAATCACTCACCCTGGCTTTCGGAAAGGCGCTTAATTGTCCTCATAGTTGGGATGGCCGTCGTCGTGTTCGTTGTCGCTTGGGGAACAGTGGCCCGGCAAAGGTGCGGTGGCGGATTCCGGCAGAATTGGGGCAAAATCCTGCTACAATCCATCGGCGATGCCATGCCGCGGCGCAGCAAAGATTTTGCGTCCCCGGCCGCGGCACAATTTTGGTACGAGTGGCGACGGTCGGGTTGGGTGCTGCCGGTGTGCGTTGCCTTTGTCCTGATGTGCATTTTCGCCCCTATAAGCTGGTTCAACCGCACTGATCCGCGTTCCACGAATGACATGTTGGGCCGCGTTTTGGGAACACCAATTGTTCTTGCATTTATCATTGGTAAGGCCTTTATCAAACCCGAATTCTGGTCCGCGAGCCTTTCGTTTCCTGCCTTTTTTGGTGTTCGACCCTTGGCCACGAGCGAATTCACCATCTGCAAAATGAAAGCAGCCGCCCTCAGCGCGATTATTACTTGCCTTCTCGTAACGGGATTCATCGTGCTCTGGCTCCAGTTTTGGGCGGATACCACGCAACTGCATGTGCCAATGGTTTTTTCCCGCGTTCTCCATCCCCATTCCTGGCAGGTCAGCGTCGTTTTGTATTTCATCGCATTCGTGGTCCTCATTTGGCGATGCATGGTAGGCGGACTTTGGGTCGGATTGTCGGGAAACCGCTTTCACTATCTTGGTTCCCTTTGTTTGCAAGTGATATTACCGGCACTGCTATTGGCCGCCTGCGGCATCTGGTCAGACACTATTGACTTGCAAATTCAGCATCACCCCGAGGTCGTGAAATTCGTGGCCGTTTCCGGGATCGGCTGGACTCTCGCCATCCTCGTCATTCTGAAACTTTGGCTCGCGGTCTTCTCCTGGAGCAAAATCACATCCTGTCGCTCTTGGCAATACCTGCTCATCTGGTCGAGCATCACGCTCTGTTTCGTTGCGCTCGGCATCCTGTCCGCTCCCTGGGCCGATACTTATCGCCTGGAACACCTATTCGTCCTCGCCGCTCTTTTGCTGATGCCATTTGGACAATTGGGTTTGGCACTCTCGTCTCCGGCGAAAAATCGACACCGCTGATTCTATTTCTTAACGACGCGCCAGTCATGAAAAGAATTCTGATAACATTCGCCACGGTGATCAGCGTCGCTGCTGTTCTCTTGGGGATGGACCTGGGACGCTTCGCGTTTAAGTCAATTGATGCCGGCGGGCATAAAGTTCGCATGTTAATTTGTGGCCATGGAACTCCCACCGTTGTATTTGAAACCGGGGGAAGCGGCGCGAGCGGAGGCCCATTGGAATACTGGGACCGCGTGCAACCGGAGGTAAGCAAACTCACACGCACGGTCTCTTATGATCGGGCTGGGATTGGATGGTCCGCGCCGGGGCCCCAGCCGCGCGACGCCCGGCAAATCGCCAAGGAACTTCACATCGCATTGGGAAATGCAGGGCTGCCCCCGCCGTTTATTCTCGTGGGCCATTCATTTGGCGGCCCTTTTATCCGTGTCTTCGCCGACATGTACCCCCGTGAAGTCAGCGGCATGGTGCTGGTAGATCCGACGCAGGAAGAGTTCATCGCTTGGAACCAGTCTCGCAATACCAACCAAGACGAGAGAATGGATCGTGAGTGGAAAGACATCCGGGCAAGCCTTGCCGAGGCACACGAGAGCACGGTGCCGAAAGGAGTTCCAGTCGTTCTTATCACAGGAATGGGACGTCCGGTTTTTGCCGACTCAATGACCGAAAAGCAGCGCCAGGAATATATAGCAGTTCATCAAATGTGGTTAAGATTCCACGCGGAGTGGATTAAAAATGTGCCCAAGGGGCAACACATTCTCACTCAAAAAAGTGAACATGATGTGCCAGTTACGGAACCCGATTTAATCGTCGGCGTCATCCGGCAAATGGTTAAAGAGACCAGGAACCGCGATTTCACCAATGCCATCCACGCCTATCTGCAACAATGCATCGAGGGCGAAAAGATTAGCGCCGGCATTGTGGTAGGCATTGTGGACGAGCAGAGGAGCGGAATTGTTAGTTACGGAAAATTGGACAACGGCACGGACAAAGACGTCAATGGCGACACCGTGTTTGAAATCGGCTCGGTCACAAAGACATTTACCGGGCTTCTACTGCAAGACATGATTCAACGCGGAGAAATGAAACTGGATGATCCGGTGGCAAAGTATTTGCCTGCGTCCGTCAAGATGCCTGCCCGCAACGGCAAAGAAATCACCTTGCGCCAGCTCGCCACGCATACGTCCGGGCTTCCCGGCATCCCGGACAACCTTGACCCCAAACGCGCGGACAATCCCTATGCTGATTATACCGTCGGGAAGTTGTATGCCTTCCTATCCGGGCACAACTTGACTCGTGACCCGGGAGCAGCATCCGAATATTCCAATTTGGGAATGGGATTGCTTGGTCATGCCATTGCGCTCAAAGCTGGAACGAATTTTGAACCGCTAGTGGTGGGCCGGATTTGTCGCCCATTGAAAATGGAAAGCACGGGAATCACTTTGACGCCCGAACTAAAAAACCGGCTGGCCATCGGACACGATTTATTTGGAGAAATCGCTGCGGGTTGGGATGTGCCGGTTTTGTCCGGCGCGGGTGCATTGCGTTCTACGGCCAATGACCTGCTGAAATATGTGTCGGCTAATCTTGGCCTGACGCGGTCCAGCCTGACACCGCTCATGAAAAAAACCTATGAAAAGGGCTTGGCTTGGGGTGTAAATTCCGAGCTGCCAGGGACAGAAATTATCTCGCACGGGGGAAGCACAGGCGGTTATCAATCGTTCGTGGGTTTTGACAAGGTGCGGCGTCATGGTGTGGTGGTCTTGTTCAATGGAAGGCGAGTCATTGACGTTTCTGACCTAGGAAAATTTTTGCTCAGGAGCGAATGGGGATCGGATCGTCGGCCAATTGAAATCAAGCTCAGCAGCCAAGTTCCAAAACTGCTCAAGCCGCATGTGGCGATCAAACTGGATACAAGACTTCTGGACGCCGTCGTCGGCCAGTACGAATTTGCGCCAAGCGCCGCTACGCGCCCCTTCACTGGCATGAACCTGAAGATTTGGAGGGAAGGAGGCCGATTGAGCGGGCAAACTCGGGGCGAGAACACTATTCAGGGCGCGTTCGACATTTATCCCGAATCGGAAACAAATTTCTTCATCAAGCTTAATGGAGCGCGATTGACCTTTATCATGGACGACAAAGGAGAAGTGACCGCCCTAATCCACCATGAGGAGGGGCTGCCGGTTCTCAAGGGAAAGAAACTTAAAAATTGACCGGAATAATTCTGCCTGTCCACATGTTTGCCGAGATTCAGCCCACAGGCAGTCCCATGTAAGTGACAAGATTGCCGCAAACAACAACGCCGCGAGAATGGCGATGACCATCATCACGACGAGCAATTCAGGCAGCGTAAAGGCGGATTTCTTTTTCATGTTCAATCTCCGCTCCATTGATAATTGTATCCGGCGGGCGGATCGTGATCCGACGATATTGTCATGTATGAAATCCCGTCAACCATGATGTGGTTTGTGGTTCCAATAAAACTTGATGTAATTGACGTGACCATCAACAAAACTGGCCACATTTTTCGCGTCGTCGAAGATTGCATTATCCCTGGAAAAAAGCCCCTTCGGTTCGTGCCATGAGTAAGGAAACAAGGCGGGGCTTCCATGACCAAAATTGTTTTGGCCGGTTCTTTGATCGAACTGATTTTCCGCCGGCGAGACCCGGGGTCTGCGTGCCCAAAACGGGGTTTGTTGTTCCCGCATTGAATCCATAACTCGAATAGTCGGAGAAGGCCTGATCGTGCAAACTTTGAGCGACATAACCTTGACCGTTGGGAAGCAAATCGTAGAAAAATGTGTCGGCGGGACAAGCGAAAATTCTGTCCTGGGACGATGATACGCCGTTTAGCCCGACATTGCTTTTCATCAATTTTTTGTAGCCGGTGAAATCAATGAAATTGTCCAAAGACGGCGAGCGGTTTGTGCTGGCGGTATTGGAAGATTTATCCTCTGAATCGTCAACATACATACGCAAGCCCAAATTAATTTGTCCCAAGTTGTTTAAGCAGGTGGTCCGTTTTGCCGTGGCTTTCGCGCGGCTTAAAACCGGAAAAAGCAACGCCGCCAGAATGCCGATGATCGCGATGACCACCAGCATTTCAACCAACGTAAACGCGCGCCGTTTCATTATTATTTACGATACTCGAGGTGCCCGTCAGTATAGCCGATAATTTTTGGCTGGCCAGCCGGCATGTTTTTTTCCTGAAGCAGAACGACATCATTTCGCTGCAATTGTGGCGTCAATTTTCCGCCGGCCAGAATTTCCCAATGCTCATCGCCAATTCCCGTCGGTGCGGTCGCCGGAAGATATGGCTTCAATTCCGACAGGCTGGCTGGCCGGTCCTCGACCTTCGCGCCACTTTAAACCACAAATGGCCACGCGTTTGAATTATCCGCCACACCAGATCAAAACTTGGATTTTTAATGAAATTTGCAAATATTTGGCTCACAACAACTTGGAAACTTACCCGTGACGAGGGTTCGATTCCCTTCACCCGCTCCATTGATAGTCAAGCACTTGCAAAGCAGTGCAGTAAAAGTGCAGTAAAGCGAGGCGGTTTTTGCACGAAGGAGCGGAGATTTATTGTTTACACCGACCGGTTTCGACAATCTTCTGCTCTCTGCTGTCCGAGGGGTTCGAATCCCACACCGCTCCCGCCACGAACTGAGCTTTAACGCAGAGATTCCACTTGGATCTATACCGCTGAGATAAATTGACCCGGTTCTGCTGAGGTAAATTGCCCCCCGGCTCCCGTCCTTGGAGCCGCTTTTCATTTCCAAGTAGTGGGACCAGGGGAAGGAAGGGGAAGATGGGGCGGGCTGGTTATTAGGAAGCCAAAATCCCTGTCCCACTTCCTCGACACTTGCGCGCCGGTTCG
>JBKQWF010000078.1:0-4562 GCA_052139695.1 Limisphaerales bacterium
GCGGCAAGCCTGACGGGTACCATTGCGGATGCCCAGTTATCGGCCAATGTGGCCTTGCGCGCGGGTGGCAACGCGTTCACGGGTAATCAAACCATCACCAGCGGCAAGCTGGGGATCGGCACGGCCAACCCGGCTTACCCGTTGGAAATGGACAGCGGCGGCTCGGCCAAGATGACGCTGGACAGCAGCGGCAACCTGGAATGTTCGGGCACGGTCTTTAGCCGAGGCATCGCCCTGACCAGCGACCGGAATCTCAAGGAGAATTTCACGACATTGGACGGCCAGGCGGTGCTGGCCAAGGTGGCGGCGCTTCCGGTGTCGGGATGGCATTACAAATCGGACAACCAAGGCGTCCTGCACATCGGCCCGATGGCACAGGACTTTCACGCGGCCTTCGGCTTGAACGGCACGGATGACAAACACATCTCCGTCGTGGACGAAGGCGGCGTTGCCCTCGCAGCCATCCAGGGCCTCAACCAGAAGGTGGAGGAAGCACGCGCAGAATCAAGAGCCAAAGACGCGACGCGCAGATTCGAGAATTCAAGCAGCAAACCGATTCCCTGGCCCACCGCTTGGCCGACTTGGAAGCCAGAGTAAAAACCTTCGCAGAGAGGAAATAGAACTTAAACACCTTAAACACCCAAAAACTATGAAATGGCCAAAACCTTGCCGTCAAGGTCTGTTCCTGGCGCTGACGATCCTCTGCAGAATCACGACTCCTGGCTCAGCGCGCAACTCGCCTTGAAACGCCACCTGGTGGACGCCACCAATGTTCGCGCCGGCATGGAAGGAGTTCTGCAACGTTACAGCGACCTGAGCCAGACCAGCGGCGGGAAGAGCCGCTGGACGAAACCCCTTCTCAGGCGTAAACTCCCATCGTGAAAGAGAGTGGGATTTCCAACTTGGAAACCGGAGCGTCAGCCGGCCATTTAACGGTCGAGGCGGCGGCGATGCGCCCGGGCCTCGACCCATTTCACCGTTTACAACTTCATTCAACGGGACAGGCTCACCCCCATTCTGGATGACGAGGGAGTATTCATCGTGTCGGAGGAAGAAGTGAACCAATTGGCCCAACGCAAAAAGGAGTGATCGGCCATGTTGAAAAAAGGCGGACAACCTTTGGATTCCTCGCGGCCCACGCGGGTCTGGCAACGATTTGGTAGGAGATGAAGCACTGGCCTACCGGCGCGTTTCCGATTCCATGCAACGTGATCTCCATGAAATGGAGAAAATCAAAAAGCAATTGAACCGACTTGAACAGGTTCGTTGGGAACGGCCCAACCCTCGCGTAGTGGAAACGTTCAGGGCCTCGGACGGCACGACATGGGATGTCTATGCCCATTTGGTGGAACTACCCAAAAGCCGAATCCTCCTGTGCCGCCCGATTTCTGAATCTGCGGCATCTTCCCGCGCAATTAAGCGCAAGCGAAACGTCGTATGTGCTCGGCTGCGCTCCGCATGACGTTCCGGTCTTGGTAGCCAAAGGCTTGCTCAAACCGCTGGGCAACCCGACCCCCAATGCCGTCAAATACTTCGCCCGCGTCACCTTGGAGGAACTGTGCGATGATGCGAAATGGATCTTCCGCGTACGGCCACGATTAGCGAGTTCTGGCGGATGAAAAACGCCGGGCGGCCTATTGCTGAATATCAAATGTCCGAACAGACGCAAGACACGGCCCAACGTGTCGCCTGATGGTTCTTCATATTGACTGTTGTGCCATTGATTCTTTTTAGCTCACTTTGCGCGGACACCAAAACGGACACCAAAAGTGTTAAAAAGAGTATAGGCAGGTAAGCGCGATTATGCTTGATTACCGAGGGAAAACGGGTATATTTAAGCCGTAAACGCGGTGAAAAAAGGCCGATTCCGACCCTCGCCTCCAACTCCAAGTTGCACTTTTGCAACAGGTTGCAGATGCCAGAGGAGGTCAGTGCCAGTGAAAGTGCCAGTGAAATCAATACCGGGCTATTGCTCAACCATTACTCCGGTAAAACTCGGCAATCACTCGCGACGACGGGATTCGCAGCCCGTTTGGTGTAGCTGATACGCCCAAAGCCGCGTTCAGCCTCATAGCTTCGGACAGAAAGTCTGAACTATGAAACGCCGTTACATCCTCTACCGCCGCAAACGCGGCGGCATGTTCTACATCGAGGAGACCGAAACCCGAAAGCAGGAAAGCACCGGCACGCGAAATCGCGCCGAGGCGACCTCCCTGCTCAACGCCCGCAATGAGTCTGTCCGAGCGCCACAACTTAATCTCCAGATTAGCGAAAGCAAAAGGAAAAGACCGTCGCGGCGCGTGCGTTGGGTTGCTGGAGCGAAATGAGCACAGTCAACCGCGCACACGGGCTACCGGGGGCTCCGTGTCGCCGACGGAGCTGATACTCAAATTATCGAATCGTGAGTGTTCGCAGATATACCGCCTTACTTTCTCCAACGGACAACTCGCCCCGCAAACCACTTCCATGAGTTTGAGTTGAAATGCTGTCGATGAAGCTCTTTCGAGGTCACACTCAATAAATTTGTAGCTCTCTCCTTTTACAGGGATTACCTCGAACGGAAAAAGGTCGCCGGGCACTCTCTTGACGAGGAGCCGATGTTCGTGCTGATAACTAAAAGCGGCGCGTTGATAAAAACCTCCCATGCGCGACATTCCCAACGAGACCAAGTGCCGGTCGTATCGCGCAAACGCGTCCTGTAGGGCACGAAGAATAGGCACCTGCGATCCATTCTGGTAGGATACTCGCCTGAAATTAGGATAACCGGGGTTGACAGTTACTTGAAATGTCAAACGGACACCAGCGTGATCGTCGGCAAATGTCCGCCACAATCTGTCCGAGTTGGCATCGGAGTTATCCACGAACGAAACATAGAAAAGATCATCCATGAGTTCGCTGAAAAGTCCTTTCTCTGGCTGTCCAGGATCACCGCGAACATACCCGTCCAGGTCGTAGTCACGGCAAAACGTTCGGTATTCTCCGCTGCGAAACCGCCGGTGGAGATTGTAAAGTCTCAATTTGGCGGACGATACAACGCCCTTGAACCCACCGTAGCTGGTGTAGTGGTAAAAAGTGCCGGAGAGCGAGCGCGGAAATGCGAAATCAAATAGTGCATTTGATAGTGCATCACTTTTGAAGCCGAGCAGGACCACGTTTTCGGTTACAACAATTATCTCCTCATCGAATGGAATTGTGAGGTTAAAGTCGGTGAGGACGCGGCGGATTTCCGCTGCTGCCTGAGTTTTGGTGAGAAGCGGCTTTGTCATGGTTTGTTACAGGAGCGTTCCGCTAAATCAAAACAATTCCCACGGGCCGCCGAGCTTTTCAACAAGTTCAATATCCGGGTGCAAAAATGCGTTGGTGGGCCAGCCGTGCTCAAGCCTGGACCTCCCGATGATACCGAGTAACTGAGTTGCACTTGCCCGTCGCTTCACATCCACAAAGGCAATGTCAAGGAGTCGCTTTTTAAGGTCTGATGCCTTGCGCGGCTTTATGTAGTAAGAGCTTCCCCCTGCGGGCACCTTCTCCGTGATAGCCTCTTCAATCAGATGCTCCACGGGATACCCCATCGGAAATTCATCGTTCATTAAGTCACAAAGGCAAGCCGCCGTTTCAAGTCCTTCAACTTCGCTCAGAATGTGGAGCAGGACATGCCGCTCACGGGTTGACTGAGGTTTTGCACAGCGGCGTTTTATTTCCTCCCAAAGCTTTCCACCGACTTTAGCAGCGGGAGCTAAGGCTCGTGGCAGATGGGAGTGCGCATTGTTGGAATTCAATTCGCCGGTGCAGAATTTGTCCAAGAGTGTGGTGAGGCCGCTTCGGCTGTAGGATTGCGGCTGTTGGACAAAACTGTTGCCACCTCGTAGAGGTAATGTTCATTTATTTCGGGCTTCAGCGCTATTTCGACGATCAAAGTGATGGCATCAGGAAGCTGGGAGGCACCAAGGAGCACCAGCAACTCGCGAATGTAGTAGTTCTTGAGTCGGTATTCCGGCAATTTGCGAATCCGCTCAATTCCAAGATTCGGCTTGTCGCTGAAGAGGAGAATTGCGAGCGCACGCACCACCATATACCAGTTGTCGTTATTTGAACCCCATTGAGGTGCTTCATGTTCAGCAATGAACGGCTCCAAAATGGCCGTCATGGTATCGCCTGGCAGAACCGTTCCTTGCAGCATGAGGTTGTGCAGAGCATTGACCACCGTCCACGCTAAATATTTGTCAGAAGCGAATCTGCTGAGCAGCGGGATAGCCCGTGGGTCGTTGAGCGCTGAAAGTGCAGCGACGGCGCTGAGGAGGTCGTTCTTGGGAAATCGTGATTCCTTTTCTTCAAGCTCGGCAAGATAATTCTCGACAGCGCCGAAAATCGCGTCGGCGTATTTCTTCGCAACTTCACTTCTCAAATCACCTCGCTTGTGTTCCTGTTGCCGTGCCCAAATGAGCGTAAGCACGAAAACTGAGCCAAATTGGCGGTGATTTTAGCGCGGTTGGTGATGGAGGATGGGCTGGCTCCCTTGGTTTTCTTGAACAGCCCCAATATTTGGAACCCCCGCAGAGGCTTGC
>JBKQWF010000079.1:0-16129 GCA_052139695.1 Limisphaerales bacterium
ACCTTCTGACCCAAAGCGTCACAAACCTCTGCAATCCCTAATCAAGCTTTCGCGCAGGCAAGGCCCAGGCCTGATTCCATCAATTGCGTCGCACGCATCGCCATCAAGTACCGTGCTTACGCTCAAATAAGCGGCGCGAGTTGAAGCGATGTGTTTCCAAAAACCCGGAGCGGGTAGCGCTGAAATTCCGTTCCTGAAATCACCCGGCTATTGGTCCATCCCTCTTGGCATTTTGCGGTTTGGAGGGCGCCACCCAACAGGCAAACCGCCAAAAGCCTTTTCATGAGCGCAGCTTTTTCGCCAGGGGCGCGGTGAGGAATGGGCGCAGAATGACTCATAAAGGCTGGCCTTTCTGGAATCAAATGCGTCATACCCGCTTGGGGTTGACAACCAGCAACACGATCCCGCCCACCAGCGCAAGCGCTCCGACGACGGGCGGGATAAAGTGGCTGTGAGTGGTCTCAATATGCAGGCCAAGGAACTCCACCGGCTTTCCCGGGGTCGTGAAGGTGATGCCCGAGTAAGCGAGCACCACGATGCCTAAAGCGACCAAAATGACGGCAACTATGGTTTTTGTGTTCATAATCGAATCTCCGGTTTTCAAGCTTCAAAGAACATTACTTTAAGCATCAAGCCAATGGCCTGCGACCGGATATAAGGTTAACCAGAATCATGACAACGGCTATAATCAGCAGGATGTGAATGAATCCGCCCATCGTGTAACTGGTGACAAGGCCGAACAGCCACAGGATGATCAATACTACCGCGATTGTGTATAACATATAATTGTTCTTTTGATAGAGTGTTTGAATTTCTTCTTTTGTGTCTTCCAACACGAAGCTAATCTAACGGACGCGCCGGTCTCTTGCTATGGGGTGTAATCCGGTCTGACTTTCGAGGCTCGCGCCTCCCGCAAAAGAGAACTATACGCAAGGTCATTACAAGCCATCTCATAAACGGGAGGGCGGAGCGCTGCGACGCCCTAATGTCAGGGCTCGCGGCGCTCGTCCCTCCCGAAAATGGATTTATGAGATGTCTTCTAATCAATCAGTATAAGACCTGATAGCGCTCTTATCCATGTTTGGCTCACAGTGCGGCGTTAATATTTGTGTTGGATAACTTTAGTTCAACAAGAAGAAAGATTAAGAATTATGAAAACACGTAAAGCCCCTCTAGCGCGCCTCGCGCGCGCCTTGCAAGCCGGAAGCGCGCTGAGCGCCGTTCTGGCTCTGGCGGGGGCGGGATTCCTCGTCGCGACTCCGCGTGCGAACGGAGCTCCAACGGTCTCCACTGCGGACAAAGACTTCATTCAGGCGGCCATCCAAGACGGCATGACCGAAGTGAGGCTGGGGGAAATGGCCAACCTGAAAGGGAATCGCGACGACGTGCGGGAATTTGGTCATTCGATAGTGAGAGAGGACGCCACCTTCAATGACGACCTGAAAGCATTGGCACAGCAAAAGGGTCTGACTTTACCCGAGAGCTTGGAGGCAAAACATCAAGCGGTGGTGGATAAAATGACGGACCTAACGGGCTCGCGATTCGACAATTTTTATATCGCCGCCATGACAAAGGAACTTACAGATCTGGCCAAAGAATTCAGAGCCGAATCTGCCGCCACAACGGATGCAGACGTCAAAAGTGTCGTGGATAAGTCCATTCTGGTGGTGGAGGAGCATTTGAAGCGCATCACTGCCATGAAGTAACAGGGGGCCTGTATGTTTGCGGTTACAAAGACGATTTGCCCATTGCTGACGGCGATGTTATCAATCGCTTGCATTTTGACCGGTTGCCAGCCGCCAAAGGCCGACTCCGCGCCCGAGAGCGGAACCGCGCTATCGACGCGAAACAATTGCTACAGTTTGCTCCATCAACTTCTGGATGAGCAAAAAGACGTCAGCTTGCTGCGCTTCATCAAACGGGAGCATTCTGAGGTTAAGAACCTGGTCAAGCGAATTGCCGCTGTTTCCGGGACTGGAGCAAAGCTGTTGGAGGAATTTGCCAAAGATGATCCTTCGATCCATCTGGACGATCTACGGCTCCCGCCCGGGGAAACCGCCACCCGCGCAGCCATTGCCTCCACGGAGAAGAAGGAACTATTGGATCAAAGCGGCAATGAATTTGAGCTGACCTTGCTGTTAACCCAGACCGAGGCGCTCAGCTATGCCTGGCACCTGGCAACCATCGCCGGCGAAAACGAGCCTCAACTCGATCGTGCCCGTGCCTTGGCGGGTCTGGCCAAAGATATGGAGAATCTCAACTACGAAGTGTTCGCGATGTTGCTCGCAAAAGCAAAATGAGTTGCGAGATGTTGGGTGACGACACGATGCCCAAAACCTTGTTCGGGTAACACCGAATAGCGCCAGGGCGGATTCAGGCTATTCTCCTTTCATGAATAAAAAAACATTTCCTCTCCGCGGTATCTGCAAAGCCGGGATCATATTGAATTCGGTGCTCATGTTATCGTTGACCGGATGCGTGGGTCACGTCGATGGTCCGGGTGTCGCGGTCACGGTCTCGACGCCTGGCGTCATCGCGCAGGATGACTACCTGTATTATCCAAATTATGGAGTTTATTACAGCGGCAGCCGGCATGAATACGCTTACCTGGAAGGAGGCGCGTGGGTTTCGCGGGCAGGCCCGCCTGGCATCTCGGTTGCCGTGCTGCAGGCTTCTCCGTCCGTGAAGATGGCTTTTCACGACTCCCCGGCCAATCACCACGCCGCTATCGCGCGGCAGTATCCTAAGAATTGGAAGCCGGCCGGCTCGAGTCCAAAAGGCGGCCAGCACGAGGAGCATGGGGAAAGATAACGGAAGACCAAACAAACGAATCACAAACTTATGTTGCGAAGCATCAAACAATTATACGGTGGCAAACTCGGGGCGTTAGACGGCGAAATCGGCCACGTCAAGGATTTTTACTTTGACGATGAGAACTGGGGAGTTCGTTATGTGGTCGCGGATACCGGTTCCTGGCTGACGGGGCGGCTGGTGCTCATCTCGCCCCATTCGCTCGGCCTTCTCGCGCTGACCGGAAACGTCCTGCGCGTAAACCTGACTCGGAAACAAATTGAGGACGGCCCCGCGATTGAGGCGCATAAACCAGTCTCGCGGCAATACGAAGAGGAGTATCACCGCCATTACGGCTGGCCCTACTATTGGCAAGGTGACGCTTTGTGGGGCATGAGCAGTTCTCCAGTTATGGCGCTGCTTGCAAAACCGGTAGCCCACGCGAGTGGCCCGGCATCAAACCGCACCGATGCGCATCTGCGCAGCACTCTGGCCGTGAACGGTTACCACCTGCAAGCCAGCGACGGATTGCTGGGCCATCTTTGCGATTTTATGATGGACGACCAGAGCTGGGGGATCGGCCAATTGGTCATCAAAACCGGGCACAGGTTTTCGGGCAAAGAGGTGCAGATACCGACGAGCAAGATTGACCGGATCAGTTACGAGGATTCGACGGTGTTCGTCAACCTTACCAAGGAAGCGGTCGAACGCAGTCCTGAGCGCCTCGTAGCGGCGACCGATGCTGCAGACTGAAATCATCCATTATGAGCCAAACCCCTGTATTCCCAAAATCACTTCATCGACTGCGGCCTAACCTCGCGGCAGGCCCGACGAATCGAAAATCTCAAACTCGGGACAACACTTTTTCCAAGTCCCGCGATGTGCGCGAGGATCGCGGCGAGCGCCAGATGAAGACCACGCAGAACTCAAGAACATTCCCCCACATACCATAAAGATTGCCCATGAAAACTAATCCACTTAAAGAAGGTACGTTGACTGAGAACTCCGCTGGCATCGGTACGGTGACGCGTAAGATGGTGCGGGATCGCGCGACTGAACTGGCTGTGATTGACGGTCGTCTCGAGGGGGACGTGTCGAAATCCGAGACGGAACAGGCCAGACGGGAATTAACGGGCGAACCGGGCACGGACCCGAAAGATGCGGTCCTTGAATCGGCGCCCGAATCCGAACGCTGGGATCCGCTGCCCGGCTCAACCGGAGACAAAGCCCAAGCGGCTCCCAGCGAGGATGAGGACGAGGAAGGGCGTAGCGACAATGAGAGGCTGGTCGAAGAAGGCATCGAAGGGGCTGAACATGACCAGATGCGTCAAGCCGCCAGAGAGCCGCAGGAATAGACCATGCGGACAATCCTCTCGCTTGCTTGGGTGTCCTTCTCTTTTGCGTAGTTTTGGCCCAATGGCTAATCTCCAAGCAAATAAGAGCCTTGTGACGAAGCAGCGAGGCTGTCGAGACTCTTTTTATGTCAAAGATTTTGAGCCATGAGGTTCGGCTGGCCTCCCGCCCCAAGGGAATGCCAACCGCGGCTAACTTCGCCCTCGTTCAGACGGAGCCGGAGCCGCTACAGGATGAGCAAGTGCTGGTTCGCAATCTCTACATCTCGGTAGATCCATACATGCGCGGTCGGATGAACGAGGGGAAATCGTACCTTCCGCCGTTCGAGTTAGGCGAACCGCTCGAGGGCGGTGCGGTTGGCGAGGTCGTCGAGTCGCGCGCCCGGGAATTCAAGCAGGGCGACGCTGTCACCTCTAACTTTGGCTGGCGGGAATATTTTGTGGCGTCACCGAAAGACTTGCGCCCAGTCAGCCGCGATCTTCAGCCGCTCTCAGTTTACTTGGGCGCACTCGGCATGACGGGGATGACCGCTTGGGCCGGGTTGAATTTGGTGGAAGTCAAGGCTGGCGATGTTGTTTTCATTTCGGCCGCTGGCGGTGCCGTCGGCCATGTGGCCGGGCAACTGGCGAAATTGCGCGGGTGCCGGGTTATCGGATCAGCCGGCTCAGAAGAAAAGGTGCAGTTTTTACGCGAAAAATGCGGATTTGACATCGCCTTTGACTACAAAATCGGGCCCGTGGTAGAACAACTGAAGGTGGAAGCGCCGGACGGGATCGATGTCTATTTCGATAATGTGGGAGGCGCAACGCTCGAAGCGGCGCCCTCAGCTTTGCGGGTGCATGGCCGCATCATCGCCTGTGGCGGCATCTCCGGTTACAATGAGGAACAGCCACGGCCCGGCCCTTGCAATTTATTTAACATGGTGACCAAACGGTTGACAATGAAGGGGCTGCTGGTTCGGGATTGGCTGGATCGCCAGGGCGAGTTTGAAAAGGAAGTCGGCGGCTATTACCGGGCCGGCAAATTGAAGAGCAGGGAAACAGTCGTGCATGGAATCGATCAAGCGGTGAGGGCTTTCATCGGTCTTTTCCGAGGGCAAAACATCGGCAAAATGGTAGTAGAGTTGGGGTGAGCCGGTATTTCAACACTTAGAAGGAACATCTCCAAACGATTGCCTGGATGTTGGATCATCTCCTCTGACGCTCCTCAACTTGGAATGTGAATTTCCGCCAGCAACGCCTTGATGCTGTTCCAAGTGATCCCCACACCGATGCATACCATGATGAACGCTGAGAGTCGCACCACGACCATCATGCCTGTGTGCCCGATCCGTTTGCCGCCCCGCTGGGCATAGCGATAGGCCAGCAGAATTGCGACCGCGATGACGCCATTTCCGATGACGGAGGCCAGCAACTGGATCATCGCGTGCTCGAACGTGTGCGCGTGATTGGCCCCGACGGTGATGGCGACCGAGATCACTCCGGCATCAATCGTCAGAGGCATCGTTAGCGGGGAAAAGGCCCGCCCCATTGCGATGAGGTTAGCGTGAATCGGATCAATGGACGGGGCGGCTGGCTTGGGGTTGTCGGACAAAAGTTTCCAACCCAAGGCACAGACTACGGCTCCCCCCGCCACCTGTACCAGAGGGATTGAAAGGCCGAACAAAAGGAGGACAACCGAGCCAAACAACATTGACCCCAGCAATAAAATGAACGAGTAGAAGGCGATGCGTTTGGCCAGATTAGCGCGCGTCAACTCGTCACAGCCGGGAGTCATCACCAAAAAATCGGCGCGTCGCCCAGAGGATTCACAACGGGCAGCAACGCGCCGATCATCAGCAGGATTGCACTGGTAAGTTGACCTAAGTCAGACCAGATCATCGGGTCGCCATTACTTGGGGGATTTTTGCAAAGGCTTGCCAAACGCACAGCGCATGGCAGAAAGGAATTCGTCCGAAAATCGGCATCCTTTCCGTGAACTGAATCGCTCACCGTGGCAGCGAATCACGCTCCCACCGCGCATGCTTCCTTGGTGGCGCCAGAACATTGATGTTCCTGCAAGGCTTCCGGATTGGAGCGTCTGATGATTTCTCGGGCGTGAGCCGTTTCCACATCGGAGCCGTGGGCGACCAGGACATACTTGCCGCTCTTCACCGCTGTCTCGTATTGCAGAATACTGTCCTTGGGGATGCCCATGCTGTAGAGGCCGGCGCCCAGCGCACTCAAACCGCCCACCACCACCGCGCCTTCCAGCGCTCCGACAATCCAACCGACAATCGGTCCCGCCATGAGCAACGGTCCGACACCGGGAATCACAAAGACCGCCGAGCCAAACAACAGGCCCCAAAACCCACCCCAGAAAGCTCCCAGTTTCCCCCAGTATTTCATGCGGTCTCCTGTATTGTAGTAGCCGACCACGTTTTCATCCGTGTGATAGTCGCGTCCGACAATGGAAAGTTTTTTCATGTCAAAGCCCTCTTGCTGCAGTTCTTTGACGGCGGCTTCTGCTCCGGTGTGCGATTGGAAAATCGCCACGACTGAATTGTTCTCGGTCATAATGTTTCTTCTTTCGTTTTTGTTTTTTGTTTTGATTAACGATAACAGTCTAGCCCCTGGCCACGTCTTTGCTATGGGGTGTTCTTCCCATCCGCGCATCAACCGGGTCTTTTGCCGCGTCGGTTTCAGGCTGAGGTTGCCGGCAGCGGCAAAGAAATCCGGCCGCAGCACCATAACCGGGTTACACCCCATAGCGAAGTGGCGCCCGTCGGTGCAACATCAACCCTGGCTCCTGGCGCCAGCTCAATCCGCATGCAACCGGTTTTTCAAACACAGCCTGAGCCGGCGGAGAGCGCAGAACAGAAACGGAACACAAATGAATATGCAGATTCTGATTGATAACGCCCAGGCGCTGGTCGCCGGCGACAAAGGTCTGCTGGCCATGGATGAAAGTAATCCAACGTGCAACAAACGATTTGACAAGTTGGGGATTCCCCAGACTGTGGACGCCCGGCGCGACTACCGGGAGTTGATTGTGACCACTCGCGGACTCGGTGGGTGCATCAGTGGGGTGATCCTCTACGACGAGACGATCCGCCAGTGCAAGAAAGATGGCACGCCCTTTGTTAAAGTCATCACCGACGCGGGCATCGTTCCGGGCATTAAAGTCGATATCGGTGCCAAGGACATGGCTGGTCATCCTGGAGAGAAGATCACCGAAGGTCTGGACGGATTGCGCGCCCGCCTCACGGAATACTTTCAAATGGGCGCTCGATTTGCCAAGTGGCGCGCAGTGATTGCCGTGGGGGAGGGCATTCCCAGCCAGGGTTGCATCGAGGCCAACGCGCACGCGCTGGCCCGCTATGCCGCATTGTGCCAGGAAGCCGGACTGGTGCCCGTCGTCGAATCGGAAGTGCTCATGGACGGCGCGCATACCCTGGAACGGTGTAGCCAGGTAACGGAGGAACTCCTGCGAAGCGTTTTCAACCAGCTTCACACGCAGTTGGTGATGCTCGAAGGCATGATCCTCAAGCCCAACATGGTGCTTCCTGGATTGACCTGTCCCAACCAACCATCGGCGGACGAGGTAGCCGATGCCACGGTGAGATGTCTCTTGCGAGCCGTCCCCGCAGCCGTTCCGGGGGTTGCTTTCTTGTCAGGCGGCCAATCCGCTAAACTGGCCTCGGCCCGTTTGAATGCCATGAATGTTCGATTCAAGTCAGCGCTGCCTTGGGCATTGGCGTTTTCGTTCGCCCGCGCCATCCAGCAGCCGGCTTTGGAGATTTGGCAAGGCAAGGAGGATCACGTCTTGGCGGCACAGCAGGCTCTGTATCATCGGGCCTGGTGCAACCGGGCGGCGCGCCGGGGTGAATACGACGCCGCAATGGAGAAGACATCAACCCATATCCCGAAACTTACGAAACGCGCAGCCTAGCAAAGGCAGAAAGCATATCCATTATGAAAACCAATACTCAACAGCCTAAGGCTCCCGCATCTCAGCCGGGATCGAAACCTGAGGCCAAGGCTGATGCCAACGACGATTTGAAAACTCTGCCCTTGGCGGAAGTGGAGAAAAGACTTGGGTCATCGCCGGACGGCCTTACTCAAGCCGAAGCGCAGAAACGGTTGGCGCAATATGGCCCGAACGAGATAATCGAAAAAAAGACGAATCTGTTCCTGAAATTCCTCTCCTATTTTTGGGGTCCCATCCCGTGGATGATTGAAGTGGCGGTTATCCTGTCGGGGGTGGTCGGGCACTGGCCGGATTTTTTTATCATCCTCCTTTTGTTAGTGGCCAACGCCGTCGTGGGATTCTGGGAGGAACGCGAGGCGGGCAATGCCATCGACGCCCTTAAGGCGAGTCTGGCCATTAAAGCCCGGGTGAAACGGGATGGGAAATGGATCAATCCACCGGCGCGCGAGCTGGTGCCGGGCGACGTTGTTCGCATGCGCCTGGGCGACATCGTGCCGGCGGATGCGCGCCTGCTAGACGGCGATCCGGTGGAGGTGGACCAGTCCGCGCTGACGGGAGAATCGTTGCCGGCTGAGCGCAAATCCGGCGACGCGGTGTTTTCCGGTTCGATTATTCGCCAGGGCGAAATTGGCGCCATCGTGTATGCCACAGGCGAGAAAACTTACTTCGGCAGGACGGTGCAATTGGTGCAGGAGGCGCACACGGTCAGCCATTTTCAAAAGGCGGTGCTGAAGATCGGCAATTACCTCATCATCCTGGCCGTCGCGCTGGTGGCGGTGATCATTACCTTTGCCATCTGTCGCGGCGACAAGATTCTCGAGACTTTGCAGTTCGCCTTGGTGCTGACCGTGGCCGCGATTCCCGTGGCCATGCCGACGGTATTGTCGGTGACGATGGCGGTCGGCGCCCGCCTCTTGGCCAGGAAGAAGGCGATTGTCAGCAAGTTGGTGGCGATCGAGGAATTGGCGGGCGTGGACCTGCTGTGCGCGGACAAGACTGGCACTTTGACACAGAACAAGCTGACCCTGGGCGATCCGTTCAGCGTCAACGACGTTCTTGCCGCCCAAGTTATTCTCGATGGCGCGCTGGCGTCGCGCGCGGACAATAACGACACGATTGATCTGGCCGTTCTCGGGGGACTGAAAGACAAAGAGGCCTTGAAGGCCTATGAGGTGGTTCATTTCCAGCCCTTCGACCCGGTGCATAAACGCACCGAGGCCACCGTCAAGACCAAGGATGGAAAGTCGTTCAAGGTCACCAAAGGCGCGCCGCAGGTGATATTGGCCTTGTCGGCCAATGCCGGGCCAGTGAAGCCCGCCGTTGAGAAAGCCGTCAACGCATTCGCCGCGCGCGGTTTTCGTTCGTTGGGCGTGGCGCACGCCGAGGGTGACGGGCCATGGCAATTTGTGGGAGTGCTTCCTTTGTTCGATCCGCCGCGGGAAGATGCCAAAGCCACCATCGCGACCGCCCTGGCGATGGGAGTCAAGGTCAAGATGGTGACGGGCGATGCATTGGCCATCGCCCAGGAAACCGCCAAAAAGTTGGGCATGGGTACAAACATCCTCGACGCCGCCAGCCTGGGCGACTCCAAGAAGGAAGAGACCGCAGCGGTGGCCGAGTCCATCGAGAAGGCTGACGGTTTTGCCCAGGTGTTCCCGGAACACAAGTACCACATTGTGGATGTGCTGCAAAAACGCGGCCACATCGTCGGCATGACGGGCGACGGGGTGAATGACGCCCCCGCGCTCAAGAAAGCCGACTGCGGCATTGCTGTTTCGGGCGCGACCGACGCGGCGCGCGCGGCGGCGTCCATCGTCCTGACGACGCCCGGCTTGTCGGTGATTATTGACGCCATCAAAGAGAGCCGCCGCATTTTCCAGCGGATGAACAGCTATGCGATCTACCGCATTGCCGAGACGCTACGGGTGCTCTTGTTCATGACGCTGGCGATCCTGATCTTTAATTTTTATCCGCTCACGGCGGTGATGATCGTGATGCTGGCGCTGCTCAACGACGGCGCCATCCTGTCCATTGCCTATGACAACGTTCACTACAAGGATGAGCCTGAAGCCTGGAACATGCGCCTGGTGTTGGGAATCGCCACGGTGCTGGGCGTCGTCGGACCGATCGCCTCGTTCGGCCTGTTCTATCTGGGCGACCAGGTTTTTCACCTCAGCCACAAGCAGCTCCAGCCGATGATGTACCTGATGCTGTCCGTGGCTGGACATCTGACGATCTTTCTCGCTCGCACGCGCGGCCCGTTGTGGTCCATACGCCCCGCGAAGATTTTGTGGGCGGCCGTGCTCGGCACTCAAATTTTGGCGACCTTCATCGCGGTTTACGGATTCCTGATGCCACCCCTCGGCTGGGGTTGGGCCGGGTTCGTCTGGGGATATGCTCTGATCTGGGCGCTGGTGAGTGACCGCATCAAATTACTCGCGTATCGAATTCTTGATCCAGTCAAGGCGGTAGCCACAACTGGGACTAAAACCGAAGTCAAAGCTAAGGCGGAAACGGAAACGAAATCCGGGCCGCAGCCAGATGCCAAAGTCGAAACAAAATCTGGTCCCAAGTCCGAAACCAAACCTGAAGCGAAATCCTCACCTAACACCAACGGCAAGAACACATCCGATTTGACGCCGCAGATTGCGGCACGCGCCTATGAATTATACGAGCACAATGGCCATCGGGACGGTCAATCGGATGAGAACTGGGACCAGGCCGAACGCGAGATTCGCGCAACTCCTGCCAAGGTTGAACCCAAAGCCGAGTCCGAGCCGGAAACAAAGGCTCAACCTGATCCTGACACCAATGCAAAACCGCAAGCCAGAGGTGAGCTGATGCCAGCAACGAAGGTCGAGCCGAAACCTGGCGCCAAACTTGACGCTAAAACCGAGGCAGCTCCCAAACCTAAACCGGAGGCCAAGACCGTGTTGGCGCCTCAAGTCAAAGCTCCAGCCACATCGGAGGCCAAAGCCTTGTCGCCATCCGCCGCCAAAGCACTACCGAAATCTGACACCAAAGCCGACATCAATCCCACCGCCAAGGTTGAGCCGAAGCCTAATGACAAAGCGGCAACTGAACCGGAACCGAACGTAAAGTCAACAGTCGAGGTATCACCACAGCTCGTCAACCGAGTCCATAAATTATACGAGCAATTAGGGCGCGAGGATGTTCGCGCTGTTCAGGAAGCGGAAGAAGCGGAAACCAAAAAATAAACCCGCGTAACCAAAGCGGCTAAGATCACAAAAGAATAAGGATGAAAATCAATGCAAAGGACTTTCGGGTGCGCCCCGGGGGAAAAGTCGAACTCGGCGAGTGGCCGACGAGAGTGGAGCCCATTTGCAAGTCCAAGAAAGAGTACCACAAGCTTTTGAAAGAACACGTTGAGGAGTTGAGCGCCCTGCAACAACTGCACTGCGCGTCCGGCCGGTATTCGTTGCTGCTGATTTTTCAGGGGATGGATGCCGGCGGAAAGGACGGCGCCATCCGGCACGTCATGTCCGGGGTCAATCCGCAAGGCTGCGAGGTTTTCAGTTTCAAGCAGCCGAGCAAGGAGGAACTGAGGCACGATTTTCTTAGGCGCACCACGTGCCGTCTGCCAGAACGGGGGCGGATCGGCATCTTCAATCGTTCCTACTACGAGGAGGTGCTGGTTGTTCGCGTGCATCCGGAGATTCTCCGCAACCAAGGACTGCCGGATGAGTTGGCCGGCGAGAAGAACCTCTGGAAGGAACGCTATCGTTCCATCGTGGACTTGGAAGAGCATCTCCACCGTAACGGCACGCGAATTATCAAGTTCTTCCTCCACATCTCAAAAGGCGAACAACGAAAGCGATTCCTCGATCGTATTGATGAGCCGGACAAGAACTGGAAATTCAGCCTCGCGGACGGTCAGGAGAGGAAATACTGGCAACATTACATGAAGGCTTATGAAACATGCCTGAACGCGACCAGTACGCGTCACGCGCCTTGGCACGTCGTTCCCGCCGATGACAAGGAGAATGCCCGGTTGATTGTTTCCCAAACCATTCTGGACGCGCTCAATGATCTGCACATGGCATATCCCAAGACCACCGCAAAACAACGGCGGGCATTGAAATCGATCGGCAAGTTGTTAGCAAGGTAACATTGACGTTATGCCTTGATAATGAGGCGGATTTATGGGGAGAACACCCCATAGCGGTCCAAGCGGAATTCTGTTTATTCTCAAACGTGAATCCGGGCAGCCATTTCGGCAGGGATAAAAAGGCACTCCACAAAGGTAATTCAAATGAAACAAAACAGATCGTTTGCGATATTGATATTTTTTATAATCTTCGGCGTCGGCGCGGCCTTGGCCTATGCCAGGGATAGAGTCGCCGGTAACCTTGAGGCTGGCGTGATTGCAGTCAGTGCTTTCGTTCTGGCCATTGTTGTCGCGTCCGCGATCCAAGTTGCGGATCAGTGGGACAAAGCGGTCATCCTGCGTTTGGGCCACTTTCACTCGCTTCGCGGGCCTGGGCTGTTTTTCATTATGCCGATCATTGATGCGATTCCCTACTGGATCGACACTCGCGTCATCACAACTGGTTTCAAAGCGGAGAAAACCCTGACCAAAGACACGGTGCCAGTGGATGTGGATGCCGTGCTGTTTTGGAAGGTAGTGGACCCAAAGAAGGCAGCCTTGGATGTGGCAGACTACCGAAGCGCGATCAGTTGGGCATCGCAAACCGCCCTCCGCGATGTGATCGGCAAGACCATGCTTTCGGATATGCTTGAAGGCCGGGACAAAATCAGCGACCTGCTGCAGAAGATCATTGATCAGCGCACTGAACCCTGGGGCATCAACGTTATTTCGGTGGAGGTGAAGGATGTTTTGATTCCTTCCGGTCTGGAGGATGCGATGTCCATGCAGGCGCAGGCGGAGCGAGAGCGGCAGGCCCGGGTGATCTTAGGTGACGCCGAGCGACAGATCGCGGAGAAATTTGCCGAAGCCGGCAAGACCTATGACCACAACCCCGTCGCCTTCCATTTGCGGGCCATGAACATGCTTTACGAGGGGTTAAAGAAAAACGCCACGATCGTCATCGTTCCGAGCACCGCTGTGGAATCCATGCAACTCGGTGGGCTGGCGGGAATGACGGCGCTGACCATGGGCTTGGGCCAGGAGCGCGCCAACGGCCATAAAGAGGTTGAACTCCCCCCGCCAGCGAGCGCCGGACCGCGCAACTAAAAATTCCGAGCTCGGGAAATGCTTTCTATCGAATCGAATGAAAATAAGTCCCCTGGCAGGCAAGCCAGCCCCACTGGAAATACTCGTCGATGTGCCGCGGCTTATTACCGCCTACTTTACCGACGTGCCCGATCCCGCGATTCCGGCCCAACGGGTGGCGTTTGGCACTTCGGGGCATCGCGGCTCATCGTTTGACCGGGCTTTCAATGAACGGCACATCCTTGCGATCACCCAGGCGATTTGCCTGTATCGCCAGGAACAAAGCATCTCCGGCCCGCTGTATCTCGGCATCGACACGCACGCGCTTTCCGCGCCTGCTTGCGCGACCGCGCTCGAGGTTCTGGCTGCAAATGAAGTCGAAGTGATGCTCGCCGAAGGGGACGAATTTACTCCGACCCCAGTGATTTCTCACGCCATCCTGGCTTACAATCACGGCCGGAAGATCGGGTTGGCCGATGGAATTGTCATCACACCCTCGCATAATCCGCCGCGTGACGGTGGCTTCAAATATAACCCGCCAAATGGAGGACCAGCGGACAATGCCGTCACCGATTGGATTGAAGCGAAGGCGAACGCATTGCTCGAAGCCCGGCTTGCGGGCGTCAAACGCATTCCCCACGAGCAGGCTTTGCGCGCTTCCACGACGCATCAGCACGACTATCTCACCTCCTACCTTGCCGATCTTGGTGACATCGTTCAAATGGAGGTCATTCGCGACGCGAGGCTTGACATGGGGGTGGATCCACTGGGCGGCGCCGGCATCCATTACTGGGGACGAATCGCCGAGCGCTATAACTTAAAAATCGCCGTGGTCAACGAAGAGGTGGACCCTACTTTTCGGTTTATGACCGTGGATTGGGATGGCCAGATACGGATGGACCCATCCTCGACCTACGCGATGGAGCGGTTGATCGGGATGAAGCACCGATTTGACCTTTCTTTTGCCTGCGACACAGACCACGACCGGCACGGCATTGTCACTAAAAGCAAAGGTTTGCTGCCCCCTAATCATTACCTTGCTGTTGCCATCTCTTACCTCTTTCAACACCGGTCAGAGTGGCGCAGGGACGCGGCGGTCGGCAAAACGGTGGTGACCAGCCAGATGATTGATCGCGTTACCGCGAAACTGGGACGCAAACTTTATGAAGTTCCCGTTGGTTTTAAGTGGTTCGTGGACGGTCTGCTTGACGGCTCGCTGGGTTTTGGTGGCGAAGAAAGTGCCGGAGCCTCCTTTCTTCGTCTGAACGGCGGGGTTTGGACGACGGACAAAGACGGAATCGTTCCTTGCCTGCTCGCCGCGGAGATGACAGCGCGGACGGGGCATGACCCTGGCGAAATGTATCACAAACTCACGCATGATTTCGGCGAGCCTGTCTATGACCGCATTGAGGCGGCAGCCACTCCGGAGCAAAAAGCAACGTTGGCCAAACTCTCGCCGTCACAAGTCAAAATCACAGAGTTGGCGGGCGAAAAAATCCAGAGTGTCCTTACTCAGGCGCCCGGCAATGGCGCTCCCATCGGCGGTTTAAAAGTGGCAGCCCCGAACGGATGGTTCGCGGCGCGCCCTTCCGGGACGGAAGACATTTACAAAATTTACGCGGAGAGTTTCCAGGGGGCGGACCATTTGCGCCGCATCCTGGAGGAAGCACAAACCATCGTCAGCGATGCGCTGGCAAAACCAAAAATCCCATCATGAGCTCACAAATTCCTGTCAATACACCGATCCAAAGTCCATCCCTTGCCAGTGTCGAAGGCTTCGATTCCCTGGCGGAGTTGGCGTTGGACCTCCGTTGGTCGTGGAATCATGCCACCGACGAAGTATGGCGGCAGCTTGATCCGACACTGTGGGAACAGACGCAAAACCCCTGGGTCGTCCTGCAGACGGTCTCCAAGGACAAGCTCAAGAGCGTCCTGACCGATGCAACCTTCCGCAAGAACATTGATGAAAAGTTGCGAGCCAAGCATCAGGCGGCGGAGGCCCCGGCGTGGTTTCAGATCAATCACCCGCAGTCACCGTTGAAGTGTATCGCCTATTTCAGCATGGAATATATGTTGAGCGAAGCGCTGCCAATATACTCCGGCGGGCTGGGCAATGTCGCTGGTGATCAACTCAAAGCCGCCAGCGACCTGGGCGTGCCAGTAGTTGGCGTGGGATTGCTCTACCAGCAAGGGTATTTTCGCCAGGTAATTGGCAAGGATGGAGCGCAACAAGCCCTCTACCCGTTTAACGACCCGGGACAGTTGCCGATCACGCCGGTGCGCCAACCAAACGGCGAGTGGTTGCGGTTGGAGATCGCCTTGCCCGGTTACGCGGTTTGGCTGCGCGCTTGGCAGGTTCAAGTGGGCCGGGTCAAGCTTTACCTGCTGGATAGCAATGACGCGGCTAACTTTCCCGCTCATCGTGGAATTACCAGCGAGTTGTATGGCGGCGGGCCCGAGTTGCGCCTCGTGCAGGAATTGCTGCTGGGGATCGGCGGTTGGCGATTGCTCGCTGCCCTCGGCATCCAGCCCGATGTCTGTCACTTGAACGAAGGCCATGCCGCCTTTGCCGTGTTGGAACGCGCCCGCGATTTCATGCAAGAGAATGCGCAGCCTTTCGCGGTGGCGCTGTCGGCCACGCGGGCGGGGAATCTCTTCACCACCCACACGGCTGTGGCCGCTGGCTTTGACCGTTTTTCTCCCGCCCTCGTCGAACAATATCTTCGCCCTTACGCCGAGCAGAAGCTGGGCATAGAATTCGGTGATCTGCTGGCCCTGGGACGACGCAATCCTCACGACTCGTCGGAGGATTTCAACATGGCC